>JAUHYI010000003.1 GCA_030426385.1 Phycisphaerae bacterium
GAACGTGGGGGGGGATTTCGGAAGCGCGGATGTTTGAGGTGGTGGGGGGTGGCAGTGGTGATGGTGGGTGGGTGGGGGTGCTGTTGGTGTGGGATGGGGTGGGTGCGGGTGTGTGGGAGGAGGGTGAGGTTGAAGGCGGGGTGGTTGTGACCGTGGATGGCCAGGCGGCGCAGGTGTTGGAAGTGGACGTGGTGGCCTTGCCGGTGGGGATTCGGCATGATTTGCAATCGGTGGGTTTTGTGTTGCCGCCCGATCGTGTGGCGTGGGTGGTGGTGGGTGGGGAAAATGCGCTAAGCCGCAAGCAGCAGAGCGAAGAAGCTGGGGGCGAAGCGGTGGACGAAGCGGGGAAAAATATCGAGCGAAGTGCGGGGGGGAGCGTGGGGGGGAATATGGGGGGGAACGTGGGAGGGAATGCTGGGGGAAATGTGGGGGGGGGGGTTGTGGTGCAGTTGGGGGATAGGCGGGATCGATGGGTGGCCGGTGAGCGGTAGTGGGGTGGGATTTCGTTTTCGCGGTTGAGGTCGTGGTGGTGCAAAAAAATGAGGGAAGTGGTGGAAAAAGTGTGGCGAGTGAGCGGTGGAAAAATGAGGCCGGTAACAATTTGGAGTGGAAAAGTCGGATGAGCCGATGCAAACGTAGATTGAAATGATTACACTCTTGCAAGTCATCAGTGAATTCATCTGAGGCATGTTGGGGGGAGAGGTTGGGGAGGACCGTTGGGGGCAAGTTGGGACGGGACCTGTTTCGGGGTGTAGGGGGGTTGCGTTGGAGGTACAGCGCGGCGGAATTGGTTATGCCGATTGGCATGTTGAAGGCTGATTTCGTTTGAATTCGTTTGCAACGTTTTATATGGGTTGGACGTTACGATTCAGGGTTCTAGTCAAAAATTCGTATTCCCGGCGTGGATTAATTATCTGTTACCCCTGGTGCTGATTTTAGGTGCTGGCGGCGCGGTGTATGTTCCTTCGTTGGTGGGTTATGCATTGAATCCAACGACGCTGAACGTCGGTTATGCGCCGGTACAACCCGTGCCGTTTAGCCACGCGTTGCATGCGGGTCGTTTGGGCATGGATTGTCGATACTGTCACACGACGGTGGAGTCCGCCGGTTTCGCGGCGATCCCGCCGACGCAGACGTGTATGAATTGTCACAGCACGATTCACAATGACAAGGTGACGTTGGCCCCAGTGCGTGACAGCCATGCGACCGGCAAGCCGATGGAATGGAAAAAGATCCACGATTTAGGGGATTATTCGTATTTCAATCACTCAGCGCACATCAACAAAGGCGTGGGCTGCGTGACCTGTCACGGCCGAGTCGACACGATGGACGTGGTGCGACAGGCCAAGAATCTGAGCATGAGCTGGTGTATCGAATGCCATCGTAATCCAGAGCAACACCTGCGGCCGCGTGATCAGATCACGAACATGACGTGGGACGCCCAGGTGGATGCGGGTCAGCCACAATTGGCGTTGGGTCTGGATCTGAAAAAGAAATATGGCGTGCATGACGCGGCATACATGACCAGTTGTTCGCGATGCCATCGATGAGTTTTGAGTAAAAAGTTTTGAGTAAAAAGTTAAAAGTAGAAAGTTAAAAGTGGGGACGGGGGCAGTTTTGTGAGGGGGAAGTTTTGCGGGGGAAACATGCGGGGGGGAAATGTGCGGGGGAAAGCGTGGGGGGCGTGGGGGGGGTGGTGAATTGTTTAGCAAAGACAGGTAAGCGTGATTCAAAAACAAGACGGACAATCTGACGGTCAGACGTATTGGCGCAGCTTGGCGGAGCTGGGGGAATCGCCTGCGGTGCGTGAACGCCTGGAACAGGAATTTACCGGCTACGATCCGGACGCGCTGTTGAAAGATGGCGATGTGTCGCGTCGTGGTTTTTTGAAATTGATGGGCGCGTCGATGGCGCTGGCTGGTCTGGCGACCGGCGGCGCGGGTTGCCGACGTTGGCCCGAACAGGAAGTGCGACCCTACGCGCGTCGGCCTGAGGGTTCGACGCCGGGCGTGGCTCAGTATTTCGCTTCCATGATGGAAATCGGCGGCGTCGCTGAACCCATGCTGGTGCGTAGTTTTGACGGTCGCCCGATCAAAGTCGAAGGCAATCCGGATCATCCGTTCAGCAAAGGCGTGACCAGCAGTTGGGCCCAGGCATCGACATTGGGAATGTACGATCCGCAGCGCAGCCGCGTGGTGGTTGAAAAGGGTCGTGCCGCGAGCGAGTGGTCTGCGTTTGAACGATTTGCCGGGCCGTATTTTGAAGCGCTGCGTGCTAATGGTGGTAAAAAGCTGGCAGTGCTCAGCGAGCGGACGAGCAGTCCGACGATGACGCGCTTGCGACAGGCGTTTGCCAAGGCCTATCCCGCCGCAGCCAAGCAATGGTTCGTGTACGAGCCTGTGAACAGCGATAACGAAACCGCCGGGATGAAACTGGCGTTCGGTCAGACAGTTCGTCCGCGACTGAAACTGGATCAGGCGAAGATCATCGCGTTTTTCGACGGTGATTTCCTGTCGTTTTCAGGTGGCAATCCAGCGGCGGGTCGTTATGCCAAGGACTGGGCCGCGAGCCGACGGAACGTTGATCACGGGGAATCGAGTCGAACGTATGCGATCGAAGCGCGGTTCACCAACACGGGTGCGGCGGCCGATATTCGGATACCTGCCAAGCCATCGCGTGTGGGCGTGATTCTCGAAGCGGTGGCCTCGCGATTGGGCGTGGCTGGTGCTCGTGAACATGGTTTGGAAGCGATGGAAGCCGATCGGGTGGCGCTGCTGGTCAGTGACCTGAAATCGAATCCGGGTGCGGGCGTGGTGGCCGTGGGCGAATCGCAACCAGCCCAGGTGCACGCGTTGGCCGCGAAGCTCAACACCGCGATCGGCGCGGTGGGTAAAACCGTTGAATATCTGCCAGCCGGCGATGATGAGGGTCGTAGCCATGTGGCGGCGATCAGCGAATTGTCGAAACTGTTGGCCGACGGTGATGTGGACACGCTGGTGATTCTGGGTGGCAATCCAGGATTCGATGCCCCGGCCGATCTGGGTTTTGCCGATCTGCTGAGCAAAGCGACGGTGAGCATTCACCTGTCGGATTACGTGAACGAAACGAGTGCTGCGTGTTCCTGGCATTTACCGCGGGCGCATCATTTTGAATGTTGGGGCGACGGCCTGGCCTATGACGGGACCGTGACGATTCAGCAGCCCTTGATCCTGCCCATGTGGGGCGGTCGCAGTGCGATTGAATTGGTCGCGCAGTTGGTCGATGGCAAGACGCATGCAGGATACGATCTGGTTCGACGAACGCTGGCGATGACCGAGCCCGGTTGGCGTCAGGCGATTCACGATGGATTCGTCGCAGGCACCGCGGCCAAGCCCGCGTCGGTGACCGTGTCGTCCGACGCGATCAAACTGCTCGATAGTGCCGGCGGGTCGAATGAACTGGAACTGGTGTTCATCACCGGTGGCGGGACATACGACGGGCGATATGCGAACAACGGCTGGCTGATCGAAGCGCCGGATTCGATGACGAAATTGACGTGGGACCGCGGCGTTTTGCTGAGCAAAGCCGACGCTGACGCGCTGGGTGTTTCCAATGATGACCTGTTGTCGGTGACGACGACCAACGGTAAAGCCGCTGTCGAGTTGGCGGTGTATATCATGCCGGGGCTGGCCAAGGGGACGGCCGTGGTCGAGTTGGGCTACGGCCGAACGATGGCCGGCAGCGTGGGCAACGGCGTGGGCGTGGATGTGTATCCGCTACGAACGACTGCGGCGATGGCGCTGGCGTCGGCGAAAGCGAAAAAGACCGGCCGCACGTTCCGATTGGCAAGCACCCAGGATCATTTCCTGATCGACGAGGTCGGGCAATGGGGACGTGATAAACGATTCGGTAAAATCGACGGCAGTGGGTATGTGGTCAAAGACGGCACCCTCGAAGCGTATAAAAAAGATTCGCATCTGTTCCATCGCGGACACCATGGCGATCTGAGTTTGCAGTTGTACGATCCACCGTTTGAAACGCCTGCGAAACATCCTGATGGGCCGACGGCGTTTAATGATCCGCATGCGTGGGGCATGTCGATCGACATGAATACCTGCATCGGCTGCAACGCTTGCGTGGTGGCATGTCAGGCAGAAAACAATATTCCCGTGGTCGGCCGTGAGGCAGTGATCACCAATCGCGAAATGCACTGGTTACGCATCGACCGTTACTTCAAGGGTTCGGTGGAAGATCCAGATGCGGTGGCGATGCCGGTGATGTGCGTGCATTGTGAAAATGCCCCATGCGAACAGGTTTGCCCAGTGGCGGCGACGGTTCACGATACCGAAGGGTTGAACACCATGGTGTACAACCGGTGCGTGGGCACGCGGTATTGTTCGAACAACTGCCCGTACAAAGTGCGACGGTTCAACTATTTTGATTGGCATGCCAAGGGTGCGACCAGCAACACCGAAGCACGAAATCCCAATGACGATGCCCAGCCTTGGATGGGAATACCCGATACGCAACAGAACGCGGTGATCAACCAGATCACGCAGATGGTGTTCAACCCGGACGTGACGGTGCGTATGCGTGGTGTGATGGAAAAATGCACGTACTGCGTGCAGCGAATCCAGGATTCGAAGATCACCGCGAAGAACGAATTTGCCCAGGGCAAAAACGGCCGTAGCGATGAACTGGTACGCGATGGTGAAGTCACGACCGCCTGTGAATCTTCATGCCCGACCGATGCGATTGTGTTTGGCAACCTGAACGATCCAAATAGCCGGGTCTGGAAAAATCACAGCAACCCGCGTTCGTACAAATTGCTCGAAGAACTAAACAGTCGTCCGCGCACGAAACACATGGCCCGATTGCGAAATCGTCCCGAAGGGATGAAGAAGACCCCCGCCGGTTTTGCCCACATTCCCGTGTTCGGCGGCGATAAAGATAAAAAAGACAAGCACGAAGGCGATAAGCATTAAGTCAGTGCAAGCGATAGAAAATGAGCCGCAGATGGACGCAGATAAACACGGATGAACACAGAGAAATACGGCTAAATAAAACAGGTTGGATGTGGTGGGGGCAATTGATGTTTTGGAAACCAAATTGTTTGGCATTGGAAAAATATGAAAGTAGTCGAGTGATACAGTGGTGACGAAAGAAAAATTGGGAATCAGATGGCGTGCTTGTCTGATTTCTGATCTGTGTCCATCTGCGTTTATCTGCGGCTAAAAATGTTGAAATTGAACTGATATGACCACGATGACCCGCGAATCCAGTTTCCCCGAATTGCCCGATCCAGATGCGGTGCGCAACAGCATGGGCGGTATCGATTCGCCTGAGATCGACAATACGTCAGACGATCCGCGACAGCGGGCGCCGTTGGTGACCGGCGATAATGATTTTGCCAGCGTGACCGAAAAGGTGACGCAACTGGCACTGTTCCCGATCAAGAAAACGCCCAAGGCGTGGTGGGTGGCATTTGCGGCGGCGTTGTTTTTGTTGGCGCTGCTGAAATTTACGATTGTGTATCTGTTGGTGACCGGCACGGGTATCTGGGGCAACAATACGCCGGTGTCGTGGGGCTTTCCGATCGTCAACTTCGTGTTCTGGGTGGGTATCGGCCACGCGGGCACGCTGATCAGTGCGATCCTGTTTCTGTTCCGACAGAACTGGCGCACGAGTATCAACCGATTTGCCGAGGCGATGACGATTTTCGCGGTCATGTGTGCGGGCTTGTTCCCAGCATTACACGTGGGGCGGGCGTGGTTTGCCTATTGGCTATTCCCGATACCGAACCAGATGGCGATGTGGCCTCAGATGCGATCGCCACTTTTGTGGGACGTGTTTGCCGTGTCGACCTATGCCACCGTGTCGATCCTGTTCTGGTACGTGGGCATGATTCCTGACCTGGCGACGTTGCGTGACCGTGCGACGAGCAAAACCAGTCAGGTTTTGTACGGCATTTTCAGCCTGGGCTGGAACGGTTCGAGCCGACACTGGGTGCGGTTTGAACGGGCTTATCTATTGTTGGCCGCGATCGCCACGCCGTTGGTGTTGAGCGTGCATAGCGTCGTGAGTTTCGACTTCGCAGTGGCCCAGCTACCGGGTTGGCACACGACGATCTTCCCGCCGTATTTCGTCGCCGGTGCGGTGTTCGGCGGGTTCGCGATGGTGATCACCTTGGCCGTGCCCGCGCGACAGTTCTTCGGCTTGAAAGAAATCATCACGATGCGGCACCTGGAAAACATGGCGAAGGTCATGTTGGCGACCGGGTTGATCGTATCGTATGCCTATGCCACGGAATTTTTCGTGGCCTGGTACAGCGGTCACCACTACGAACAATTCGTGTTCATGAATCGGCCGATGGGCTCGCTCAAGTGGGCCTTCTGGACGATGTTCCTGTGCAACGTGTGCGGCCCGCAGTTCATGTGGTTCAAAGCCTTGCGAAATAATTTGTGGGTACTGATGTTCAGTGCGATGTGCGTGAACGTGGGCATGTGGTTCGAACGGTTCGTGATTACGGTGACAAGTTTGCACCGCGACTTCCTGCCCTCAAGCTGGGCGACGTTTGTGCCAACCAAAATTGACTATCTGATGCTGCTGGGCAGTTTCGGGTTGTTCTTCACCATGTTCCTGCTGTTCCTGCGATTCCTGCCGGCAGTGGCGATGGCTGAAGTCAAGAGCGTGTTGCCCCAGGCCCATCCGCATCATCATGGTGACGATCACAGCAGCAGTCACGGTGATGGTCACGACGGCGGCACGAAAGATGGGGAGGCCCACTAATGAGCAGTACCGTAACCCCTGTTAAAGAAGAGTCCGCCCAGTTGATCGGGCTGATGGCCGAATTTGAAGACGTGACGTCGGTGTTCGCGGCGACCGAAAAGGTGCGCGACGCGGGTTTCAAGAATTTTGACGTGCACGCGCCGTTTCCGATCCACCATATCGATCGGGCCATGGGCATGAAGCCGACGAAATTGCCGTGGATCGCGCTGTGTGGCGGATTGATCGGATTAACCTTTGGTGCGTCGCTGGTTTATTTCAGCAACGCGATCACGCCCGAGGGCGCGCCGGTATCCTTGCAGGGTTATCAGTTTTTGATCAGTGGTAAGCCGCTGTTTTCATTGCCTGCCAATATCCCGATTCTGTTCGAGACAACGATTCTGTTCACTGCGTTTGCAATCGTGTTGGGCATGCTACGGCTCAACAACTTGCCGATGCACTACAACCCGTTGTTCAAGAGCGACCGATTCCGTCGAGCGACGCAGGATAAATTTTTCATCGTGATCGACGCGGACGATGACCAGTTTGATAAAGACAAGACGCAGCAGTTCCTGTTCGATGCCGGGGCCGAAGCGATCGAAGAAGTGTGGGATTAAGGGCGAGTCGAAGGCTCGCCAGTCGAAGTCAGAAGTCAGAAGTCAGAAGTCAGAAGTCAGAAGTTAAAAGTTAAAAGTTAAAAGTTGAGGACGGGGGACAGTTTTGCAGGGGGCGTGCGGGGGAATGCGGGGGGGGTAAGCCGGAAGCGGCAAAGCATGCGGGGGAAATGTGGGGGGGTAGGCCAGAAGCGGCGAAGGTTTGCGGGGGAAAATGTGGGGGGGGTGGGGGGTTGGTACGTTGAATTTAGGAAAAGCGAAGTCTGAACCACGAATTATGGATAAACACGCCCAAGAATGGTTGATCCCGACGCCGAGTCGGTTGAAGAAGCAACTGCGATTGCGGTCGATGCCATGGCAGATGGTGTCGGGCATCGTGTTGTTGGTTTGTTTAGCGACGGTACCGTTGGCCTTGGTGTCACGTGCTCGTTCGAAAACCTCGACCAAGCCGCGTGTGCATTTGTTCCAGGACATGGACAATCAGCCGAAGTACAAAACGCAATCACCGTCGCCGATTTTTGCCGATGGCCGATCGATGCGTCCACCGGTAGCCGGTACGGTTGCCCGTGGCCATTTGGAAGGCGACGATCACTACGATCGCGGTTTCACGATGAGCAAAGAGGGCGATGCGTGGTCGGTGAGCTATTTCAAAGGATTCCCTGAGCAGGTGGTGGTGGATGATGCGTTGTTGCAACGGGGTCAGGAACGATTTTTGATTTATTGTTCGCCTTGTCACGGTGCGGATGGCCTGGGCAATGGGATGGTTCATGTGCGGGCGACCGAATTGAAACAAGCGAGCAATGGTTGGACGCAGCCGACGGACATCACGACGCTGGGCGATCGTGAAGCGGGGCATCTATATAACACGATCCGTAACGGGATCCGGACGATGCCGGGTTATGCGGCGCAGATTCCGACCGCCGACCGTTGGGCAATCGTGGCCTACGTGCGAGCGTTGCAACTGAGCCAGAATGCGACGCTGGATGATGTGCCTGCCGACAAGCGTGACAAGATTCAGTAAGTTAAAAGCTAAACGTGACAAGCGTGGTGTTTAATGTGGTGGGGCGTAAGACATAGACTATGAAAACGCATATTGATCCCAACGAGAAATGTTTCCTGTCAGGCGAATCAGCGCCGGGCGGTCGCGGTGCGAAAGACCTGTGGCTGTATATTGTGGCGTTGGTGGGCGCTGCGGTGGCCGTGATTCCTGCGACCATGATGGAAGGCGATGGCGTCCATCGTTTTCTGTTGGCGTATCTGATTGCGTTCGCCTTTGTGTTCAGCCTGTCAATGGGCAGCCTGTTCTTCGTGTTTATCACGCATCTGTGCCGGGCCGGTTGGGCGCCAATTGTGCGTCGGCCTGCGGAAATCATGGCCGCGAATATCCGGGTGGTGGCGATTCTGTTTTTACCAATCGCGATCTCGGTCATCAGTGGCCACGGGAAACTGTATCCGTGGGCCCAGCCCGATAGCGCGTTGGTCGGGGCGCATGCGGATGCGGCAGAGCATGGTGATGCCGAGGTGTATGTCGATGCGGTGGGCCGAGAAACGGTGATCGCGTTGGTGGCAGCCGAAGCCGGACACGGGGAAGATGAACATGCGGGCCACGATCATGCGGGCCACGATGCGGGGGGACATGATGAAGCGGGGCATGATGCGCATGATGCGGCGGGGCATGGCGACGGGCATGGCGCGGTTGCCGATCACGGATTAGAAATTCATGTGGTGCAGAATGCCGCGGGCGACTGGGTGTTCCCGCATCAAGTGCTCGACGATTTCACGATGAAGAAACGGCCTTGGCTTAGCCAGGGTTGGTTCATCGGACGTTGGATATTCTTCTTCGTGGTTTGGACCTCGATCGCATGGTGGTATCTGCGTAACTCGTTGGCCGTCGACCGCACGGGCGATTACCTGATCACGCAGAAGTTGGAAAAATGGTCGGCCCCGATCGCGTTGATCTTTGCCCTGACGTTCACGTTCGCGGCGTTTGATCTGATGATGAGTCTGAATCCGCACTGGTATTCGACGATGTTCGGCGTGTACTATTTTGCGGGGACGGTGATCTCGACGTTTGCGGCCCTGATCCTGATTTTCCTGGGATTGCAGGCCTGCGGTTTTGTGAAAACATCGGTGACGGTGGAACACTATCACGACCTGGGTAAATTGCTGTTCGCGTTTGTGTTTTTCTGGACGTATGTGGGATTCAGCCAATACATGTTGCTGTGGTATGCATCGTTGCCGGAAACGGTGATGTGGCTACAGCATCGCGGCGTGTCGATGGTGGACGGCCAAACCAACGGATGGGCATGCATCATTCTGTTGCTGCTGTTCGGACATTTCATGTTTCCGTTTTTGGGGTTGTTGTCACGACATGTGAAACGCAGTCGCAAAGCCTTGGCGTTTTTCGCGATCTGGATGCTCGTGATGCACTACACGGACATGTACTGGCTGGTGATGCCTGAGATCGGCCCGAATTCGGGGCCGGTGTTCGGGTTGATTGAAATCGGTACGTTTGCGTTCGTGTTGGCGGTGTTCGGCATCGGTGCGTTACGACTGGCTAGCAAGCATAGCCTGGTGGTGCAGCGCGACCCGCGGATGGCCGATACGTTGAACCACGAGAACCTGTATTGATGGGTTTGAGTTAAAAGTCAAAAGTCAAAAGTTAAAAGTTAAAAGTTAAAAGTTAAAAGTTAATAGTAGAGGCGGGGGACAATTTTGCGGGGGAAATGTGGGGGGGGTGTGGGGGTGTCTCGGTATGACCCGGGGAAAACGTAGGGGGGTGGGGGATTGAGGTTAATTATGGATACACATGCGACAACTGGTAACGGACACGAACGACTGACGGAAACCGATGAGGTTCACGGCGGGATGAACATGGCGGTGATCGGCACGATCTCGGTGATGTCCGCGATCCTGGTGTTGTCGTCGGTGCTGCTGATTCAGGGCTGGTTTTACCGTGTGCAAAGTAGCGAGCGAGCCCGAAAAGACAGTGGCCAGGCGAATCAGAAGCTGGTTGATTTGCAACAATCGCAAGCGGCGCATTTGAAGGAATATCGCTGGGTGGATCAGGCCGCAGGCAAAGCGACGATTCCGATCGACGTGGCGATGAAGCGTGTGGTGGAAAAAAATGGGGCGGAGTAGTTTTGGGGAGGCTAGAATCTAGGTGCTAGATCCCAAGATTTGGAACGGTAGGGTGCGGAGATTAGCGGGGATTAAGTGTTGAGTGGGGCCATCGCGGTGTAATCGTGGGACAACTGTGGCGGGGATGGTGAATGATGATGATGCATGACGGATCGGACAACCTGAGGGGGACGGCCCCAGCGGGGAGCGCGGTGGGGTTGGCTATGGGTATGGCCTTGGCCTTGGGGTTGTGCGTGATGTTGGAGGCGGGGGTAGCGTGGGGATTTGGACCTGAATCGGGGCCTCGTCCGCAGGATGTGGGTTTGGATGCGGATGCTGGAGAAGGTGGGCAGGCGAAGACGGATCTGGCGGCGCGAATGCCTGATGAACTGGCATTGGTGGGGGTGGACCAGAAACTGGACGACATGTTGCCGTTGGATCTGGAATTTCGGGATGAATATGGCAAGCTGGTGCGTTTGGGTGATTATTTCAATCGTGGCAAGCCGGTGGTGTTGAACCTGGGGTATTACGAATGCCCGATGCTGTGCAGTTTAATGCTCAACGGGCTGTTGGTGAGTGTGAAGGATTTGAGCTGGTTGCCGGGCGATGAATTTGAAATCGTGACAGTGAGCATCGATCCGGGCGAAGGCTCGGAGTTGGCACTGGCGAAGAAGAAATCGTACCTGGCGGAATTAACCAAGGGCGATGACGCCAAGATGTCGCTGGCGTCACAGGGGTGGCATTTTTTGACCGGGGATCAGGCCAATATTGAGCAATTATCGCAAGCAGCGGGCTGGCGATATCAATACAATGCGAAGCAGGATCAGTATGCTCATCCGTCGGCGATCATGATTGTGACGCCTGACGGCCGTTTGAGTCGATACCTGTTCGGGGTGAAATTCGATTCACGCACGTTGCGTTTGTCGATGGTCGAGGCAGGCGAAGGCAAAGTCGGCTCATTGATGGATCAGTTTTTACTGACCTGTTTCCAATATGATCCTGAGTCGGGCAGTTATACCGCCACGGCCGTCGGGATCATGCGATTGGGGGGCGGGTTGACGGTGCTGGTGCTGGGCGGGGGGATCGGCTTGGCGCTGTGGCGTGAATGGCGTCGACGTGAGGCCAATGTAGAGGCTGAGGGAAAAAATGGTGGGGGTGGGGGTGATGGTGGCAAGCCTGCGGTGGTTTGAGTGGATGAAAAACATTTAGCCGCCGATGGATGTGAATAGATGTGACTAGAAGTGAATGGACGCGAATAGACGCAGATCAGATTGGGGCGAATCGGTTGGTGATTAAAAAGCAAAAGGGTAGATTTTGGCACGACGATGAAAAGGCAAACGTGTCACACATTGAGCAGCATCGTACGATGGCAAACGGCAGCTAAAAACATTGGCGAACATTCGCGTTTATTCGCGGCCTCTTAAAAATAGAAACCGGATTCAGATTCATGCACGTATTATCGACACTGGCACAAATTGGCAGCGGCAATCTGGGGATGCCCCCGCAGGCATCGACCTATGCGGCGGACATCGACTGGACGTACGCATTTACGTTCTGGTCGTGCACGGTGGCATTCGTCATCATCATGGTTGCGATGATCTGGTTCATCTGGAAATATCGCCATCGTCCGGGCTATGTGCAACAAGGTGCGCCAGCCCACTCGACATCGCTGGAACTGTTCTGGTCGATCATTCCGACGATCATTTTCCTGGTGATTTTCTATTACGGCTTCACCGGGTTCGTGGATATGGCCACAGTCCCCGACTATGCGTATGAAATTCGCGTGAAATCGCGGAAATGGAGTTGGGATTTTGTGTATCCCAATGGCGCGGTGAGTTCGCATCTGGTGGTGCCCAAAGACACGCCGGTGCGATTGGTGTTGTCGAGCGATGACGTGATCCACAGTCTGTTCATCCCTGCGTTTCGTACGAAAAAGGATGTCGTGCCTGGGCGCTTTAACTGGACATGGTTCCAGGCGATTGCGAATGCCCCGATACGAACCGAAGGGGTGTCTGCGGATGACAAGTTGTTAGACAAAGAACTGGGGCTGGACTATTTCGATCTCTATTGCACGGAATATTGCGGGACCAATCACAGCATGATGCGGGCACGGGTGTATGTGCGTGAGCCTAGCGTGTTTCAGGAATGGGTGACAAAACAGGCTGATATTCTGGGCACAATGCCGCCGGCAGAGGGTGGTAAATACCTGTACACGGCCAAGGGCTGTAAACAATGTCACACCGTGGATGGTGGTGCAGGTAACGGCCCCACATGGAAAGACATGTTTGGATACAAGCAGCCGTTGGTCGGCGGCGGTTCGGTTCTGGCAGATGAGAATTACATTCGAGAATCGATTCTAAATCCCGGCGCGAAATTGCATGAAGGTTATTCCAACATCATGTCATCGATGCAGGGCAACATTACCGAAGACGAGATCACCGCGATCATCGAATACATGAAAACCCTCAGCGACAAAGGTCCCAAGCCGATGGAGGCTTGGCCTGATGCGGCGGAAACACCCGCTGCTGCCGTGGAATGATTAAGTAAGTCCAGGGCGTCAAGATGCTGGAAACATCGAGCCCATGCTGATACATACCGTGACTGATTGAGCCGGGTTGAATCCCGTATTGCATCGTCAATCGTTTGAACAAGTGGTAGACAGGAAAACGCGATCCGCCATCAGACCACAGATTCACAGACTTTAGAAAATAGAATCCGATCATGAGCACCACCACGCCCCCTATTACACCGCCTTCTTCCCCGCATTCACCTTCGTCATCCGGCGGTGGTGGCGGCGAAGTGAACTACATCAATGCCACCAAGGGCATCAAGTCGTGGATGTTCACCGTGGACCACAAACGCATCGGACTGATGTACATGGTCGGCGTGATGAGCGCGTATGGCCTGGGCGGTTTGTTCGCGATCCTGTTGCGTAGCGAATTGTGGAATCCCGAGCCATCGTTTATTGGTGGCGCTGAAGCGGGCACGACCGAGGCGATGAACAACGCGTGGGATTTTTATAACCAGGCGTTCACGCTGCACGGAGCGGTGATGGTATTCCTGTTTATCATCCCGGCGATTCCGGCGATTCTGGGCAACATGGTGTTGCCGATCATGCTCGGGGCCAAGGACGTGGCCTTCCCGCGTTTGAACTTGCTCAGCTTCTATTTCTGGGTGCTCGGCGGTTTGTTTTTCGTCTGGGTGCTTAGCAAAGGCATCATCAATTCGTTTTACCCAGGCATGATTGAAATCTGGGGCCCGGGTGGCTTGGAAACCGGTTGGACGTTCTACACGCCGTACTCGACGACGACGCAAAACAGCGCGGTGGTTGCTGCGACATTCGGGGCGTTTATCCTCGGGTTTTCCTCGATCCTGACGGGCTTGAACTTCATCGCCACGGTGCACATGTTGCGACCTAAGGGCATGGGCTGGTTCCAGTTGCCGTTGTTCCTCTGGGCGTTGTATGCGACAGCGATCATCCAGATCCTGGCGACGCCGGTGCTGGCGATCACGTTACTGCTGTTGATCGCAGAAAAAACCTTGGGCGTGGGTATCTTTAACCCGGCGCTCGGCGGCGATGCGGTGTTGTACCAACACTTCTTCTGGTTCTATTCGCACCCGGCGGTGTACATCATGATCCTGCCGGCACTGGGCATCATCAGTGAAGTCGTGTCGGTTCACTCACGCAAATCAATCTTCGGCTACAAGTTCATCGCGATCAGTTCGCTGGCAATTGCGTTCCTCGGGTTCCTCGTGTGGGGCCACCACATGTTCACCAGTGGCCAGTCTGCTTTGACCAATGCGGTGTTCAGCCTGATCACGTTTTTCGTGGCGGTGCCTTCGGCGATCAAAACCTTCAACTGGATCGCCACGATGTACAAGGGCGATATCCGCATCACCACCCCGTTCATTTACATCCTGTTTACCATCGGGCTGTTCACGATCGGCGGGTTGACCGGATTGTTCCTGGGTTGCTTGTCGACCGACATCCATTTCCACGACACCTATTTCGTGGTGGCTCACTTCCATTACGTCATGATGGGCTCGACCCTGTTCGCGTTCCTCGCTGGCGTGTATCACTGGTTCCCGAAAATGTTCGGCAAAATGTATAACGTCTTCTGGTCCAACTTGGGCGGCATCATCGCGTTCATCGGTTTCCAACTGGCGTTCTTTATCCAGTTCATCGCCGGGTCGCAGGGCATGCCGCGTCGCTATGCGTCGTATCCTGAACATTTTGAATTCTATCACCAGGTGTCGACCGTCGGGGCGTACACCATGGGTGCGGGCATGATCATCGTGTTGCTGACCTGGATCGTGGCGTTGCGAACCGGCAAGAAAGCCCCGGCCAATCCATGGGGTGGTAACACCTTGGAATGGCACACGACCTCGCCACCACCGACAGCCAACTTCCATGCCGAGCCGACCGCGGAAGAACCGTATGACTACTCCGGTTGGAAATACGTCAGCCCCGAAGAAGGCTGGGTCCAGCGCACGCCCGAAGAGCGTGAAGCCGCCCGCCAACAACTGGGTACCGGGCATTAAAATCGAGCATCAGAAAACCACATAGGCATTTAAGACACAGAGGCACAATTTTTTTCCACAGATTGGCACCGATTTACACAGATTTGCGAAAGCGTGTTTGCGTGGTCTAAGTCAAGGCAGTCTATTTGCGACAATCAGGTCACGTCGATCAACGCGTGTTTGAATAGCAAATGTCTGTTGACGGCCTTAAAAATCTGATCCAATCGGTGAAAATCTGTGGACTAAAAACAGGATATATACATGACGCAGGTCACCGATTCACACACTGACGATCACACAGGCCACGCCGGTCACGACGATCACGAGCACCATGGTCCACCGCATCTGGCTCACCATTTCGAAACGCCCGAACAACAACTCAGTTCGGCCAAGCTCGGCATGTGGGTCTTTCTGGCCACCGAAATCCTCATGTTCGGCGGATTGTTCTGTGCCTATTCCGTCTGGCGCGGTAACCATCCCGAAGTGTTTGCCTACGCTCACACCGCTCTCAACAAAGACTTCGGCTTCATCAACACGATCTTCCTGATCACCAGTTCATTCACCATGGCCTGGGCCGTGCGCACCGCACAACTCGGGCGAACCAAAGCCACCTTCATTCTCATGGGGCTGACCTTGCTCGGCGGCTGCGGGTTCCTGGTGGTCAAAACATTCGAATACAAAGCCAAGTGGGATCACCATCTTTTCGTGGGCGATCTCAACGAACACCATCCCGATTACGTCGCACCCGCCGAAGCAGCCCATGGCGAAGCCGATGGCGATCATGGTGCTGTCGACGAACATGCCACCATCGAACAGACCGCTGCCGACCATGGCGCAGCCGATCACGGCACAAGCGATGCCAGTGTTGAAGTTGCCGGAGAAACTACAGGGGAAACTGCAGGGGAAATTGTGGGAGGGGCTGAGCGTACGAGCATTGCGTTGGCACCAGATGGGCCTGCGGGTGTTGTGGCTGATTGGATGGTCGCACCGGTGATTGCGGGTGAGACCGCCGATGCTGGTCATGCCGATGATCACGCAGCCGACGGTACCGATGAGCATGGTGCCCATGGCGAAGCTGCCGCTGATGCGGGTCATGCCGATGCTCACGGCGGCGGACATGGTGACGGGCATTCGGTTTCCAAAGAAATCGTCCCGCTCAAGGATCGCCAGAAAATCCACCAGTTCTTCCAGATCTATTTCCTCATGACAGGCCTGCACACCTTCCATGTGCTCGTCGGCATGGGCGTCATTGCCTGGCTCATGTTTTGCAAAGTGCCCAAAGGCATCTTCGGCCCCGGCTATTACACACCCATCGATCTGGTCGGACTCTATTGGCACCTGGTCGACCTCATCTGGATCTTCCTGTTCCCGCTTCTTTACTTGATCCATTAACACATTGAGTACATCCAGTCGTGAATCGTGATTCGCAAGACGGCGCGGCGTACGAATCAATCACGACTTTCGACTTTCGACTCGCGACTCACGAAACCCGACTCACGCCTAACGAATTACGCATACCCGGATATTCCCATGTCACATACCACGACACCTGACGCCACCGACAACCACAATGGTCACAAAGATCACGAAGACCATGACAGCCATCACGGCCCGCACGTCGTGCCGTTCTCCATGCTGTTTACCATCTTCGCGATCCTGATCGTGCTCACCTTTGCCACCGTCGGTGCGACTTACGTCCAGCTCGGCGATTTCAATCTCGCCCTGGCCTTGGCCATTGCCGTCGTCAAGGCGGCACTGGTCTGTCTCTATTTCATGCACCTGCGTTGGGACAGTCCGTTCAACGGCCTGGTCCTCGTTGCTTCGTTCGCGTTCGTCGCGTTGTTCATCGGGTTTGCCCTGATGGACTCCAAAGCCTACACGCCCGAGGTCGATGCCGCTGCGGTTGAAATGATCCAATCAGATGCCGAAGCCGCCGGACAATAACCCACAGGCTTTCGATCCACCAGGCAATCGATGAACCAACGCCACCTACCACCCGGCACCGGCACATTCGGCATGATGCTGTTTTTGCTATCGCTGACGGTGTTGTTTATTGCGGGCATCGCGGCCTATGCCTTGATTCGCATCACGGGAAATCAGGCACCGCCGCCGGGCACGTTGGACATGCCCGTGTTGTTGTGGGGCAGTACCATCATCGTGTTGCTCTCGTCGGTCACCGCGCAGTTCGCGCTGTCGAGTCTGCAACGCGAACGTCAGGGAAATTTCCGGCGAGGCCTGATCCTTACCCTCGGCCTGGCGATCCTGTTCCTCTTTGTGCAAGGCCCCGCGCTCTACGATTTGCTCGCCACCCATAACGACGCCGACGTGTCCACTCGGCTCTACGGCCTCGTGTTCTGCCTCATCGTGCTCCATGCGTTGCACGTGGTCGGCGGCATCATTCCTCTGGTCATCACCACCATCAATGCCCACCGCGCTCGCTACGATCATGAAAATGCCAACCCCGTTAAATACGTGGTGATGTACTGGCACTTCCTCGACCTGATCTGGGTCGTCATGTTCTCCGCACTGCTACTACTGGCGTGAATATGTCCGCGATTGCGGCTAACAGATGCGCGCTACAACGCATAAGTCACACGACTTGCGATAAATACGCGGACGCTTATACCAATCCCGTTAAAAACTCGTGCGGTCTAAAAACTTCCATCAAACAAACCTCCGGTATTCACCGGGGGCTGTGA
Source organism: Phycisphaerae bacterium (assembly GCA_030426385.1). GTDB lineage: Bacteria > Planctomycetota > Phycisphaerae > Phycisphaerales > Phycisphaeraceae > JAUHYI01. Next base: position 17,699 of record JAUHYI010000003.1, read on the forward strand.
TCAATGCATGCACGAGTATTTACCGTAATTCGTATTGTTCGCGCTTTGATTCATGATAGCCCCCGGTGAATACCGGGGGTTTGTGCGCGGAAAATTTTAGACCGCACGCATTTAGAGCCTCTGGCTTCAATATTCTCCATGGTTACCCGGACTGGCCGCTTAAGCAGCCAGTCCAGCGCACCAAAATCGTGGCGATTAATCACGCCAGTGGCTCTATTACGGGATTGGCATAACGCCACGCGTCTCGCGTCACGTTTTACGCATCATGCTTCGACGGCTACTTCGCCGCGCACGCGGGCCAGGTCGGTGTCGACCATTTCGTGCACCATTTGTTCGAACGTGTATTCGTGTGACCAGCCCAGTTCGGTTTTGGCTTTGGTCGGATCGCCCAGCAAAATGTGTTTTTCCGCGGGTCGATAGAACTGTTCGTCGAGCACGTAATAGTCATCAAAATTCAGGCCGATGCGCTCGGCGGCGATGCTGGCAAACTCACGCACCGAATGGCTGATCCCCGTGGCTAGCACATAATCATCCGGCTTATCGCATTGCAACATCAACCACATCCCGCGCACGTAATCCTGAGCGTGGCCCCAGTCGCGGCGGGCTTCGACGTTACCCATGCGCAGTTCCTTGGCCATACCGCATTTGATTTTCGCCAACGTGTTGGTGATCTTGCGCGTGACAAATTCAAAGCCGCGTCGTTTTGATTCGTGATTAAACAGGATCCCACTGGTCGCGTGCATGCCATACGATTCGCGATAGTTGCGGGTCAGATCAAAACCCGCCACTTTGCTGATGCCATAGGCGGACCGTGGATGAAATCGCGTGCGTTCGTTTTGCGGCGAGCTTTCTACGGTGCCGAATATTTCGCTTGACGCGGCAAAATAAAACCGGCAGTTGCTGTTGGCCTCTTTGATCGCGCTGAGCATGTAGTGCGTGCCGTTGAGGTTGGTGTTGAGCGTGGAGAACTCGTCCTCGAAGGCGTAACTGACAAACGACTGCGATGCCAGGTGATAGCACTCGTCGGGCTTGATCTTCTGACAGGTGCGGAACAGCGAGGGATAACTTTCCAGCGAGGCCGAGTGTAGCGTCACATCGTCGAGCAGGTGCGAGATGCGTTCCATGCGATGTTCGGGATCTTCCAAGGCGACCCGGCGGACGATGCCATGGACTTCGTAATCTTTTTCCAAAAGCAGTTCGGTCAGGTAGCTGCCGTCCTGGCCCGTGATGCCGGTGATCAGTGCTTTGCGTTTCATAGGCTTGCTGGGGTTGGGTTTGAGTTTGAGGTTATGAGGGTCGTGTGGATGTGTATGTTACCGCATGGGTCAGGCTTCGGGGTCGGTGATGGTCGAGTTGGTTGGTGGTGAGGGAGAAAATTCACGGGGTATTCACGGTTTTACGCGCATAACGCTCGGATTTTTTTGAGCAATTCATCGGTCGCCTGTGTCCAGGTCGGCCAGAAAAAATCCGAAGGCCGAGGCGGCGCGTCATGTTGTTCGATAAGTTGGGCCAGCGTGCTCGCATCGTGAGGATCAAAATACAACGCATGCTCACCGCCGACCTCACGATGGGCAGGCAGATTGCTGGCAAACACCGGGCAGTTCAACGACAACGATTCGACGATAGGCAAGCCGAACCCTTCGCAGAACGATGCGGTGATCGCGGCGGTCGCGTGGTGATAGACGTGAGCCAATTCGCCGTCGGTCAGATCGTGATACACATGCAGGTGCTTGCCCAGTTGCGGATGCGATTGGCAACGCTCGACAATCGTGTGCCCGCCATCGTCGACGCGCCCGGCGATGATCAGGTGCGCGTGTTGCTGCACATCATCGTCTTGCCAATGTTGTTCAAAGGCATCGATCACCGTCGCATGATTTTTGCGCGGCTCGATTGCGCCGACCATCAGGTAAATGCGATGCCGATTCGACGCGTCACCCGGAATCAACCCCTGCCGAATGGCATCATGGCCCGACATGTGTTGCATCAAATCGAGATTCGCGCCCAGCCGAAATGTATCGCAGGGCATATCACGGGCCTGGGGCATCAGTCGTTGCAAATCATCGCAGGCCGATTGGGTGATCCCGATATAAAAATCGGCGAGTTCCATCATGCGCGTGAGCCAGGCTGAAAACTGGGCGCGATGTTTGTCGCCCGACAGTTCGGGATACAACAACGGAATCACGTCGTACAACACGAACCCGATCTTCACGCCATCACGCTTGGCCCGTGCCACTCGTTCAATCATTCCCGGCAAATGCCACGTGCCGTCCAGCAAAACCAAAATGTCTTCGCTTTCCATCCGCACATGTCGGCCCAACAATGTCGCCATCGGAAACGACAGCAACCCGATCAGTTGATGGAACCGATCCTTGAGCGTTGCCTTCGTTTTTAATTTCGTATTCGTATTCGGTAGGGCATGCGTGGCCGCAGTAATCTCTGGTGCTGTATCCGCGACCGTTTTGGATGGGGCACGGGCAGACGAAACGCGCGAAGCAATAGCAGAATGATGTTGGGCGAATTGCCATAGCTTGCCAGCCCGGTGCGGACGCGTGTGGTCCCATCGCGTCGAGGCAGGTAACCCCACAAACCCAAACCCCGTCCAAACCACCCCCCCCCCCCCCACATTTTCCCCTGCATTTCCCACCACATTCCCCCGCACATTTTCTCCTGCATTCTTCTTCGTGTTTTTTTTCGTATTCTTTCTCGAGGCATGCTCCAACACATTGCGCACCGTCCGCTGCACCCCGCGATTCCCGCCCAACAAATACGTCGTTGTACATTCCAGATAAATCCGCCCCCCCCACGTTTCCCCTTCAGGATTATCCCGTTTTGGTTTTATCCCCTCCCCACTTTTCCCCCGCAGAATTGTCCTGTTCTGGTTTTCCACTGGTGGTACTCGTTCTGTTTTAAAACGACTGGGTTAGCCGCCGCCCTTGGGCGGCGCGTGAGCGTTATGGCAACCCCAAACGTCGCGCCGCCCAAGGGCGGCGGCTAACGCATCACACACACATATTCCCCCCCCCCATCCCCCCCCCATCCCCTCCACCTCCCCCCCGTATTTCTTTTCTGTTCCTGTCTTCCTGCTTTTCTGTCTTCCTGCATTGCTCGTTCAAATATGTCCCAATCTTATCCGCGTCTATCCGCGTTCATCTGCGGCTAAATTCCCGCGTGTTCACCGCACGATCGGCTCCAGCCCGGCTTCGTGTCGCGCGTAATCTTCGCAGATAATTTTCGGGTCGCCGTCGGCCTTGATTGTGCCGTGGTCGAGCCAGATCGCCCGCGAGGCCAACGATTGCACCAGCCCCAGATCGTGACTCACGATGATCACGATGTGCGACGTGTTCAACAACTGGTGCATACGATCCTTGGCCTTGGCGACAAACTGCACGTCGCCGCCGGCAAAAATTTCATCGATCACCAGAATTTCCGGATTGATATCCGTCGCCACGCTGAATGCCAGACGCATCATCATCCCTGTCGAATAATATTTGATCGGCGTCGAGGCGAAATCGGTCAGGCCCGCGAAATCCAGAATGCCTTCGGCCTTGCGTCGCATCTGTTTGGCACTGAATCCCAGCATCGCGCCATTGAGCAAAATGTTTTCACGGCCCGACAATTCCGGGTTCATTCCCGCGCCCAGTTCGATCAGCGGCGCGACCTGACCTTTGACATGCACCTGTCCGCCGGTCGGATGATAGATCCCGCAGATCATTTTCAACAACGTGCTTTTGCCCGCGCCGTTGGGGCCGACGATCGCAAACTGCTCGCCATGTTCGATCTTCAGATTCAAATCGCGAAACAGCCAGAATTCTTCGGTCTTGGAATATTGCCGACGAAAAATGGAATTCAAAAACGCCTGCTTGAGCGACGGCGTATGATTCCCATAGGCCCGGAACAGCAGTGAAACATCATCGAGTTGTATGCGAGCTTGATCCATTTTTAATCAACGACACGGTAGGGCAATTGGAGACATATCGTAGGGCAGGGCAGTTCAGACAATGACGCGAGCCAGTTACCCGTGACGGTCAGTCATGCCGGGGGAAACGTGGGGGGGGGTTAGAGGCGGAAGATGTAGCGGTGTTCAGCCAGTTTGAAGAGTACGTATCCCACGACGAGCGTGCCGACGGTGACGCTTAGCGCGACGATCCAGTTCAAGGCCGTGGGCCAAACCCCGCTATAGATCGCACTGTGGAACAGTTCGATGAAGTGGGTCATCGGGTTCCACATGGCGATCCACGTGAGGTCTTTGGTATCGGTTTTGAGCAATTCGAGTTTGTAGAGGATCGGCGAGGCATAGAACACGGCGGTGAGCACCACGCTTGTGATGTGATCCACATCGCGGAAAAACGTGTTCATCGTCATCGTGATCAATGCCACCCCCAGCGTCACCAGGGCCAACAACACCGTCGCGATCGGCAACAGCACCAGGGTTTGATGCAATCGGAAATCCGTGGGCAGGAAAAACACCACCACCGCCAGGATGATAAACAACGCGATCATGGCGAAGAACATATTGATCGTCGCGACGATCACGTCTGCCATCGGGAAAATCAACTTGTGAATGCTCACCTTGCGGATCAGCCCTTCGTTGGCCACCAGCGTGCGCGTCCCCGCTTCGATTCCCTGGCTCGCCAGACCCCACGGCACCAAGCCCGCGAACAGGTACACCGAATAGTCTCCGATATTCCAACGCATCACCTGACTGAACACGATCGCCAACACCGTCAGCATCATCAGCGGATTCAACAGCGTCCAGAAAAATCCCAACACGCTCCGTTGGTAACGCACTTTCAATTGCGTCGACACCAGGTTGTACAACACGAATCGCTCACGCGAAATCTGACGTACATCCTTCATCAGCGCACCGGCCCACCGCACGGGATTCAGTATCCGTTGCACGTTGCGCTCGCGTAAACCAATGAATGTATGCTCAATCATGGGATGAATAGCTTATCCGCAAATCGCACCTGCCGTCCACATGGCCCGAATTTCCTCGTCTCTGACAAACAACGTATAAATTCCCCCACAAGACACATCCGCAAACTTCCGTACAATCTATTGCAATGTCCATCGCTTTTGTCCATGAATGGCTCACCACGCTTGCAGGCTCGGAACGGGTTCTCGAGTCCGTCGCTGCGCTGTACCCCGATGCGCCTCTCTATACCTTGGTCAAAGATGACGCCGCACTCACTGGCAGTTCCCTGCTCGAGCATCCCATTACTGAGTCGTTCATCCCACGCCTGCCCATGGGCCGATCTAAATTTCGTGCCTATCTTCCGCTGTTCACGTTTGCGTTCGAACAGTTCGATCTCACGGGCCACGATGTGGTGTTCAGTTCCTACCACACCTCCGCCAAATCCGTATTGACGCGCAGCGATCAGTTGCATCTATGCTATTGCCATACGCCCATGCGCTTTGCCTGGGACCTTTACCCGGCATGCCTGGAACCCATGGGTTTATCGCGCGGGATTCGTAGCCTCTATGCCCGGACGGTGTTGCATCGCCTGCGTCATGTCGATGTCCTGGCCGCCATGCGCGTGGATCGTTTCATCGCCAACTCGCCTTATGTTGCCAGTCGCATTTGGAAAACCTATCGCCGACCTGCCACCGTTATCGCGCCGCCGGTCGATGTCGAGGCGTTCAATCCATCTAAGCCGCGCGATGATTTTTATCTCGTCGTCAGTCGCTTGATTCCCCAGAAACGCGTTGAGTTAATCATTGAGGCCTTCAAAAAACTTGACCGGCCGCTTCTGATCATCGGCGACGGGCCTCAACGCTTACAACTCCAACGCCTGCGCGACGGCCACGGCCACATCCAGCTCCTTGGCTATCGCGATGACGCCACGGTTCGCGATCACATGCAACGTTGCCGGGCGTTTGTCTTTGCTGCTGACGAAGACTTCGGCATCGCACCCGTCGAGGCCATGGCCGCAGGCGCTCCGGTCATCGCATGGGGACACGGCGGGGCACTGGGCACTGTCATTCCCGACCAGACCGGCATCCTTTTCGACACGGGCAATCCTCATCCCACCCCTGACGCTTTGGCCGATGCTGTTCGTCGCTTTGAATCCCGATCGCCTGCGGATCAGTTCGATCCCAATCGCCTGCACGAACAGGCCCAACCCTACGCCACCGCTCGCTTCCAACGCGAAATCAAAACCTTCATCGACCAGTCCCTCGACCGCTTCCAACGCGGCCAACGCTGGCTCTAACCCCCCCCCACATTTCCCCTGTGTGCTTGGCCGTTGATCGTTGACTGTTGATGGATCATCACAGCCCTCGATGAATATCGAGGGTTTCTGTTTGACGATAACGTTCGCCATGCGCGAATTTTTATCAGGTTCCGCCTGACACCCCGCTCTTATGCAACGCGATGACTTGCTCCGCTAAACCCCAGACTCCCTAACCCCCAGACCCTAAACCCTATTTCTCCCGACCTGCCCTCCATCCAAACTTGCCAACATACGGCAGGTGCCGTAACCTTAACAGCGTTCCTGTAAACCCTCGTGGCAGGCTTTACGTGCGGCCTGCGTGTTTCGATCAGGGCTCAACCATGACTGTGATTTCACAATCCGGCGGGACGGGTATTTCCGGTTTGGCGGCTGCCGGTCGGTCTGCCAATGCGAACGAAACGGATGCCGAGGCCAAAGCTCGAGCCCTGGCTCGCGTCCTCGCGCCCACCAAACGTCAAGTCCGCACACGCTCGCTACTTACGCTCTTGATCATGATCGCTGTCGATCTGGTCGCCTTGGCCATCGCTTTAACCAGCGTCGTCCTCGTCCGCTATTACGCAGGCGGGCAATTCACCCTCGATATCTACGCCCAGCTCTGGCCCGTGCTCGGACTCTTCATCATCGGGTACGCCTGGGCGGGACTCTATCCCGGCATTCCTTACAACCCCATCACCGAACTCCGCCGTGTCTTCTTCGTCACTGCGGCCGTCTACCTCCTGCTCGGCTCAGTCACCTTCATCACCCGCGACGCCGAAACATACTCTCGACTTATCTTTCTCACTGCTAGCGTGCTATCCGTTTTTACTATCATCGGCGGACGCGCCATCACCCGTGCCGTCTGCGCTCATCGACCATGGTGGGGACACTCCGTCGTCATCCTCGGCGGGGGACGCACCGGCCGACGCATTGTCAAACTGTTACGACGCAAGCCCGGCATCGGACTCAAGCCCATCGCCATCCTTGACGACACGCCCACGCCCCGGCCATCATTCGCAGGGACGCCCACCATCCACGGCATCGATCGGGCTGTCGACTTGGCCAAGCAGCATCCGCATCTATTTTTCATGGTCGTTATTGCCGTCTTTCCCCGCAAAAAACTCATCGACCTGCTCGATGACCACCAACACCTCTTCCGACATCTCATCGTCCTGCCCGACTTTCACGGCATCAGCAGCCTCGGCGTGGTCGCGCACGATTTTCAGGGCACGCTTGGCATTGCCGTGCAACAACGCTTGCTCGATTGGCGACGTCGCGCGTTCAAACGCCTGCTCGACATCCTTGCCGTGCTTGCCATCAGCCCCTTCGTCTTGCCCATCATGATCCTCATTGCCATCGTCGTCGGCATTCAAACGCGCGGCAAAATTTTCTTCGGCCAACAACGCATCGGACTCGACGGCAAGCCCTTCACCGCATGGAAATTCCGCACCATGCTCCCCAATGCCGACGTCTTGCTTGAGCAATATCTCGAAACCCATCCCGACATGCGCCGCCAGTGGCAATGGACCGGCAAGTTCAAACAGGACCCACGCGTCCTACCCGTCGGCCATTTCCTGCGACGATTCAGCCTCGACGAATTACCCCAAATATGGAACGTCCTCGTCGGCGACATGGCTGTCGTCGGCCCTCGGCCTATCATTGACTCCGAACGCTCTCGCTATGGTCGATATATGAATCTCTACCAACACGTCCGCCCAGGCCTCACCGGTCTCTGGCAAGTCTCCGGACGAAACGACACCACCTACCACGACCGCGTCCGGCTCGATGTCTACTACGTCCGCAACTGGTCCGTCTGGCTCGACATCTACATCCTCGCCAAAACCCCCTTCATCGTCCTCGGCGGCCACGGGGCATACTAGCTCCCCCCCCCCCACACACTTCCCACACATACGTACACCATTACCCGTTTCAATAGCTTGACCACCTCCCCCGTTTAGCGGGCGACGCGCAGCGTCCCGCTTATCCCCAACCCACTAAAAACTCGCAAAGTTTAGGTATTGCCTCACACAAACTCCCGGTATTCACCGGGAGCTAGAACAGATAGCGATCAATTGGATTTTGTCCGCACCACAAACTCTCTACTTTCGATCCATATGCATACATATATTCATAGTAATGACGCCCTTATGGCACTGCGACAAAAAGTCCTTGACGTCCTTACTCCATAGGGTGATACTAAACCGGAAAAACCGGATCCATTATCCTCGTCAGTATTGGTTCGTCATATGTATGTGTTAATTTCTCGCCAATGAGTTCATCTAAGAGATCAGTCATGTCGGATTCCAGCAAACTTACGGAACCTTGGGCGATGGTGATTGTTGCGGTGATTAGTATCGTTCCCGCCTTTATTACAGGTGTGGTTACGTGGCAGGTAGGTAAACCCAATCGCGATATTTCTCAAGTTGCTGTGGACATTAGTGATGCGGCCAAGCGACTTGATGATTCGTTAAGGGCTTCAAGTGGCTACCATAAGAAAGTTTACGCTAGTCTTGGGTTTGGTTTTATTGCTCCCAAAGCATGGTTGGTCGAAGACTATGCGACGCGATTCGGTGTTGCTGATATTGACGTCGTGCAAAGATACACAGACGAAAAAAGCGTGATTGGCGTTGAGTATAGATTAATCCCGGTGCAGCCAAATTATGTGAACGATCATGTGCAGGAAATCCAAAACCAAATTGATGTTTGGAAGAAAATTGACCCAAATCTACAGATTGCTGACTCTACTGTGTCGGGGTTTCCGGCGAAGCGATTCGATTACAATCAGCCTACCGGAAAAAGGGTGGGGATGATTCGCCGGTATTGGGTACGCATTGTTCCTGAAATCAAACTTCAGATTTTGTGCTTTACGTATACAGATGCACCGGACAGAGACGCCTTCTGGAAGGCGGCAGAAAAGATCGTCGAATCGACAGTGATCGATCGTGAACTGCTGGAGCAGCGTCGATTCGGGGAATAAGTTCGAAAGCCATATCCTGAATAATGACTCGCTGGTCCATTTTTCCGCCACGAAAACTCTCTACTATCGCTCCATATAAATACATACATACTTATGCGGATTCCCTGATTTCTCGCGTGTGATCCCCCCCCCTCCCTCCCCCGTTAGCCGCCGTCCTTGGACGGCGCGTGTGCGTTATGGCCACCCGAAATGTCGCGCCGCCCAAGGACGGCGGCTAACGCACAAGTTATAAACGCGATTGGTATTGTGCTTTGTTTGACGCCTCACGCTTCACGCCTCACGCCACCCGATCCAATGGGCTGATCACGCCATTCACGCCGCGCATCGCGCCCTTGTTCATCACATGCGTATAGATCTGCGTCGTCTTCACATGCTTGTGGCCCAGCAAATCCTGCACCGTGCGAATGTCATAACCCGCTTCCAACAGATGCGTGGCAAACGAATGCCGTAACGTATGACAGCTCGCTCGCTTCAACAATCCCGTCCGCCTCACCGCGCTTTGCATTACCTTCTGCACCATGTTTTCATGCACATGACGACGCACACGCACCGACATATCTTCCGACAAACCCAAACGACGTCCCGCCTCTTGTAGAAACATAGATTCGTCCATCGTCATTGGCATAACCGATTCGTGCGATTGACTCGACTGGCCCGATTCTCCCGACTCGCCCGTTTCCCTTAATTCGCCGGCATAACCCGCTTCGCCCCAATCACTCGTTTCGTGTTGCTCCCCATCCATAAACAGCCGCGTCATCGGCCACGTCGTCACTCGCGTGCTCGCAAAAACATATTGCCAACCCAGCGACCGCATCGCCAACGGCATTTTCATCGCCTGCGCATAGGGCATCGGCACATACCCGCCGCCTTTATCCCGGTCCACCTCGTGCATCCGCTTGCGCCATTTGAATTGCAACATCATCCCCGTCACACTTTGCGTCGGCAATAGTGCCATCCGATCCTTCGCGCCCTTGCCATCGCGCACCACAAGCCGACCGCCTTCAATATCCACATCCTTCATGCGCAGCCGACATACCTCCATCAGCCGCAACCCGCTCCCATACATCAATTCAAACATCAATCCATACACCCGCCCCGACCAATCATTGTCCACCACATAACGCACTTGCCCCAACACCGCGGACACTTCTTCGTGCGTTAACACCGAAGGCAACCGGCTCGGCCGTTTCGCTCGCTGAGCATGAAACTCACCCAGTTCAACCTGCAATACTTTTTTATAGAGAAACACCAGGGCATTAAGAGCCTGGCGTTGTGTACTCTCTGCCACCCGCCGATTGACCGCCAGGTAGTTCAGAAATGCCTCCACCCCCTTAGCCCCGAGGTCTGTCGGATGCACCCACGTTTTATCCTCCGACTGATGGCGATGATACGTTAGAAATCGCCTGACCCACGCACAGTAGGCCATCTCCGTGTCATACGCATAATGCAACGCTCGCATTGCTTCATGCATCTGTGCCATCAGCTTCATAGCTTGCGATATTAATTCTGTATTTGCGTCAGGCAATACCCGCCGTGCCAGGCGTTTGGCACTAGCCTTAAATATTCCCAAAATATCCTTGACACCCCGTACCTGCACCGCGATACTAACTAGAACACCCGGGGACGTTCTCCGGAATTGGTTCTGTATACTTACTGTTAGGTGGCTACGAGTGGTTTTGCCGCATGTCGCCGTTGATAAGATCAATAGCCGGGTAGTCGTCCGAGTACGTGACTACGAACTGTTCGATTATATCCAGGACCACCTAGTTGAGACACATGACTTGGAACCCGAGTTCTATTCCCGTTCCTTGGATGAAATGCACTTCCCGCTTTCTGTCCATCGGGAACAGATAGTCCGGGCGTTGCAGGAATTGCCCTGCGACGAGGTTGAGCGGATTTGGCGGCTCAACAACCCGTCGAGCGAAGCCACCTAACCAGCGTCTGCAGTTGACCGTCGACGCCCGCGATTTAAGATAGTGTTGTCGGTTTGTACGTTCGTATTCCGCGGGCGGCCGGCAACTGAGCCGAATTACGTTAGGCAGCAATGACTTGCGACGAGGTTCGTGCAAAATGGCCTGACGAATACTGCAAGGCTGAGCAGGCGATTCGCGAATCTGACGACACGCCTCCAGGCGTCGAAGCTCTAAAACAAGCCGGCACACTGACTCTTGAAGACGCGAAAAGGATTGTTCTAGCCATCCAGAATGAGATGACCCTTGAAGAGTTCAAGGCGGGTGATTTCCCATTCATTCGGCAATGCGTCATGCAGGTTGAACTGCTTTGGTAGCGTGCTGCCTAACCAGCGTCTGCAGTTGACCGTCGACGCCCGCGATTTAAGATAGTGTTGTCGGTTTGTACGTTCGTATTCCGCGGGCGGCCGGCAACTGAGCCATTTTACGTTAGGCGATGAGTCCACAACGCCGCAAAGAGCGGACGCAACGAATCTGGCGAGTCTGTGGTAAGCCATTGACCCGTTGGTTACTAATGCCAGGATTTGCGGGTTTTCCTCTCGCATATTTCGTTGCTGGCATGACCGTCAAGCTGCTTATATCGCCGACGTACGTTCACTCGTTGATGCAAGACCCCAATCCCGCGAAAGATAATCCAGCGTCCCTTCCGTTTCTGATCCTGATGTTCACTCTTTTCATTCTGTTTTGGCTGGCGTGGTGGTTCCTCGTCGGCGTGGTTTACATCAGGTGTATGATTCGTCGGCGCGGCCTTCGGTCATTCTCATTTCTTGTCGGACGCCGCTGGCGTGAGCAACGGCCCGACCTCTTGATGAGAACTTTGATGGCGGCATCCGGATACCCGTGGCGTCGAGCGAGAGTCGCCTAACCAGCGTCTGCAGTTGACCGGTGACGCCCGCGACTTAAGATAGTGTTGTTGGTTTGTACGTTCGTATTCCGCGGGCGGCCGGCAACTGAGCCGAATTACGTTAGACGCATGCATCGTTTCATTACTCTAATTTTGCTCCTCGGCCTCGTTGGATGCGCAAGCAACTGCGTTGAGCATGATGTATCGCAGGTTCTAGATGACTGGAGTGATCCGCCTGGTGTTCTTGCACAAAATCTAGACGTACAAGCTGAGCAGCAACTTCCCTATGACGACATGGTCTCGAGCTTTCCGCTTCCGTGGCCGGACCTAGCCGCTTTACGTGAAGTATCACAGCTTGTGGAACATTATGGAGAAGAACCAGTTCTTTCCGCTTTGGAGAATGAATATCACCAATCAAGTCTACCGCGCAATTTACGCGCGTTATGCTTGATTTATAGCATTGGCGAGTCAGATCGCTGGTTACAGCTGTGGAATGCGTCTAACCAGCGTCTGCAGTTGACCGGTCACGCCCGCGATTTACAATAGATTGTCGGTTTGTACGTTCGCATCCGCGGGCGGCCGGCAACTGAGCCGAATTACGTTAGGTCGCTAATGGCAAAGTGGTGTTGCGACGGTATGGCTGCATCAGTCCGCGAGCGTGGCAACCGTGGGCTATTTGTATACGCAGAGCCTCCGGAAGAAAGCATCAAGTCGCCACGGTTTCGATTGTGCTTTCTCGCAGTTGAAGAGCGTGATCTAGAACCCTTGCGACCGCACCTCACCGGAAACGCATCCTTGGCAGGTTGTACAGGCTTGCACTATTGTCCATGGTGCGGCAAAGACCTCATAAAATTCTATCGGAAGAACTACGACCAGTTCTACGATGACAAACTGACAGGTTTCCCGAATCGGGCGACCTAACCCGCGTCTGCAGTTGACCGGCGACGCCCGCGATTTAAGATAGTGTTGCCGGTTTGTACGTTCGTTTCCGCGGGCGGCCGGCAACTGAGCCGAATTACGTTATGTCGCAAGAGGACGCCCCAGAATTTGGCAGTGTGACGAAACCCGACATGATCGGGCTGATGTGGCTCGTCATACGCATTTCGTTATCGGCAGTCGGCTTGGCCTTCCTCGTGTCATTACCCTTTCACGAATGGGCTTCAACTAAGAAGTCTCCAGGGTTTCTGTTCGTAATACTGGTTGTAGTGTGCTGGATGTGCATACTTTTTGCCGAAGGTCTGTACCGCCTCTACGCGGCCAAGTTGACGATGTCGCGGCTCCAGCAGATCGTCCACGATGATTCGGGTTCCAGTGAAGCGACATAACCCGCGTCTGCAGTTGACCGGCGACGCCCGCGACTTAAGATAGTGTTGTCGGTTTGTACGTTCGTTTCCGCGGGCGGCCGGCAACTGAGCCGAATTACGTTAGACACCAGAAGGGGGTGCCACTTGGCAATCCGCTACGACAGCCTCGACCAACGCACACGCGACCTGATGGCCCAAGAGTTAGATCGCGACTCGAGTGACGGAACTCTTTACGTCAGCCCTCGTCTCACGGATGAGGGGCAGCAGCAATGGCCAGAGCTTTTGCGCGAAGCGATCCTCTCGCACGATGACGATTGGCTTGCGTCCGAGCTTCGCTCGAAACACCTGATTCGTGACACCGAGCAACGCAAGAAGCCAAAGGGCGGCTTCACCACCGCCAAGGTTCCGGTCACAGCTCCCGATACCCTTTCCGAAGGTGAATTCAACAGGTTTTATGCTCGCGGCACTTGCGCTCGCGCTGTCGCAGATGGCGTGGACGAGGTCGAAGTTTATCGCGGCAAGTCCGTTGAGAATCCACGATCGGCGTCACAAGCAATGATCGGCAAACGCATTCCCGCAAACGCTTTGCTAGATGATCTTCGTACGTCCCAAGGAGTTGAACCCGCGCTGGGGTTGCCACCAGGTCCGAATTCCGGTCTCACCGTTCGCCTGGCGGATGGTGTCTAACCACCGGCTGCAGTTGACCGGCGACGCCCGCGATTTAAGATAGTGTTGCAGGTTTGTACGTTCGTTTCCGCGGGCGGCCGGCAACTGAGCCGAATTACGTTAGGTGGATATTGTCTGCATGCCAGAGCCAGCGTCGGTTAATACGCTTTGGATCAACGCTGCAACATGTTTGGGAGCTTTACTGCCTTGGCTATATTTGCTCTATGCGGCGCTAACCTACCCCGCGGTTGAACCGGGTACCTTTGCCGACGACACGCTGTCACAATGGCTCGTATCATTCACGACAATTGTCCCGTGTGGCTGCGGCGTGCTTTTTATTCCCTCTATCTTACTCGCATTGATTGTTCGTCATGGAACAAGGTTTTTATTGCAATACAGATTATCTCAATCCACCTAACCCGCGTCTGCAGTTGACCGGCGACGCCCGCGACTTAAGATAGTGTTGTCGGTTTGTACGTTCGCTTCCGCGGGCGGCCGGCAACTGAGCCGAATTACGTTAGGCAGCATACACAATGGCAAACTTCAAGTTCAACAAAGACAAGATTCTTCGCCAAGTATCTGACAACCTGACCAAGCGATACGAGCAGGCAGTTCGAACAGTTCGATGCCCTGAACATGGCACGATTCCACGAGTCACGTTTAAAGGAAAGACGGGCAGCAACATCAATTGGCGGATAGAAAACATCTGCTGCGAGCAATTGAAGAAGCAGGTTGAAGTTGCGATCCAAAAAGCCAATCGCTGACTGCTGCCTAACCAGCGTCTGCAGTTGACCGTCGACGCCCGCGAATTAAGATAGTGTTGTCGGTTTGTACGTTCGTATTCCGCGGGCGGCCGGCAACTGAGCCGAATTACGTTAGGCGACACCAATCCGATGCTTATCCGGAGGTTCAATCGTGCATGGGAGAAAGAGCGAGACATCATAGAAGCCCAACTTGCCGACCGGCTTGACACGCTGATTGCTGCCGTCAACCGAGAAATCGCCTCAATCCGTGCCGACCATCTCGCTGAAGACAAACGCGACCTATATAAGTTGCGAGATTCGCTTCAAACTCGCAAAGCTCTATTGATCTTTGAGGCTGAGGAGATTGCTCGTCATCGGATGCAGATGCGAGTCTCTTACTTGGCTTTCCTTATGAGTTCGATTGCACTCCTCGTTTCTGTGGTTGCTGTATTGAGTAAGATCTGACGCCTAACCCGCGTCTGCAGTTGACCGTCGACGCCCGCGATGGATAATGATGTTGTCGGTTTGTACGTTCGTATTCCGCGGGCGGCCGGCAACTGAGCCGAATTACGTTAGGCGACATGAACACTCGAGCAACCAATCTCTCGGTTTTGACAGTTGTTTTCTTGATGCCTGTAGCATTTGCGGCGTTTGTGGTGCTACGAAGCGTACAGCTATCCCTTCCTGACCCATATAACAACCCTTACACGAATTGGTCTACATTTTGCCTTCTGGGCGTATTCGTGCTATGGGTTCTCGGCATTGTGCTAGCCTTGGCTTTTCGTCCGTCACTGACCAAGGTTACGTACGCATGCGCAATGCCTATTCTTGGACTTGCGACATTGTTCGTGGTGATATTCTTCGTTGGGATGTTCATGTTTCTGTTTCCCTAGGAGTCGCCTAACCCGCGTCTGCAGTTGACCGTCGACGCCCGCGATTTAAGATAGTGTTGCAGGTTTGTACGTTCGCTTGCGCGGGCGGCCGGCAACTGAGCCGAATTACGTTAGGTGCCATGGGTAAAGCTGCATGGGTCTGCTTTGACTGCCGTGAGGCGGTGCGGCGTGATACGCAGTACCTCGGCGCAGTACCATGCTCAAAGTGTGCTAAGCCGTGTCGCTACCTTGGCTATAAAATACCGGTGCCACCCAAACGCGATCTGTCCACCTGGGAGGCACTGCGAAACCAACTCAACGCAGAAAAGCTTCAACGTCAAGAGCGTGTTTTCGAAACCGGCGTTCGTCGTCGCCATGCACTTGAACAAGAGATTGCGAAGCTCGAAGCGCGACCGGAAAATGCAGGACGAAAAGCAGCAGTGCGTGAACTTCGTAAGCAACTCAAGGGCACCTAACCAGCGTCTGCAGTTGACCGTCGACGCCCGCGATTTAAGATAGTGTTGTCGGTTTGTACGTTCGTTTCCGCGGGCGGCCGGCAACTGAGCCGAATTACGTTAGGCGACATGGCACGACGCATAATCTATCTGGTTGGGTTTCTCGTTTCGTCGGTAGCCATCGCTGCGTACGCATTCGCCTTGATGATCTGCATTGGTTCAACCGATCCACGTGAAGGCTCACTCATCGCTGATCCTGATCTGTTCGCCGGGCTCGTCTGGGTTGGGAGCACTACCGGCTTTCTCTGTGCGTCAATAGTCGCAACTCGCACAGCGTGGTCATTTTACTACCAAGGCAGAGCCGCTTCGATTCTCAACCGGAATGTCGCCTAACCAGCGTCTGCAGTTGACCGGTCACGCCCGCGAATTAAGATAGGTTGTCGGTTTGTACGTTCGTTTCCGCGGGCGGCCGGCAACTGAGCCGAATTACGTTATCCCGCCGGGGTGATTGATTGCTGCCCTTCATTCCACTCACCGAGTTGATTGTCACTGTTTTGGGGGGCACTGTTGCTTCCGTATTCTACGAAGCACTGCGCCGATATCTTCGTTCAAAAAACAGTTCTGAAACGCTAGATGATCGTGTTGACAAACTCACACAGTCCCTTAAAGAAGCCACATCTCTAATTGATCACATCGAAACCGAAATCAAAGAACGCTCTGCGCTCGCGGAAAAACTACGATCCGACGTCGACCGTTACAATCGCCTCAAACAGATGAGTGAGGACGACGTTGAGGCAATAGCCCAACTCCTCCGAGGCGAACTGCAATCCGAGGGCAAGAGGTCATTTTGGCAAGGCGTGACGGTCAATACAATATTCTTTGTTTTAGGTGCCGTTGGATCGTTTATCATCGCTTTAGTGTTTGCGGGATAACCAGCGTCTGCAGTTGACCGTCGACGCCCGCGAATTAAGATAGTGTTGTCGGTTTGTACGTTCGTATTCCGCGGGCGGCCGGCAACTGAGCCTTTTACGTTAGGCGACTTGTGGTGCATACCCATCAACACCGCATTGATCTCTGCAACCGGGCCTTAGAGACTGTCCGGTCGATTATTCCCAATGACCTTTATCGTGACGTGTTCGATTACATCAATGAGCACAACGAGTGGGGTCTGGGTATGGAAATCCTGATCGATCAAATCAGCGAGTACGAGATCAAGATTTCGATGCAACAGTATCAAGCTATCGAGCAGGCAATGGCGTCGATGGGAATTAGCGACTCTAATCGCATGCAGTACCTCCGTGAACACGATGTCGTCGCCTAACCAGCGTCTGCAGTTGACCGTCGACGCCCGCGATTTAAGATAGATTGTCGGTTTGTACGTTCGTATTCCGCGGGCGGCCGGCAACTGAGCCGAATTACGTTAGGCGACTGCGAGCACCAAATGTCCAGCGACATTTCATGGCGAGACCAATACGTCTGTGTGTCGAACCGCCAACTCTTTGACCTTGTCGAATTGGCACTACAGGTCGGCAACGATTGTGCAACTTCATCTACGGAGCGTGAGTTTGTTGACCGCCTCCGCCACTGGCTCAATGACGAATCGTGGCCTGGCATCGGATTCGATCTCGACGAACATTTTCCGACGCTGGATGAGAAGAAGTTTTGGTCACGCTGCTTTTATGACCTCAGTCGCCGCATCTTTCGACGTGAGATTGGCGAGAACGCGAACGGCAACACTGTCTGGCAGCCTTCGATGATTGGAGATGCATACATTGTTGCGAGGTTGCTCACGCGTGCTGTGCAAGAAAGTGAACTGGCGTGGCATCCCGAAACAGAGCAAAGCAAAGAAGCGTCCGAAATCTTTGCAAAGATCAGGACCACGTTCTAGCAAAGTCGCCTAACCAGCGTCTGCAGTTGACCGGTCACGCCCGCGATTTAAGATAGTGTTGTTGGTTTGTACGTTCGTATTCTGCGGGCGGCCGGCAACTGAGCCGAATTACGTTAGGGGGCCATGGACGAGGCGACTCATAAAGTTTGGTGTGCCCTCTGTGACAAGTGCTACTCATCGGGTTATTCGATGCTTACGGCTTCAGAGCAGACTTGGCTAAATGTGCGTTCGCTCATCGATTCCGTCCAGAATGGCGGCTTGATCAGTTACTTCTACAACGGGTATGCAGACACATTCTCCGACATGATGAGCGCTCTGCAGCACCTTGACGCCGAAGAAGTCCGGATTCAAGTCCTGCGAGTGGCGGAGCTATTTCCGAATGGGGTATCAGCCAGCCATATCGCTCGCAATGATGTGATCGAATCTTGGCCTGACAACGACAGCGAGTTGGAACGACTCTTGCAGGACGTTGACGACAAGCTGGAACCGCTACTGGATGGCTTGGAGAACAAACTCACGAGATTTCTCCGAGTACAAGGCGTGGCCACCTAACCAGCGTCTGCAGTTGACCGTCGACGCCCGCGATTTAAGATAGTGTTGTCGGTTTGTACGTTCGCTTCCGCGGGCGGCCGGCAACTGAGCCGAATTACGTTAGACACCTCAAATCTTTCCGAAGGGATCATTAAGATGGCTGTTAAACATACTCCCACCGGCATCGTTCATTCCGGCACCAAAGGTGGTACCACGGGATGCGGCGTAGACACGACGAAAGAATCCGACCATTGGGTTTCGACGTCACAATCGGTCACCTGCAACAAAAACGGCTGTAAAAACTGAGTGCGTTCTCGCAACCGGTGGTGTCTAACCAGCGTCTGCAGTTGACCGTCGACGCCCGCGAATTAAGATAGTGTTGTCGGTTTGTACGTTCGCTTCCGCGGGCGGCCGGCAACTGAGCCTTTTACGTTAGATCGCATGACCAAACGCGACATCGTCGAAATCACCGTTCGTATCCTCGGTCTCGGGCTGATCGGTGTAGCAATCACCAACCTGTGGCGAATCTTCTACTTCACAATGGCCGATCCAGCTCCGCTCCGCGACGCAAATGGCAACCTGTCCTATTTCATCCAAGTCGAGGGGTTCAGCCCCGGCCATCCGCAACTACTGGCGATGTCGTTTCATGTCGGTGTCTGCATGGCATTCGGTCTTCTGTTTGCCTGTTGTGCTCCATGGATCACCCGTGTGGTACTTCGGTGCGATCTAACCCGCGTCTGCAGTTGACCGTCGACGCCCGCGAATTAAGATAGTGTTGCAGGTTTGTACGTTCGCATCCGCGGGCGGCCGGCAACTGAGCCGAATTACGTTAGGGGCCAAGAAACGTACGACGAAACATGGATTCCAGAGCGAACATGGAAATGGCCTGCGATTGCCTCTTGGCTCGCATCAGTTGTACTCCTTGGCACATGCGTTTTTCCCGGAGCAATCCTGATCCCTGCTCGCAGCGCTGCACTGGTGACACTACTCTATCTGCCTGTAGCTTTAGTTGGCTTAATTTTGTCAGTCCTCGCTTGGCGAGTGGAAAGTCGTGGCTGGTTGATTCCACTCTGCATTCATAGCCTGAGTCTTGGATGGCTCTGTGTATACTTTGTTCTCAACGTCGAAGGCCCCTAACCAACCGCTGCAGTTGACGAGCCACGCCCGCGGGTCCTGATCTTCTCCGAGCCGTCCGTTTACCCCCGCGGGCGGCTCGCAACTGAGCCGAATTACGTTAGGCGACAAGTGCGTTTTTGGTGCTACTTTGGATGGAATCATTGAAGCCTCTGTGTATCTAATAATCGCGCTCGTCAAACTAACGATTGCGATCGGGCTGTTGGCCATCATCATTCTGCCGATACTGATCGCCACACCGTTTATTTTCGCGTGGCCCAAGTCCAATCCAGAAGAGTCGTATCTGGGCATGGTGGGTCGTAGGTATCTGGATTTTTTGGGAACATGCTCGTTTGGGTATACCACCGACTGGTTCAATGGGTAAAGTCGCCTAACCAGCGTCTGCAGTTGACCGTCGACGCCCGCGATTGATAATGATGTTGCAGGTTTGTACGTTCGCTTGCGCGGGCGGCCGGCAACTGAGCCGAATTACGTTAGGTGACAAGGTGCATATGCGATGGATGGGTTGTTACGTCTTCCCGCAATGTTATTTGTGGTAATCCTTTGGTTAAGTGTATTACTCATTGGAATCCCCGTGATCCTGCTTTGGCCCAGGCAGAATACCGACGAAGGATATTGGCAAATCATACGACGTCGCTGCTCCTCGTTACTCAAGAAACTGTCTCGGCTTATTATTAAAACCGCGTCGATGGTCTAATGGGAGTCACCTAACCAGCGTCTGCAGTTGACCGTCGACGCCCGCGAATTAAGATAGTGTTGTTGGTTTGTACGTTCGTATCCGCGGGCGGCCGGCAACTGAGCCGAATTACGTTATGCGGCAATTGACCCCCGACGACTATCATGCATTCGTTGCAGAAACATTCGTAGCAGCTATCCATTTCGATGCTGAATGGGATGTCGGTGGCCGACCCGATACACGACGTCGTATGGAAGAAGCAGCTGCAGCCTTCGGTGACCAAGTGAATTTCGCCGAGGTAGACATTGACACACAAGTAGAACTGGCAAAGGCTTTGCCGATCGGGAATGTCCCCACTGTGGCCTATTACCGTAACGGCAAGCTAGCAATTGCTCTCATTGGCGCAAATCAGAATGTTAAGGCGCGTGTCGCTCGATTGCTTCGCGGTGAATCTATCGGATACAAGGATGGGACCGAAGCCGCCTAACCAGCGTCTGCAGTTGACCGTCGACGCCCGCGATTTAAGATAGGTTGTCGGTTTGTACGTTCGTTTCCGCGGGCGGCCGGCAACTGAGCCGAATTACGTTATCCGCCTAGCACAATGGGCTACGACCTACACATCACTCGCAAAGACGACTGGGCGGCTGATGATGGCCCGACAATCTCCGAGCAAGAGTGGCGGCAGCTCATTGCCGACGACCCAGAACTCGCGATTGATACCGAGACGATGTGTGGCGACATGGTGTTCGCCTCTTGGAATGGTGAAGCCGGTGCTCTCGCTTATTCGGAAGGCGAGATTAATTCTAAGAATCCCACTGAGCCGCTGATTCTCAAGATGGTCCAGATTGCCGAGAAGCTTGCCGCCAAGGTCCAGGGCGATGATGGCGAGCTTTACCCTGAAGATGTCCTGGATCAAGCTTCGGAAAAGCCCTCATTGTGGCGACGACTCTTCGGCGGATAACCAGCCGCTGCAGTTGACGAGCGACGCCCGCGAGTCCTGATTTCCTCCGAGTCGTCCGCCACTCCCCGCGGGCGGCTCGCAACTGAGCCGAATTACGTTAGGCGGAGCATATGGCGCCATTTCGTGCTATAGCTATTTGTCTCGCCATTTTCGGCGTATTCTGGAGCTTGTTCTGCATACTCTTTCTGCTTTTGAACCCGTTGAAGTGGCTTCTAATGCTCGGACCAGGTTACCTAGTCATCGTAGGTTACATTTGGCGTGCTGCCACTACCCCAAAGACTGAGAAACGGCGATTGATTTGGGGATTCTCCGCGATTGTGCAAGGTGCTTGGCTATGGTGGTTTATCACCACATCAGTTATCTACGGCTTCAATTTCGGAAGCTCAAGCTCATTGGAGATCGTGACCCTTCTGTGGTGGGTGATCACATTCGCTGTGTCAATTCTCGGTATCGTTGCTGATCGCGCATACCAACCGCCTAACCCGCGTCTGCAGTTGACCGTCGACGCCCGCGATTTAAGATAGTGTTGCCGGTTTGTACGTTCGTTTCCGCGGGCGGCCGGCAACTGAGCCGAATTACGTTATGCCCCGCAAGCGCATCATCGTCGTGGTGTCGATAGCGGCAGCATTGCTGCTCGTCGCCTTTCTGGCAATGAACCTCACCGTGCTCTTCCTGCTCAACCGCGACGATGTGAGGAAGATGCCGTTCGATGCGACCGCCTGGAAGAGTGCTCCCGTTGAGTTTTCGCACGAGTCGGTTCGGCTTCGTATGGTCGATGATTTTCTCAACTCGCACGCACCCGCTGGCAAAACTCGGCAGCAGATCGTTGCGATGCTCGGCGAACCAGACGACACCGAATACATGCGATCGTATGACATGGTGTATCAGCTTGGCCAAGAGCGAGGAGCGTTTCCGATCGATTCCGAGTGGCTGGTCATGCGACTCGACGATGCGGATATCGTCACTGAGGCGCGGCTGACAACCGACTGAGGGCATAACCAGCGTCTGCAGTTGACCGTCGACGCCCGCGATTTAAGATAGTGTTGTCGGTTTGCAGCTCGCTTTCCGCGGGCGGTCGGCAACTGAGCCGAATTACGTTAGGCGACTTCGCTGGGAAAACACATGCCTATCAAACCAAACGTATCTCTGGGTACAGGCGAGCGAGAGATTGCGCTCGAAATCTATCGCCAGAAGTACGAGAACTTTCGCCACTTCGATAAACTTCGCTGGCAATCTCCCGGAATTGGCCTAGCAACCGGTTCCGCTGTCCTTGCATTGGCTCGTGAATCCGACGGCTTGCCCGCATGGTGGGCTTTGCTTATCTTTGGCGGCTTTTCGATCCTTATCTTCTTTGTAATGTTTCGCATAAGAAAAGGACTGGAGAAGAATCGAGACGCTTTGGATACCGTTGCTCGCATCATCGGGGACGAATCCGTTCCGGAAACGACACCCCGATTTGGAGCTAGTTGGTGGTTCGCTCAGTTCATGCTTGTGCTGGGTGCTATCTCATTGGTTATAGCACTTGTTCGCTTCGTGATCGGACCAGTCGCCTAACCCGCGTCTGCAGTTGACCGGCAACGCCCGCTAGGGATAATGACGTTGCCGGTTAGTACGTTCGTATTCCGCGGGCGGCCGGCGATTGAGGTGAATTATGTTAGGCGGTCTGAGAGGTCCGTCTGGAGGTCGAGCCGATGCCAACTGTGATTGCACATCATGATGTCAAAGACGTGGACCATTGGCTGACGTCTGGAAAACGGCAGGCCTTGTTCGGGCCGTTGGGGATCACCACGATTCGCACATTCGTCGATCCGAACAACCCAACGCATGTTGGCGTAATGATGGATGTCCCAGATCTGGAAGCATGGAAGGAAGTCCTGGCGTCTCAGGCCTGCGCTGATGCGATGGCACATGACGGGGTGCTGCCGGAGACCGTGGTGGTTCTTATCGAATCGTAATCGTAGAGTGGCTGTCTGGCCCGCGGCAGCAACTGAACGTCGACGTTCGCGAATGATAATGATGTTGTCGGTTGGTACGTTCGTATTCTGTGGGTGGCTGGTTGTTGAACTGTTTTACGTTAGAAGGGCAACCGGCGTTTACATGAAGTGGAAGAAAAAGAATCGCACGGCGAACGAAGGTATTCTTTTTGTCGAGAATGTCGTTAACGATCATGGATCAATCTTTCGCCCTGTGCATCAAGAAACAGATGTCGGTATCGATGGACACATCGAACTCGTAGACAACGAGACTGTTACAAATAAGCTCGTCGCCGTGCAAGTGAAGTCCGGGGAGTCGTATGTCTCTTCAGATGGAACGAGGTTCTCGATCCGTGTCGATCAAGAACATATTGATTATTGGTGTTCCTACTTAGTACCGGTAATCATGGTGTGCTATTCCCCTTCGCGCGAACTTGCCGCATGGACTCCTATCAGCGAATATGTCCGTCACCAAGGATACCACGAGCGGACACCCATTACACAAATCGATGTGCCGTTTCACCGAAAATTCGACTCCAAAGCACTCAACGAGGATGTTGCGGCCTTCGCTAACGCTGCCGTAAGCCGTCGTGTCTTGATTGAATGTGTTGATCACTGTCTTGTTGGAAATGCGCAGCAGAAATTTCAGGCGCTTACAATCTTGTCAGGTCACCCGGATTCGCGCGACTCGCGAATCACAGCATTCGTGGCCAGGCGTCTCTTGTTTGATGGCGATCGATCAGTCGCTGATGAGGCTATCCGAACTTTGGCGTATCATGTTGGTCGAGCTAGATGGGCTTGGAATCCAAACAATACAGATGAGCAGGCGGTGATCAGGTACGCATCTGATCTTTGCCGAGATTTAACTGCCGCGGAATGCCGCGTGCTCATCGAGCGGATTGATGACGAGTGGTTCGGGGGACCAGATGCATTCGGCGAGCGTGTCTTCGATCTGCTTGTCTGCTGCGAGGAATCCCATCGCGTGATGGAGGACATTGCCGTTAGTCATGACTTGCCAATGCAACGGCGAATCAAGGCTCTCTACATGATGTACGGTTGCGACGATGCAGAACTGCTCGACGATCGTGAACTAGCAGACGACCCATGCCTTGGTGACGTATACCGAACCATGTATGCCGACGAATTGAAAGGCGATGCGAAAACTAAGCCCTTCTAACCCGCGTTTAGAGTTGACCAGTAACGCCTTCGGCTTAAGATGGGTTGTCAGTTGGTACGCTCGCGATGTGTGTGTGATGTGGTGGTGGTAGTGGTGAGGGAATGTGTGGGGGGGGAGGGGGGGTATTGGCTGGGTCGATTTGTTTTAGGGGGCATATAAGCAGCACGGATGAGTTGGTTTCTACTTTTTATCGCGGGTTTGTTTGAGATCGGATGGGCCATTGGGCTCAAGTACACGGACGGCTTTACGAAGCCTGTTCCGTCGATTTTTGTTTTGATCGCGCTGGTGATCAGCATGGGCTTGTTGGGGCTGGCTGTGCGAGATATCCCGATCGGAACCGCCTACGCGGTGTGGACCGGGATCGGCGTGGTCGGCACAGCTATTGGCGGCATGATGCTGTTTCATGAATCACGGGATTGGGTGCGTCTTGCGTGCGTCGGTTTGATCGTGCTTGGCATTGTCGGGCTGAAGCTCAGCACGACGCCGCCCAGCCAGCGCCTGCCGATGGCCGATACTGTCCGCGATTGATAGTTCGATAGTCGGTTTATACGTTCGCAATAAGTATGTATGTATGTATGTATGTATGTATGTATGTATGTATGTATGTGAGGCGAGCGGTTCGCCGTTGAGATGTTTTACGTAAGGCCCGCCAAGGGGGATCGCCATGATAATCATGTATTTTATTTCGGGTCTGTTACAAGTTGCGCTGCTCGCGTTCTTCGTGGCAGTCGGCATGTGGGCATATCGGCAGTGGCGCCTTCCGTCAGTTCCCTGGCTATTGGCCTATGTCTTTGTGGTAACCATTTCGCCCTGGTTTTTGCCGTACTTGGTCAACCATGTCATTGATCAAGTCTTCGCATCGGAGCAGAACCTGATCAGTTCAGGCATGACTGTCGGGCAATCGCTCTCGCTGATCAGTGGCGTGGAAGCGTGTTTTACAGTTATGGGCAAGGTGTTGGTCGTCTGGTTCATTGTTTCAGAATTGGCATACGCATATTCGCTATCCACCTCGACGCAGAAACTTCCTGCCCTGGCCACAATACCAAGGCGGCATAGCATGGCGGTCGGCATAGGCTTGATCATTTGCGTCATGGCCAGGCCGATGATCTGGATCACCCTTTGGAGCACGCAGGCCTAGAGCGTCGAAGGAGTAGGGCGGCGGCCCAGTGGTAAGCTATGATTTTCGGTTTCTTTGGTTTTTCCTACACCGGGTTCGTTTTAAAAGCGGAGTAACTAACAATGATTGAGCGTTATTTCGAAAATATCAGGGCTGAAGAAGTAACCGCAATGGCTTTATCACCTGATGTCTTGGTTTATAAGCCCAGCATTAAATTGCCGCCAAATACAATATTTGCCAAAACCAAAAATAGTATTGAGTATTTCATCGAAAACGAATATGACGAATTGTATCCTGATCAGTATCTTAATTTTCATGATATTGTAGAAAGTGAATCGGCAAAATTTTACGCGCCCCCATCAAGAGGCGGGCCTGATGAGGAAATAATGGAAGTGCTGGATAGAGAAGCGGGGGTTATTTCAGAGCGATACCTTCAAGGTCTAAGAAAAAATATACCAGATGAATATTTGGGACTTTTGGATAATGTGCACGTTTTGTTTTATTATTGTTATTATGCAAGATTCCTTTTTGTGCAAGATATTCCGTTCTGGGAAAAAATCTTGACATGCTTAAGTGCTGGTGTAATTCCTGTAGATTGGGAGGGAGAATATCCTGAGGGGAAACTTGTTGTCCTAAAAGGGGTCACATGTCAGAAAAGGGTGTCAGGATGATAAATACTGGGGCGAACAAAAGGTTCGAGAGTCAAAGCGCACACAATGACCCCTGACTCCCGGCCTCTTTGGTTTTTTCACCTTTGATTATTTCTCATCGCCTGCCCTGGTGAGTGGCCGGAGGTTAAAAAACAATTGGACGTGTTATACGGATTACAATAAATACTCGCGCGTAGTTTTTTTATTAGCTCCCGGTGAATACCGGGAGTTTGTGTGAAGGGAAAATTGAGGCCGCGCGAGTTTTTAATGGGATGGGTATGATTGGGGGTTTGACGGTTTTTTTGGGGGGGGGGGCGAAAAGTGACGTCAGGGGTTGGATGCACCGGGTGCCTCCGTTACAATGTGTGCCCTTTGGTCGGCCCAGTGCGTCGTGCGTCGGCATCTTTTGGTTCGTGTAGAACGATATCGTCTTAGAGGCTTGAGGAGAGAAGTATCATGAAATCCCTGTTATTTGCGAAGTCCCGTGCTGGGTTCCTGTTGTTGGCTGGAGTCGGGGCGGTGTTAGCTCTCGGATGCCCGACCAGTTCCGTGCAGGCTTAAATTCGAGTTTGCTGGCAACATCACGGCGATCACGGATAGCACCAACTATCTTGACGGCAGTGGGCTTGATACCAGCGATACGTTTTCCGGCTACTTCACCTACGATGATACGGTCGAGCTGACGCCTTTCGGCAGCACCGGCAACGGCAGCAATCTGGGCGACTTCTCGATCGTCCTTCACAGTGGCACAAATGATTACACCGCCACACTTCTCGGGGCCATGTTGATCCAGAAAACCAACGATTCGCCCTCTGACGATTTGTACGTCAACGGCCACAATCCCACGGTTTCTCCTGAGATTACCGG
Organism: Phycisphaerae bacterium; assembly: GCA_030426385.1. Taxonomy (GTDB): domain Bacteria; phylum Planctomycetota; class Phycisphaerae; order Phycisphaerales; family Phycisphaeraceae; genus JAUHYI01. The sequence continues at coordinate 44,713 of JAUHYI010000003.1, forward strand.
CACCTTCGTGGGCGGTGGTCCGACGAACACGATCCAGGTTGGCTTCCGGGACATCCTTAACCGGACTGTCTTTTCTGATCTGACGACGTTGCCCTCAGCGTTCGACCTGGATGACTTTGATACCGCACCAATGGTCTTCGTCGGCAACCTGGGGCCGGGGTCGACTTTTACCGGCTTTTACCGCATCGAGGGCTCGATCACTTCCGTCAGCGCCAGCAGTATTCCCGAACCTTCAAGCTTGTTGCTCACAGCCATCGGCGCCGCGGCACTGTTACGCCGACGGTCAGCGAAGGCTTCGGCCTAAGCCAGCCTAAGTCAGTCTAAGTTCGTCTAAGTCAGCCTGATCGGCCTGATCGGTCTAAGCCCGCCGAAGTTCATTGGTGGCAGGGCTATTGGTTCCAAGGCATTGGGAGTGGATGTGTGACGCCTGCGATTTAAGATAGGATGGGTTGTCGGTTTATACCTTGGAGATTTGGGGAGCGGCGATACGGACGAGATTCAACGGAGTGTCAATTACCATGTTCATGGCAGAGACGACACTGGATGTAATTATTCGAGGCGTTGTGCTCACGGCGCTTGCCATGTGCTGGGTGGTGGCGCTTGTGCGTGTCAACGGGTTGCGGTCGTTCTCGAAAATGACCAATTTCGATTTCGTGATGACGGTGGCGGTGGGTTCGCTGCTTGCCGGGGCCAGCCAATCCACCGACTGGCTGGCATTCTTGCAGTCGCTGTCGGCCATGGCCGCGCTGTTTGTCGTGCAGTATGTGACCGCTCGGCTGCGCAAAACCTCCGACAAGTTTGAAACGTTGATACAGAACAAGCCGATCATATTGATGCGCGATGGCCAAATTTTCGAAGACGCACTTGCCGAGACTCGTGTTGCCAAGAGCGACCTGATTGCCAAACTCCGTGAGGCAAACGTTCTTGATTTTTCCCAAGTGCGTGCCGTCATCCTGGAAACAACCGGGGATATTTCAGTGTTGCATGGCGACACCTGTGCAGAAGAATTGCTGGAGGGCACCCGCCGTTAACCGCCGGCTGCAGTTGCCCGGCAACGACTGTGATGGATATTTGGCTGTCGCTCGTAGGTTCGCGATGACTATGTGTATGTGTATGTGGGGGGGCTTTAAGAGGGGTATGCAAAATGCTTCCGCAGTGGAATAGGAAACTCTACGAACGGTATCACAAATATGCGTGGGTTACTTACGTGGTGGCCTTGGTCATGGGCGTGTTATCGTCGCCTTGGTGGCTTGTGTTAATTCCGTTCGTTCTGGCTATGTTGATTTTTGATTGGGAAGTACCAGTTAAGGCCGTGGGCAAGCCGGGACAAATTTTTGCGGGGTACGCATTGCTGTTTCTGATGCTTGGGGGATTGATGTACGGTGCCTGGGGCCTCGGCCTGCTCGCTCATTTATGGCTGCGTTGATACTGTTACTGATGCTGATACTGATACTGATATGAGTCAAGTCCGAGAGATCGCGGCAACGGCCTGAGGTCGGCGTTGGGTTGTGAGGCCGATTGGATTTTAGCTACCGGCGAGTTGCCGAGGGCATGCCCCGGGTCATTGATCTGAGGCTATCACAACATGATTTTCAAACAGATCCATTATCAACGATCGCTGATACCCGTTCCGCATAGAATTCGTCTGTTAGCCGCCGCCCTTGGGCGGCGCGTCACCGTCAACAAGCCCGCACACACACGCGCCGCCCAAGGCCGGCGGCTAACGGGGAATCACACGCTGGATATTTATGGAATCCGTATTAATCACCCATTACCATTGACAGGCAACGCTGGCGGTTTAAGATAGATTGCCGATTGGTCAGGTCGTTTTTGTGTGGGCTTGCGTGTGGGGGGTGAGGGCATAATAGTATGAGACAGACAAAGCTGGTTTTTGCGTTGCTCTTTCTGATTTATGGACTCGTCCAATTTTTTCAGATGGGCATGTTCGTCGGGCTTAAGATGGCCAATGCTGCCAATGGCATTCAAATTGGCATTGCCTCGCGCGTCTTGACCCATGCGGTCCTGTTTGTGTGTTGTATCGCTGCCGCATTCGGGCTATGGCAGTGGAGCCGAAAGCCTCGCAGGCATTGCTAGCTAGTGGCGGTTGTCCCTAGAAGATGGATAGTAAAAATGTTGGGCGAGTTGATTCAAACAGCAGGGTTTGTTCTCGCTATTGGTGGTTTTGTGGTGGAGGGGCTTGGCGTTATTGCGATGATTTCCTATCCTGTGCGTCGTCGTTTGCCCTCGCCATTCGCATTACAGACTTTCGGTTTCATCGCATTTTTGGTCGGCCTGGTTGTCATCGGCTTAGGGCGTTGGGTGGGTTAAGCGCAGCGAACCCACCGCCTCGGCTTGATACTGATAGGTTAATTCTGGTGGAGCCGCTCGTCGAGATTGCTTGACGCATCATGGTTGCCAAGCCATTTACGTTAGGGGTCACGTGTTCTATCGGCTACCGACTAACATTGCTTTGGCCCTACTCATCACGGTGCTAGTGGGATACATCATCATGTGGGGTGTCGCGATGGACAGTGGTCTGGCGGCAGCGGCTTTTCAAGCCAATCAAGGCAATCATGGGCCTTGGCATTTCGACAAGGTACTCTCGAAGATCTACAACGACGCGCTGCTAGGATCAATGGTCGCCACTGTTGTTGGGTTGTTCGGATTACTGGTTGAGAAGTCTTGGCGGGCACGCATTGTCGCAGTATTGTCCTTCGCCACTATCATTCTTGGGGTCGTTCACTTTCTGCTTTTCGACTAAAGTAAACGCGCTGACCTCCGCCTGCAGTTGACCTGCTATGCTCGCGACCTACGATAGCCTGTCGGTTTCATGCACGCTTGCGCGGGCGGCTGACGATGAAGCATTTAGCTATTTAACACGAGGCGGATACGCACATGATTGGATACACGACCAAGACGACGTCCCAAACCAAGGCCAGGACGTTGATCAGAGGCATGATGGCCATCGCGATCATTGTGATCATGGGGTCTGCCATTGCATTCGCGCGGGCACAGACGGTTTCGCAAAGTTCGTCGCAGGGTGAGGCCGACCGGTTTGTGTATGCGGACTTCGATAAGGATGTGGTGCTTTTGCGCGACACGGTACAGGCTGTGACGGAGGATGGCCCGATGCGTGCCTCGTCGCAGGATGCCATGTTGGCGGCGGTTCGCGTCTTTGGTCGAGTCAGCTTTCTTCATCGTTCGCGTGCGGAGGTCCTGGCCATGCTCGGCGATCCGGGCACGCTGAACGACTTCGCCATACCGGCCGAGGAAGGCGAAGATAGTTCGCTGATGTATCTCTTTGAAGCGGGCTGGGGTGGCCCGATGTACACGCTAACCTTCGACAAAGGCGACTGCGTGGGCGTGGCCGTTGAGTTTCTTCAAGCAGACTCATAAAGTAGATTTATGGTTTGCGTTTCATGGGTCTACGCAACTTCGGTACGAGCAGAATTCCGACACACTGTATGCGGAGCCCGTTGGCCAGAGCGTGCCGCTTAAACGTTCTAGTCCTCGTCTGCATTTGATCAGCGATGCTTGCGATTTAGAATAGGTTGTCAGCTCGCGTGCTTGTTATCTTGGGAGGCGTGGGCGTGCGTGTGATGGGGGGGCTGCATTGATAAGGAAATTGCATTGCGTCGCAAACTGATTTTTACGGACTTGAATGAAGCGGTCGAAGAATGTCGGCGGTTGTTGGAAGGCGGTTATGTGCAGCATGGCCGATGGTCGTTGGGGCAAATGTGTCGGCACGTTCGGCGAACGATCGAATCGAATGTTGAGGGCTATCCCTGGTGGATGTCGCTGTTGGGTTTGCCGCTTCGGCCGTTGCTGCGTCGGTTTGCATTGCCACGATTGTTGCGAGGCGATTCGCCCTCGGGCGTGATGACGGCACCGATGTTTGTGCCGCCCGCGGGTCTGAATGATGCGGATGAGGTGGCTGCGTTTGCCGAGTGTGTTCGTCAATTTCTGGCTCACGAAAAAAAACTGCATGCGCATCCGGGCTTCGGCAAATTTGATCGAAGTGGGTTTAACCATTTTCATGCGATGCACGCGGCTCATCATCTTGGTTTTCTTCGCCCAGCGGAACATCACCACAATGATGATCGCGGAATTAACTGACCCCCCCCACGCCCCCCCCCCCCCCCCCCCCCCCACACACACACGCCCCACGCCCCACACACACACGCCCACGCATCCTCCTCATGCACACGCGTATCGCCTCACGCAAGCTCCTGGTATTCACTGGGAGCTAACAGGAATTGAAGTGCGAGTATTTATCGTCACTCGAATTATTTTGCCGATGCATGTTGGCGTAATGTGCGGTGTTGTTCGCGGATGATTTTTTGTGGGCTGTGTTTATTACAATACGTGGTTCAATGAATATGACTCCTCAAAAAATCGTGGAAAGTTTGTTGCCGCCGCCACATCGTGTCACGCTGTTGCCTGATGGATTTGGCATCGACCAGTCCTGTGTCATTGTTTGCACTACGCCACCGGTGCCATCTGTTTCTGGCTCGCATTCCTCCGTGGGTGTGCCGGGTGCGTTTGTGGGTGAGCGTTTGGCGGAGTTGATTGCTGACGAGTGGGGTTTGCGTTTGCCGGTTCGTCATCAAGAGGCCGATGGGCCTTGCGTTTTGTATGTCACTAGAAATGCCAATGCAGAATCGCTGGACATGTCAGCGCTCGATCGGACATTTGCAGGGGCAGGTGGCGTGGGTGGCCCGGGGGGCGAGGTAGGGAGCGCCGGGGGAAATATGTGGGGGGGGGATGAGGAATATCAATTGCGCGTTGACGAACATGGGGTAGCGATACGATCGCGAACGACGCGGGCATTGCTGTGGGGTGCGATGACATTGCGACAACTCGTGGGGTCGCGGGATAATAGGGCGGGAGGTTCGGGTGCGGGGGGTTCGGGGGTGGGGGGGGTGTTTATTTGTGGCGTTGAAATCCAGGATAGGCCGCGTTATGCGTTGCGTGGTTTTATGATTGATTCAGGCCGAGCGCCGAATTCGTTAGCCAAGCTGAAGCGCATCATTCGCATTTGTTCGACGTTTAAAATCAATGCGTTTCTGTTTCGCGAATCAGATGACGAGATGAATGCGGTGCGTTATCGCACGAACAAACTGGGCTCATCCAACCCGCATGCGTTTTCGTTGGACGAGCTGGCAGAGCTGTCCGCTTATGCGCAGCAGTATGGCATCACGCTGATTCCCGAGGTGGAATCGTTGGGACATGCTCATGCAAGGCATCGCCACTATCCGGAATTGATCAGCGGTGGTAGGGACGAATTGTACGAAGGCATTGGCGTTCATATTCGTAAATCGCATTGGTCGCCATGCGATGCGAAAACCTTCGAGGTGCTGGATTCGATTTACGATGAAATGTTCGGGGCGTTGCGTCAACCCTTCATTCATCTGGGATTGGATGAGGTACGTTTGCCGATGGATATGCAGTCGCGCCATGTGGCGGAATTGCTGCCGCATGTATTTCGTGTCGCAGAAAAGCATGGCGTGTCAGCGTGGCCGATCGTCTGGTCGGATGGTCCTGCAACGCCTGCGGCATATCGGGGTCGTGTTTATCGTTGTATGTGGGCATACGGCGATGATGGCGTGATCGGTTTGGAAAACGAACACCTGGCCCAACAGGGTATCGAAGCGCTGTCGCAGCCGGATTGTCCCGAGCGCGTGTTGATGGCCGGCGGTTCGAGTTCGATGCACAAGCCGTATACAAAATTGGATTACGAAAGCGCGTTTGCCAATCTGGCGTCGTGGGCACAATGGGGCAACGAACGCGAAAACCATGCGGGGCTGTTTGCGGTGCAATGGAGTGGCAACATGACGGACTTGTGGTTGCCCGATTTTCTGGCGGCTGCGGATTATGGTTGGACACCGCCACAGGATGCGCCGCCGACTGAGGCGTTGGATAGATTTAAAAATCACCTGGCCCGACTGACTGATTCGGCATCACCGCCACCCGATGAAGTTGACCGTCCCGCGTGGGATGCCATCTGGCTTAACGGCGACCAATGGGATCAGGAAATTTTAGAGGCGACGTCGTGATGGTTGTCGTATCGTGTCCGTGAGTGGGGTGTGAATGGTCGAGCGCATGGAGGCGCCGATATTGATTAGGCCCGGGAGTTTTATGGTATTTTGTGTCATCTTGTAGCAAAGGTTTTTTAATGAGCGAATCAGAAAATCTTAACGCATCAGCGAAAGGTAAAAATCCGGTGGTGCTTCGCCGATCGGAGTGGGCCAAGCACGAGCAACTTTGGAAGGGTAATTTTCAGGGCAAAGACATCGGCACCGACGTGACCGTGTTGTTTTATGCCACGGAAAATATCGGCGAAGGGCCACGCTGGCATGTGCATACCTACGACGAAATTTTTATCGTACGCACAGGCCGGGCGTTGTTCACCGTCGGCGACCAGAAAATTGAAGCGGCAGCCGGCGACATTTTGCTCGGGCCTGCCAACGTGCCACACAAGTATCACAACCTCGGGCCCGGCGTGCTCGAGACCACCGATATCCATTTGTCCAAAGAGTGGACCCAGGTGAATCTGGATGACCCTGAATTGTCGGGTGACTGATTCGTTGTCTCGACGAGTAACCGAGCGTACACGCCAACGATCGCGCAAAATGCCAGCGAATATGTTGGCCATGTGACGTACGCAATTGCCAAACGCACCGAACTTTCAGCTTTATGAATCTTGCGTAGAAAGAACATCTTTAATACAGAGCATCAAGCCATGAATAACACGACGCCCCAGGTGGATGGCTATATCCGAAAAAATAAAAAGTGGCAAAAAGAACTGGAAGCATTGCGTGCGATCGTTCTCGAATGTTCGCTGGTCGAAGAGGTGAAGTGGCGTGCGCCTTGTTACACATTTGAAGGTCGTAACGTGGTATTGTTGGGAGCACTCAAGGATTGTTGCGTGCTTAGTTTTATGAAAGGCGCATTGCTAAAGGACACGAAAGGTGTTCTGGAAAAGCCCGGCGAAAATACACAAGCGGGTCGCGTGATTCGATTGGCCAGTGTTCAGGAAATCGATGCGATGAAAACCACCTTGAAAGCCTATGTTAAGGAAGCGATTAAGGTCGAAAAGTCGGGATTGAAAGTAGACTTCAAAAAATCCCCGGAGCCGATGCCGGAAGAGCTTGTGGCTGCGCTGGACGAAAACCCCGCGTTGAAAAAGGCATTCGAAGCCTTGACCCCGGGCCGACAGCGAGGCTATATCCTGCATTTTTCATCTGCGAAACAATCCAAGACGCGTGTGTCAAGAATAGAGAAGTGTACCCCCCAGATTCTCGAGGGCATCGGTTTGAATGATTGGAAAGCAAAGTAGCCAGGCATTCAATACTTTTTAGTATTAATGATTTGTCTGGCTATTGTTGGGGTTGTTCGTTTGATAGATAGTTTGTCGAGTATCGAGTATATGGCAGGGTCGTATTAATCGTGTTAAGTATGGATATAGGGAATTAGAATGTGGGGTGCAGGGGGTGTCTCTCTGGTATAACGTGGGTTGGTTTGGCGCTCTATTTTGTGGTTGACGGTGGCCGATAGCGTAGATACACTGGTTTGTCTTTTGGGGTACCCCATTCGCGGGATGATTGCCCCAGTATTGAATAATGTTTTGTAATGTTTCGAGCTATTTCGATGAATATGTCGAGACAGCTATCAAGAAGCATGTTTCAAGGTATTGTTGTAGTTTTAAGGGACGTGTCACACTTTGGAGAATAGACAAATGAAGTACGCTCTGACCCTGGTCGCGGTATTTTGTGGCACGGTAGCCTTGTTTGTTCAAACGTCACATGGTGGGGCAACGGCATCGGGTGATGTCAAGATCAATGGTACGCTTACCACTGATCCAACCACCTCCACCACGGGCCACAACATCATCGTCGGCGACACCGGTTTTGGCACGATGACCATTGATGGTGGAACGATCGTCGCCGCTGGCAATGGAACGCTTGGCTTCGGCAATACAGGCGTTGGCAACGTGACTGTCACCGGCGCCGGTAGCCAATGGAATGTCGTCAACTGGCTGGGAGTGGGTGAAGAAGGCAGCGGCACGTTGACGATTTCTGCCGGCGGTCACGTCACGGATCATTTCGGATACATCGCGGGCTATAACCTCAATCCCTTTGGCAGCGTGACAGTGACCGGGTCCAACTCAACCTGGACCAACAATTATGCAGTCTGGGTCGGCGGTGGTGGCCATGGTGTATTAACCATCGCCGACGGGGCAACGGTCACCAGTGGGACTGAAGGTTTCGTCAATGCTCAGGGCCGGGCCACGGTAAGCGGTGGCGGCTCGAGTTGGATCAATGATGCGGACCTGACCGTCGGCCAGAACGGCACTGGTCGGCTCACCATTCGCCAAGGTGCGGATGTCAGTAGTGTCGATGGCTTCATCCGCAATCCCACCCTCCATAACAGTGTCGTGGCGATCTCCGACAGCGGTTCAATTTGGACCACCACCAACCTCACCATCGGCGGAGACAATGCCGGGACCAACGGCAAAGCCACCCTCGCGTTAAGCAACGCCGGTTCGGCGGCGGTCTCTGGTACGTTGGAAATTTTTGCCAATGGCGTGGTCGACATGCTGGTATCCGGCACCGGCACGCTTCTGGATGTCGGGGCGGGGGGCCTGGTCAATCATGGAACTATCCGTTTGGCTGCAACGCCGGGACTTACCAGTGGCTCGTTTTCGCCTGTCGATGTGGACGGCGATTGGACCGGCACCGGCACCGTTCAAACCGTCGGCGGTGTGTGGAATGCGAGTACCGAAACATTCACGATCACGGGTGCCACTGCAGGCACCGCAGGAAATCTGGCCAGCATCGATCTGAACACCTCGCAACGTTTAGCGATCACCGGCGGGACGACCGAGCTGGGCGTAAGCTTTGATCCCAATGCACTGACCGGCGTGGGCGGCTCGACCATCAGCTTCACCGCCACCGAGAACGGCACTTCACAAATCGAATCCGAAGACGTGCTCGCTGCGTGGGATTTCGACACGGACTTGGCCCCGGGTGTTACCACACAAATCACCATGGCCCTCGGCGAAGATATCGATCCTGATTCGCTCACCGTTTGGCACAGCGAAGACGGCATCGTGTGGGCCGAATACGACGTGGTCGTCAGCTACGACGGCACCCATGCCAGCTTCCTGGTCACCGGATTCAGCAGCTACGCATTCACCGAAGGTGATTTCCTGCTCGTGCCTGAGCCGACCACCTTCGCAATGTTCGCCGTTGGTGCGTTCGCCCTGATGCGACGGACCAAAGCGCGTCAGTCTCAGGTTTAGATTCAACACAAGCGCCCTTCCCCCAGACACCAACCAGTTCCTCGCGTGCTTTTGTCACGCTGACGATCAAAACCGCCGTTGCGGTTATTGACCGCTGACGCCTGCGCTTTAAGATGGCTGCGGTCGATATGTATTCTATGGACGTGTGCGTGGGGCCCGTTTGATTCACACAAGGGAGCCTCATGGAACTGGGGATCTCAGGAAAATCCGCGTTGGTGACGGGCTCGTCGGCGACCACTGGTGCGGCGCTTCGCGTCGATGGCCGCGTGGTTAAGTCGATCCTGTAGGGGTCTGATTCGCAGAAGTCGCAGGGGCCACATGGATGCTAAAGAGTACAATGCTCCGTTGGATTAACCATGTCACACACAAACGCCAACAGACCGACAAGCACCACGATGAACGCCAGTACAAACGGCACCGTCAATGCCAACACCAACACGCAGGCTAACGCGCCGTCCCGCGCGCAGGGCCACGGTGCGACAGCGGTTATTACGCATCGGGTTCGCGAGGGGCAGCAGGATGCGTATGAGCTTTGGCTTGATGAGATCGGGCCCAAATGCCGAGCGGCGCCGGGGCATCTTGATTGGCATATTATTCGGCCGATTGCGGGATTGACGCACACCAATACGGTGGTGCTTCGTTTCGATACGATCACGAATCTCGAGCGATGGATGGCATCCGCGGATCGTCGTCGACTGATCGAACAGGTGTCGCCGTTGCTCGCGACTGAAGATGAATTTTTTATCAATAGCGGTTTGGATTTCTGGTTTGTGCCCGAAGGTGCCCACGCCAAAGTGCCGGTGCGCTGGAAGCAATTTGTGATCACGTGGTCGGCCATCTATCCGTTGGTGCTTGGGGTATCGTTGGTCGTGAGCACGCTTCTGTTGCAGGTCGGCCTGAGTCTGAATGGCTATCTGTTCACATTGATCGTGACGGGTTTGGTGGTGGCGCTGATGATTTATCTCGTGATGCCGTACTACACCCACATGGTGCGATCGTGGCTGTTTAAATAATGCCACGTGTCGGTCAGATGTAGGCCAAGCCCAGAGGTACGATGGTATTTAGCCGACGCGTGAGATGTGGTAGGCTAAGTGTTAAGACGTGTGGAGCAATACGGATTGAGAGACGGCTTTAAATTCCCGTGTGTGATTTCCCGTTAGCCGTCGCCCTTGGGCGGCGTGTCGCCGTCAATGAACCGTAGCACTCGCGCCGTCCAAGGACGACGGCTAACGCACGAGTTCTACACGGTGTTGCTATAAGAGGGAGAGCAAGTAGCGTTCAAGTGGGGCAAGTATGGTTGAAACACGCAAAGCAAAGCGTGGGTAATGTGAGCGATTCATGATGAATATTTTTCATGCGATATTAATGGGTGCGACGTTTTTATGTTCGCTGGTGGCAGGTTTTTTATTTGCGTTTGCCGTGGTGGTGATGCCGGGCCTGAAGCGATTGGGGGATCGCGATTTTATTCAGGGGTTTCAAGTGATCGATCGGGTGATTCAGAACAGTCAGCCGATTTTCGTGGCTGTTTGGCTGGGTTCGGTGATTGCCCTGATCGCATCGTTGGCGTTGGGATTCAAACAACTCGATGGCCTGGGGCGCGGGTTGATGATCGCGGCGACCCTGGTGTATCTGTTTGGGGTGCAGTTGCCGACGATGGCGGTGAATGTGCCGTTGAACAATCGATTGCAAGCGGTGGTCATTGATGGTGTTGATGCGAGTGATACGGTGGCGTTAAAAACCGCACGCGATGCCTTTGAATCGCGCTGGAATCAATGGAACGTCGTCCGAACAATTTTGTCGAGCGTGGTGTCGGTGTTGTTGATCGTGGTGGTGTGTCGGCTGTGAGCGTTGGCAGTACCGTAGCTTGTGGTTTATTCGTGTGTGAGTGTTCGCTTGTTTCGCATTGCCGTGATATGAAGTTAGCCGCCGCCTTTATGGCGGCGCGACGGCGTATCCCTGACGCACGTTTCGCGCCGCCATAAAGGCGGCGGCTAACGATCAAATAACGCGCGTTTTTTTTCGGGATTGGTATAAGGTTGTCTGCGGCGTCGCGTTGTCGACATTTCACAGGCGTGATAAGGGACGGGAGAGGCCATGCGTTTGGCGAATTTTTTAATCGGGTATGGCCTGTGGCTGGGCGTGTGGAGTATGGTGACGCTGGCGGTCTATGCGTGGGATAAACGGCAAGCGAAGCGCGGTGGTCGGAGCAGAGTGTCGGAAAAGAAATTGCACGGGTTGGAATTGTTGGGTGGTTGGCCAGGTGCGTGGTTGGGTCAACGTTGGTTACGGCACAAATCAGTAAAGCGTTCGTATCGCGTGGTGTTTGTTTTAATGGTGGTGTTGCATGGTGCGGTGGTTGGGGGCGGGTTGGCGTGGATCGGTTATTTTTATTTTGGGTGGATGCAATCATGATGCAGGACGACACAAGGGATAACGCGGATGGCGGTGCGCATGATATGCGTGATGCGATGGATGTCATGGATGCGGTGGATGAGGGAGAAAATGTGGGTCGTGAAGGGGAAAACGTGGAGACGGAAGGGGAAACTGTGGGGCGTTTTTTGAAGCGGTATTTGCAGGTGTTTGAGGCGAGTTGTCCGCGGTGTCAATACAATTTGCATCAACTGACGGGGACGACATGTCCTGAGTGCGGGATGGGTTTGGTGTTGACGGTGGGCGCGGTGGAGCCAGACTTGCGTGCGTGGATCACGCTGGTGGTGAGTCTGTGTCTGGGGGCAGGGCTGGGGTTGTTTTGGATTCCGGTTTTGCTGAATCAGGGCATGTTGGATGATGACGCGCTAGGGACGATCGTGTGTAGCATTGCGTGCATACCGCTGGCGTTGTTGGCGCTGTGCGGTCGTCGGCGTTTTATCAAGATGCAACCCGCCAACCAATGGAAATTGACTGTGTGTGGCGTGGGTTTGACCGTGACAGCATTTGTGACGTTTCTGGCTATTTTACCTTGAGAGGTTGTGTGGTACCCGTACCCGATGTGCGTTGGTCAAGGCGACGTGCAATTGTGCGCACAAACGTGCGGTGGGGTTGGGGTAAAAATGGGGGTCGGCGATAAATTTTTTAGTCGTTGGGCGCGTGCGGGTTAGCGCGTTGTTGAGTGGGGGGGTGGCTATCGGCGCGCGCACAGAGGCGGACATTGGGCCAATTGTAGAAGCGCGATGGCAGCGTTGCGGATGGGCCGGCGTGGCGACATTCGTGACACGTGTGATGGCGGATTCTGCGAAGACGGCCCAGCGATTATCGCTGTGCGGTGCGATGACCACGCCCATCAACCAGACGCATAGACAGACACGATGGGCCTGCCAATGAGTTGTGAAAGTTTTAGGAATGAACCCTGGCGGTCATCGCGCGCCGGTTTGGGCGCGAGGGCCGTCGGGGCGGGGGAGAGTGAGTTAAAAGTTAAAAGTTAAAAGTTGAGAATTGTGTGTTATGTGTGATTGTGGGTTGGTGCATCAAGGCGTGTTCGGGATTGGGCTGGGGGGAAGTGGGGGTGTGGTGTGTGAGGGGGTGGGGTGGGGAGTGGGGGGAGTGGGGGGGGGTGGGGGGGTGATGGCTTGGAGGCGTTGTTCGTGGGGTGGCCAGCCTTCGGAGGATCGCCAGTGGTGTTGTTCCGCGATGAAGTCGCCGATGCGGATGGTATTCATGATGATCCAGACGGCGAGCAGGGCGACGGCAAGGTTTCGGCCGTGGAATGGGCCGGCTTTGCGATAGAGCAGGCAGGCGAACCACCACCAGCCGAGGGCGAAAAACGGAATGGCGGGCAACATGTAACGAATGACGGTGAGGAACAGCAGGATCTGGAGCAGGAGCATGATCAACCACGCACGGCCTAGCGGATTTTTTCGCGTGGCGATCAGGGCAAGCACCAGTATGAACAGACTGACGGGTATGGATGCGATGGGGCCGAAGTCGAGCGCGAGTGCGGCTTCGCTGATGCCTTCCTGGAACAGCAACGGGAGTTGAGTATGCCAGAGTTCGGACATGGTGGTGCTGAATTGTTGGAAGAGTCGTTCGATGATGATGCGATCGTCGTCGACCATGACCTGGCCATCGGGTCCAGCGGCACGGGGATCGAACAGGCGCAGCGCGAGGTATCCGATCAATGCGAAAGCGAAGAGGCAAGCGTGCAGCGCGCGACGTGGTCCACGGATGATGCGGATGAACATGACGATGCTCAGGGCCGCGATGAAGACGATGACGACGCTGCGAAACAATCCCATGATGGCGATGCCCGCGAGCAACATGATGAGGCCGACGATCATTTTGCCGCGTGTTTTTCGCACGAATCGCTCGTAGCCGAGCAGTGCCAACATGAGTCCAAGGAAAAACGGCATGTCGGTCAAGACCATGAACGCGAAGCGATAGCATTCCTCGGTCAAGGCGCAAAGCATGGTGACGATGGTGGCGCTGCCGCGGTCGAGATAGAAACGCAGCCAACGATAGAGCAGCACGAAGGCGATGATAGCGATGGCAATGTAGACGAGATTGATGAGCCAGAATTGATGGGAATTGGTAATGCGAAAAGTGGCCGCGGTGATGAGGGCGACGCCCGGGTTGAGGAATTTTTGCAGGTCGGCGTGATGGGTGTAGCCAAGTCCAGCGTCGAGGTTTTTGGCGATGATGACATGTGCGGCGCTGTCGGGGGTGAATCGCCACTGTGTGTTGTAGCCCGCGAGATAGACGATCAGAACGATCAGGGCGATCATCATTTGCCAACGACCAGCGAACTGCGCGATGCGATTGTCGAACGATGGAAATGGCGACGACAATGGACGGGCTGGTGGCGTGGCGGCCTCGGTTGGCGGATGGGACACGCGACGCAGTTGGCCTGGGGGGCCCGGAGCAGGCGCGGTATTATTCATCTTCTCCGGTGCATCCGGTGCATGGTGCGGGGTACTCATTGTCATTATTTTACGGTGGTTATTCTGTGCGTGTTTGCCAGCGTGGCCAACATGCTTAGGATGGGTGATACGAATCCGAAATGCACAGGCGATAGTTAAAAAATGACCTCTTCTTCTCCCACAGATTCTCCCTCCCCATTATCTCCACAACCAGCATCGCAATCCTCTGGACCATCTGCTGGTATTTTATACACCGCGTATTGTTCCGATGCACTGCCCGAGGTGGATTTGCGGCAGTTGATTCTGATGACCGATGACACGGGTTTGTTTCAACATGCGGTGCATCATTTGCCGGATCCGAATCATGGGTATTGCATTGATGATAATTGTCGGGCGCTGTTGGCGGCGGTGATGCATGCACGTTTGTTTGGTCATGATGAATCGGTGGTGCCGTTGCAGCGCTACCTGACGTTTTGTACTTATGCGTTGAATGCGGACAACGGACGGTTTCGCAATTTCATGGGATACAATCGGCATTGGCTCGAGGACATTGGTTCGCAGGATAGTCATGCCCGCACGATCTGGGCATTGGGAACCACCGTGCGTTATGCCCCGACATCAGCGGTCGGCGGTATTGCCGATACCTTGTTTCAAAAAGGGTTGGCGGCCATCGAACGCGATTTCACGTTCATTCGACCTAACGCGTATGCGATTCTCGGATTGGCTGAATACGCTCAGAGATCTTCGCCTCCTTCTTCGAGTGCGAGTGCGAGTACGAGTTCTGCCGAGTCGGCTCCTTTGCCGGCGGTGGCACATCACGATGCACTGTCAATGCTCGACCGACTAGCCAGCCGATTGTTGGAACAGTTTCAAAATTATGCCACCGACGATTGGCCATGGTGGGAAGCGGAACTGACCTGGGGCAATGCGAAATTGCCGCACGCGCTGTTGGCGGCGGGTGATGTGTTGGATCGTCCTGACATGATTGACGCGGGCTTGCGAGCGTTGCGCTGGTGCCTGGATGTGCAAACGGTGGCGGATGAGAACGGCCGACATTTATCGATCATTGGTAATGACGGTTGGTTTACGCGCGCGGGCCATCGTGCGCAGTTCGATCAACAGCCGATCGAAGCGCAGGGTTTGGTGCAAGCGTGTTTGTGTGCGGCCCGGATCGTCGCCAAACGCGATGACATCACAGGCGGTAGCCATGAAAATAATGCGCAGCCTGCGACGGCGGCGCAATGGGTCGATGAGGCATGGATGTGTTTCACATGGTTCCGCGGCAATAACGATCTGGGCGTGTTGATCCATCACGACGAAACCGGCGGTTGTCAGGATGGATTGCAACCGCAAGGCGTCAACAAAAATCAGGGGGCTGAATCAATTTTGGCCTACCTGTTATGCGTCTTGGAATTTCGCTTGTTTGAACTGGCGTGACGCAAATCGCGGCTGATACGAATGACGATAAATACTCGCGCGTAGTTTTTTATTAGCTCCCGGTGAATACCGGGAGTTTGTGTGAGGGAAGATTCAGGCCGCGCGAGTTTTTAACGGGATGGGTATAAGTTTACCAAGGGAAGCGTGGGGAAAGTGGGGGGGGAGGTGGGGGGGAGGAGGGGTTAAACCTGTTTGCGATTGTGGCGTTGGATATCGCCCTTGGCCATGTACATCACATCTTCAGCGATGTTGACGGTGTGGTCAGCGATGCGTTCGAGGTTGCGTGACACGCTTAGCAGGTGAACGCAGTGGGGCAGGCGATGCGGGGTGTTGGCCGCGGCGTTGTCGATTTCTTCGTACACATGACGATGGATTTCATCGACCTCATCATCGGACAGCACGACACTGCGGGCCAATTCCATGTCGATGCGTACCAGCGCGTCGAGGCTTTTTTTGAGCATGGTGCGAACCCGCGACCACATCTGCGGCAGGTCGAACGGAATGGCATTGTTGGCATCCATCGGCGGCAGCTCTGCCAGGAAAATCGCTTGTTCAGCGATGTTGACCGCGAGGTCGCCGATGCGTTCGAGATCGTTATTGATTTTCAGCACCGCGACGACATAGCGCAGATCAAACGCGACGGGTTGGTGCAAGGCCAACGTGTGCAGGCATTCTTCCTCGACATCGATTTCAATGGCATCGATGCGTTGATCATTTTCAATGATCTGTTTGGCTAGGCTCAGGTCGCGGGTTTCGATGGCACGCGTGGCACCTTCGACAGCCTCTTCGACCAGAGCGCCGACGGACAGGATCATTTTTTTCAGACGGTCAATTTGGCGTTGCAGATGCATCGACATGGCAAATATCCAATAGGCCCATTCGGGCGAAAAAATTATATGCACCAATCATAACGTGCATTGAGATTTTGGATTGGGGGTTGGCGAAGAATTTGTGCCGACATGATTTTGAAACCGCTTTGCGTAATTTGTGACCGCACCGCAATCCGCACGGCTCACTTAAGCGACGCGTCCCGCGTGAATATCATTAGACCAGAAATTTGGTAGTGGGCTAGTTTGAAAAACAACCAGCCGCGACCGTCAGGAGGCGGGTTTCCGTATGGCAGGCCCGCCCCCCCCCCACTCCCTGACGGTCGCGGTTCGTCAGAAAATTCAGACTAGCCCAGTACCAGAAATTTTGCGAAACACGCTAAACCCCACGCCGTAAACCCCACGCCGTAAACCCATGTCATAACCCTACGACCGTAACCCTACAGCACCAATTACACGGAGGAAACGCAGGGGAAATGTGGGGGGGGGGTGGGGGGGCTAACCGAATCGGCCGGTGATGTAGTCTTCGGTTTCTTTGAGGTGCGGGTTGGTGAACAGATCGATGGTGGGCCCGTACTCGATCAGTCGGCCCAGATACATAAACGCGGTGTAATCGCTGGCCCGCGTGGCTTGTTGCATGTTATGCGTCACGATCAGGATCGTATACGACCCTTTCAATTCATGGATCAGGTCTTCAACTTTACCCGTCGCGATCGGATCGAGCGCACTGCATGGCTCGTCCATCAGCAACACCTCGGGCTCTGCGGCAATCGCTCGCGCGATACACAGCCGTTGTTGCTGACCGCCCGACATGCCCAGCGCTGATTCGTGCAATCGATCTTTGACTTCATCCCACAGGGCCGCGCCACGCAGGCTTTTTTCGCAGACTTCTTCGAGCACTGATTTGTTGCGCTCGCCGTCGATGCGTAACGGGTAGACCACGTTTTCAAAAATGCTCATTGGAAACGGATTGGGCTTCTGGAACACCATGCCCATGCGCTTGCGCAGTTCGATCACATCGACGGTCGGGTCATAAATCGATCGGCCCGACAGCACCATGTCGCCTTCGATTTTGACTGAATCGATCAGGTCGTTGATGCGATTGACGCTGCGCAGCAAGGTCGACTTGCCGCAACCGGAAGGCCCGATCATGGCGGTGACTTTGCCGTCGGGCACGTTCATGTTGATGTCGAACAGGGCCTGCTTGGCACCATAGAACAATCGGAAATCCTTGACCTCCAACACATGGTTTTCGCTGTTGAGCGCATCATGATAATCGGTGGCCACCGCTTCGCCACGTGCGATCGCATTGAGTCGATCGGCGCTTTGGGGCGCTTCGCGATTGCTCTTGGGACTGTTCACCGATGCGGCATTGGGTGATGTTGTGTCAGTGTTATCTTCGGTGGCCGTGGCTGTGGTATTCATGATGGATGACTCCAGATTCGGTAACCGGGGGTTGGCAAGCGTAGAGCGGGTCGCGGTGACAAGTCGTGCGGCAACAGGCGAGGGGTTGGTGGTGGGTGCTGGGGAAGAATCAGGTGATGGTTAAGTGTGAATGGACAATGTGAATGGACAAAGTGGGGGGGCAAGTGGGGGGGTGTATTATGGGGATGAATTGTTTGGATTTGGTTTGTTTTTGGGGTCAGATTCAATGAAAAGGCTGCGAAGCGCTTAAATGGCATTGATATCAAGGGTTACATTCGTCCGAAATGATGAAAACAATGCGTTTTTGCGGCGGTTTTTTGGGGGGGTATACCCTTATCGGATCATGTCGATCGCGGGGCCTGCGGGGTTTCTAAAAACCGGTCGGCCCAGCGTGAAATTAAAACGCACTGGATTCAAATTTTCGTCGCAGTCGCGTTCGCAACCAGATGGCTGTCAGGTTCAGCAACGCGACGATCACAATCAGCAGCAGGGTGGTGGTAAACACCATCGGCTGGGCGGCTTCGGAATTCTGGCTTTGGAAACCCAGGTCGTAAATGTGAAAGCCCAGGTGCATGAACGATCGGTTGACGCCGAACTGTTCGCTGGGATTGAAAGAGAACGGCAACTCGGGCGCCAACTTGACTGCACCGACGACCATGAGCGGCGCTACTTCACCTGCACCGCGGGCCATGGCCAGAATCATGCCCGTCATCATGCCGGGCAACGCGCGAGGCAATACGATGCGCTTGATGGTTTGCCACTTGCTCGCACCACAGGCATAGGACCCTTCACGCATGGAATTGGGCACCGCGGACAATGCCTCTTCGGTAGCGACGATCACGACCGGCAAGGTCAACAACGCCAACGTGAAGCTGGCCCAGATCAGTGCGCCCTTGCCGTAGGTCGGGTTGGGCAAGCGTGCGGAGAAAAATATTTCATCGATGCCCGCGCCAATGATGTAGCAGAAGAAGCCAAGACCGAACACGCCGAACACGATCGATGGGACGCCTGCGAGATTGTTGATCGCGATGCGCACGGCACTGACGACGAATCCGCCCTTGGCATATTCACGCAGGTAGAGTGCGGCCAACACGCCGAAGGGCACGACCAGCACGGTCATGATGAGGACCATAAACACGGTGCCGAAGATGGCGGGGAAGACGCCGCCTTCGCTGTTGGCTTCGCGTGGCTCGGCCAAGAGGAACTCGCGCCAGCGCGACAGATAGACCGCCCACTTGCCGCCGGTGGATAGTTGTGCCACCGGGACCGCCCGCACGATTTCGTGCAGCGCGATGGATTTTTCCTCACCCTGGGCGGTGGCTAACACCATTTTGTAACGTTCGTTTTCCTCGTTTAACTCGCGTATTTTGGCCAAAAATATCTGCGATTCGGCCAGGGCCTCTGCCTCGACCCGTTCATGCTCGGTCTCGGCGGCTTGCACTTTGGCGCTACCGGGACCGGCTTTTAATTCCGCTTGACGAATCGCCACGCGGGCACTTTCTTCACGCTTGGACAGAGCGCCCAGATCGTGGCGTTCAATGTGTTGGCGTTGTTCATAACGGTCACGCGTTTCTTCGTGGTACTCGTGGTACAGCTTCCAGATTTCGCTCGGCTCGGTGGCTCGAACTTCGCCATCAATGGTGAATCGCACGGGCGTGCCGTAAAAACGACCCCATTCCAAACGCTCGATCAGCATCATCCATTCCGGCTGGGTTTTCTCAACGACATCGTTGGCGTCGACCCATGCGAAATGCTCGTTCGTCAAATCGTAGTTGCCCGTTCGCACCAGGAATCGCTTGTGGCGAATTTGTGGATCATGCTCGTCGGGATAGGTTTCCGATCGTGTGACATGACCGGCCAGGACGCTTGCATCTTTGAGCGTGAATTGTTCGATCGGCATCGGCCAAAACGTGGCAGCCCCTTGGAACAGGATGTACGCCAACAGCGAGACGATCATGGTGATCGCCAGCGCCAGTGCGCCGCCGGTGAGCCACACCATGGGTTCGCCGCGTGCGAGCAATGACATCATCGGGTTGGACGAACGGCGCTGTCGCGGTTTGTCGTTAGATGTGTTCGCGCGACCGTCCGACGCAGCCTCACCCGCCCGATGTTTCGGCGCGGGTGCGGGGGGCGTGGGGGGGATGGGGGGCGTTGGTGGGGGGGGGGGGGTTATCGTGGGGTCCGGTGGTCATAACTGGTAGGCCCGTTTTCGGAATCGTTGGCGAACGAATTCCGCGATGGTGTTAACGACAAATGTCATGGCAAACAAGGTCAAAGCGGCTAAAAACAAGGTGCGATAGTGTGTCGAGTCAACCACCGCTTCGGGCAATTCAACGGCGATATTCGCGCTCAAGGTGCGGAACCCGTTGAAAATATTGAAATCCAACACCGGGGTATTGCCCGCGGCCATCAGCACGATCATGGTTTCGCCCACCGCTCGGCCCAGCCCGATCATCATCGCGCTGAAAAGGCCGCTCATCGCGGTTGGAATGATCACGCGCATGGCCGTTTGCCATGGCGTGGCGCCAGCCCCCAATGACGCTGACCGCAAGTGTTCGGGCACGGTGGACAAGGCGTCTTCGGAAATCGTGTAGATGATTGGAATGATCGCGAAGCCCATGATGAATCCGACGATCAACGCGTTACGTTGGATATAGGTATTCATCATCGCCAGGTCGATGCCGTTGATGGTGAGGCTACCGCGTGGATCGAATCCCATGCCGTTGAGCAGCACGCCTGTGACCAATGCCACGAGCAAGGTAGCCAACAATCCGGCGATGAATTTGACGATGCTGATCAAGGCACATTTTTCCCGCGACCAGCCATGGCATTTCGCACGGATTGCGGGGTTGACCACACGGGCGACCAGGAGCGAGACGACCAACGCGGATAACGGTGTGAGGATAAACAACCATCCGCCGACGCCGGAGCCAAAGTTTGGAATTTCGTTGAGGCCGTTGGTCCAACGTTTGAAATCACCTTCAAAGAGAACGTTTTGCAAAATTGGGCCGGCGATGACCGTGGTCGCGAGGCTGAGCAACAGACAGATCAGCATCAACACGATGCGCCATTGCTGATGCACGATGGTGATTTTGTACGGGAACAACTGCCAGATAAACGCCCCGATCAGCAGCGACAATGGCACGAGATAAAAACTCGCCAACACCGCAGGCACGAAATGTTCTGCCCACGGCGCAATGATCAAACCGGCGAGAAACCCCAGCACCACACTGGGCAGGCTGGCCATCAATTCGATCGTCGGCTTGATCTTGGCCTTGACCTTTTTATTCAGGAATTCACTGGTGTAAATCGCTGCCAGCAGCGCGATCGGAGCGCCGAACATCATCGAATAGACCGTCGCTTTGAGCGTGCCGAAAATCAACGGAATCAAGCCGAGCTTCGGCTCGGCATCGTCGGTGCCGCTTGAAGATTGCCACACGTATTGCGGGTTCGGATAGCTTTCGTACCACACCTTGCCGAACAGCGAGCCGACCGACGCTTCGGGGTATCGCAGGTCGACCGACCATTCGTGCATGCGCGTGTCGGTCATGGCCAACAACGCGTCATCTTTCGGTGCCATCACCAGCGTGTGGATCGGTTGCTGTTTGCCGGTGGCCTGATCTTCGTCATTCACATGGCCGGTCCACATGTTGTTCGCACTGGTCATGTGAAATAATTTGACGGTGCCGTTGGCATAGCCGACCGCGAACACGCGTGATCGTGCCGAGGGTCCGATGGCGGTGACCGGACTATCGATCGTGTAAGGTTCGACCAGAGTTTTAGCAGCGACCAGGCGCGACTGGTCCGGCGGAGTCGCAGCCAGATAGCCATCTATCACGGCATTGGTAGGCCCGATCAGATCCATGCCTGCGGGGCCGGCCTCTTCTCGCGTGATGGAATCGTCAGGCATCTGGCCGGTGCGTTTCCATTGGTCGTAGGCCGGGTCATCCTTGCGGAACACAATCATGTTTCCGTCGCGTGTCAACGATTGATAATCCGAAACGGCACTGGCTTCGACGGTGAAAAAACCTTGCACGCCGCCCGCCGAGTCGCCTGCGATCAAGGTCCGACGCCCCAGCAGATACGTCAACTGCGTCAATTCCAGATTCGCATCTTTCACCAGGTCGATGGTTTCCAGGACCTCGCCGTTGCCGCGCGTGGGCACTGCGATGCGCTGGGCGGTGCCGTCGGGCCAAGCCAGCGTCAGCTTGTCACCGCTATCGTTGAGCAGCATGAACGCAGGGTTATTATCGTGGGCCGAGGCATCATACGGCAGCACTGATTGGCGCTTGCGTGTCGTGATTTTCCCGGTCAACAGGTTCTTTTTCTTGCTGATGCGTGTCCCGAGCAATTTCCCATCACTGGTCAGCACCACCAGAATCGGCGAGCCGGAACTCGGGGCCAACGCGATTTTATCGATGCCCGCTTCCGATGATTCGTCCGCGTCGATCGGCGGTTCGAACGTCAGCTCCACATGCGTGTAACGAAACTGGCCCTCGGGCGTGCGCTGCACCATATCGTTATCGATACGCATGCTTTGGCCCACGGCCATGTCCTTGATTGAATCAGGAACCTCATCGATTTCTTTGAACGAATTGCTGAATCCAATTGAGCCCAGACGAAACGTGCCGTCATCAAAACCGATCGCCACCGCTTCGCCAAACGCATCGGCTTCCACGCAGGTAATCGCTGGGCTGTCCTGTCCAAACAACTCGGCTTGTTGCAGAATGGTTCCGTCGTCGAGTCGATACGTCGTCAAGGTGCCGTCGGCATAGAGCGCCCACCCGATCGTACGATATTCATCCACATTCGCTTGCAACGGTGCCAGGCCCGGCTTGATGTTCGGCGAATCGATCACCGGCGTGGCCTTGGCGCCCAGGAACAACGGCAGCACCACCCAGATTAAAAACAACGCCACCGTCAGCACGGCCAGGATGGTACCGATGCCGCCGATCGTGATGGTCCATCGTGACACCACGTCAGCGACACGAACGCCACTGCGGGTTTTATGTTCTCGAGATCGGCCGGTAAATGCTGAGGGTGGATTCATAGGGTAGATCTGGTCAGGTAAGCGGCGAACGACAGGCCGAAAATTACGAAAAATTTCAAGAACAAGTCAGCAACAAGTCAGCTGCAAGTGACATCAAAAGCGCGTCTGGGTTACTCGCGGATCATGTGGTGGGCACAAAGCAGGAGGCGAAGTAAGAGGCGAAGTAGGGGCAACGTGGGGGCAATGTGGAGGCAATGTCGGGGGGGTGGAGTGGGACGGTAGTTGAAAACGGGTGACGGCGTTTCGGCCGCCACCCGTGAGGGGGTTTAGATTTTAGTCGATCTGATTTTCGAAACCAGTTAGGTTTAGATGATCGTCTGGTTTAGAAGTCAGGGGTGATGCCCACTGCTTCGAGCGATTCGCGAGCCACTTCAGCCGTGACTGGGAAATAGCCATCTTTGACCACCGCTTCCTGGCCTTGCTTCGAGAAAATGTACTTGATGAATTCGCGGCGAAGCGGATCCAATTCAGCACCGGGCTTGGCGTTCACGTAGACATACAGGAAACGAGCCAGTGGGTAGTCACCCGTGTAGGCATATTCCGCAGCGGCAGGCACGAACTCGTCGCCTTCTTCAGCAGCCAAGGGTACCGCACGCACGTCGGCCGTCATGTAGCCGATGCCCGAGTAACCGATCGCGCCCATGTCGCTGGCCACGCCTTGCACCACGGCGGAGCTACCGGCTTGTTCTTTCACGCTGTCCTTGTAATCGCCTTTGCCCAGCGAAACGCTTTTGAAATACCCATAGGTACCCGACGCTGCGTTACGACCATACAGGCTGATCGGCTTATCGGACCAGTTGCCAGTGAGACCCAGTTGGCCCCATGTGGTGATTTCCGCAGGAGCGCCCAGCTTGCGATTCTTCGAAAAGATCGCGTCAACCTGAGGCAGGCTCAAACCTTCGATCGGGTTGTCCTTGTTGACATACACGGCCAACATATCGATCGCCGTCGACAGTGGGGTGGGCTTGTAGCCGAACTTCGCTTCGAAGCTGTCGATTTCTTTGCTCTTCATCGCACGGCTCATTGGGCCGAACGTGCTGGTGCCAGCGATCAAAGCAGGCGGGGCGGTGGAGGAACCTTTGCCTTCGATTTCAGGCTGCACGTTCGGATAGAACACGCGGAAGCCTTCGAGCCACAATGCCATCACGTTGTTCATCGTGTCCGAGCCGACACTCTTGATCGAGCCCGACACGCCTTGGGTCGGGGTGTACGTGGGCAGGTTTTCGTCGATGCTGACCTCGGCTAAAACCGGGGCAGCCGTCAGGGCCATGACACTAAGTCCGCTGGCCAATTTACTCACTAAACGCATGATACTCTCCTAATGGAATGGGGTGATCTGCAATCATTTGCAACACGCCGGAGAGGTTACGCCCCGATTGTTACCGAATTGTTAGACGACCGTCAGATATGAGTAAGCCCCCTCCACGCATTCTTTTTCTTATTCAAGACGTCAAAAAAATCTTGCCCCAATCGGTGCAAATCGGTGCAAATCTGTGGTCCTGCCGCGCGGTATTCACCGCGGGCTATTATCGATACCCCCCCCCACACCCCCACACCCCACACCTCCCCACACACATCCTCCACATTTCCCGGCGATGCTGTATCCCCGCTTTTAACTTGTGGCTTTTAACTCCCTCCCCTGTCTCTGCGTTGGTGTGTCTTTGCGGTTATCGACCAGCGCCAGCGATTTTCCATGCCAAACTCATTCGCGTGACATCGATTTCGCTTTTGCGCATGCGTACCGTCACCGGTTCCAATTCGATACTTGCCAACTCGATTGGCTCGGTCAGAATTTCAATTTCATCGGCCAACGCCTGTTCCAGTTCAGCCAGGTGTTCCTGAGCCACTGCCACATCATCGCGCGCGTGGGCAATGTCCTGTTTCTGCGTGCTGGCATAGCCCATCCGCCTGGCACTGGTTGAGGTCGATCGACTGATGCGCTTGCCGAATAAGCCACTGAGGATTGTTTTGAAAACCGTGAGCCAGGCGCTGGTCCGGGCGCTTTTATATTGTTGCGTCTCTCGGCCCACACGCTGTTCAGCTTTGCGAAGTTTTTCCGAGGCGCGTTTTAATTTCGTTGCATATCGAGCGCGACATTTGTCTGCGGACTCTGCTTGTTGTTGGCCGATCATCGGCATCAAGCGTTGGCGAAATGCCTGTTCCGTTTCGTTCGCATGCGACGTGACACGTAATCCCTTGTGACGATAGATCGTCAGGGCATGCTCGCGATACAGATGCTTTTTAAATTCGCGCGTCCATGTTTTGTACGACGCCGACAGCGCTGCTGGAATCGGTAACGGGCCGAATGCTACGCCTGCCTCGGGCTTGTCGCGCAAATCCAGCTCATCGGCGTGCCGTCGCGATTCTTCCCACACGTCATCCATCACCGCGTCATCGAGTTTCGCCAACCACGTCACCGTTTCCCAATGATCCAACTGCAACGACACCCGCGCAAAATGCACCCGCACCGTCGCACACAGATAGGGCTGATATTTTCCGGGGTTTTCTCGGGTTTTATCGCTGTTGTCATGGTCAACGACAAACACCTCATCAACCCCCGGCTCAACCGCAGGTTTATTCGCCGGTCGGGTGGTTGTGGTGCGTTCATCCGGCGAGGCGTCACGGGGTTGTGCCATCGCGTTCGTGGCAGACTTTTGCTCGAGCGCTTGCGCAGGTGCTTGCTCAGACACTTGGTCAGAATCGATTCCCGTTTCCGTTTCCTTTTCTGTTTCCGTCGTGCTTCGCCGATCGCGCATCAACATGCCGATCTGCTGCCCAGTCATCGGCCCACGCAAATATGACATCGCCCAACGCGTGTGAAACACCATCGGCCCACCCCGATCATGCACGTTATTCATCACGAACACCCGCCCCGGCAAGCCCGACAACATCGCATCCAACTGCGAACGATCAAAACCATGCTGCGCCGCAGATTCCAAACCGTCCAACACCCGGTCCTTGTCACGCTGCGTTTGCAATCGACCCAATAGCCACGTCCCGCAATTCGACAATCCCTTGTAATCCAGATCCACCGGGTTCTGCGTCGCTAACACAATCCCAAGCCCAAACGCACGGGCCTGTTTCAACAACGTCAACATCGGCGTCTTGCTCGGCGGATTGGCGGTCGGCGGAAAATAGCCAAACACCTCATCCATGTACAAAATCGCTCGCAACCCCGATGAACCCGGCTGCGTTCGCATCCAACTCAAAACCTCCCCCAACAACAACGTCACAAAAAACATCCGCTCCGCATCATTCAAATGCGCAATCGACAAAATCGACAACCTCGGCCCCCCCACATTTCCCCCCACATTTCCCCCTGCATTCCCTCCCACATTCCCCCCTGCATCCTCCGCGCTTTCATCCGCCGCTTGCGGCTTAGCCTCTCCCACTTTTAACTCTTCACTTTTAACTTTTAACTCGCCCTCCCCATTCCCCTCCCCGCCCCACAATAAATCCTGGATCGACAACGCATCGCCCTGCATCCATCGTTCAAAACCCGGCGATGCCAACAGATTGTTGATCCGCATTGCCAACCCCACCCGATCTTTGGCAGGATAAAACGTATTCACATCGAGCACGCCCACCTGTTCAAACGGCGGTTCCTGCACCCAGCGAATCAACGCAGGCAAATCCACATCGTTCCCCGCTTCCCATTGGTGCGACACGATGTTGGCGAGCAAAATATATTCCCGGCTCTGCAGCGGATCGGCATCGATATCCAACATCGCCAATAGCCCGCTGATCGCGCCGTTGATTTTTTCTCGCAGCGCTTCGGCATCATCACGCACGGCTTGTTCAGGCACCGCAAAACTTCGCAACACACTGATCGGCAACCCGCCACTGTCTCCGCCCGCGCCCGGCGTATACACCACCACATCCGCGGCCTCTTTCAATCGCTGAATGCGCGTGCCATCCTGATCCCATGACGCTAATCCTTCGCGCCAGGTCGTGGCCACTTTTTCCGCATAATCACCCACGTCCATCTGTTTACGCGCCGCTTCTTCGGCAGAAACCCACGGCGCAAAATCATCCGCACTCAGATTCGGAAACGTCAGCAACAGGTTTGATAGGTCGCCCTTGGGATCGATGATGATCGCAGGCACGCCATCCAACGCCGCTTCTTCCAACAGTGAAACGCACAACCCCGTTTTGCCTGAGCCGGTCATGCCCACGCACACCGCATGCGTCGTCAGATCCTTCGCGTCGTACAACAATTTTTCATCATCGATGCAACTGGCCTGCGGGTCGTAGCGCTTGCCCAGATAAAACGACCCCAACTTTTCATAGGCAGGCAATTCCGGGCTATCGGTCTGATCAGGCTGTTCGATCGGTTCGGTCATGACCCGCATAGTGTATCGCATGACGCAGGTTGGTTACGACCAGATTCCCACCTCGCTCAATGAATAGCCCAGCGCATTAATGCGCCGCGTGTTGAGCCCCGCGCCCGAGCCATCAATCGTCATCGCCGCGAATCCCGAAGCATACACCAGCCGTTGTCGATCGGGCGAATACAACTGTCCGAATTGCCCATTGCCATAAAAATCATCGCGCCCGTTCGTGTCGTATAACATCGCCAAATCGACGCCACCCGATCCGCCATGATTCGCATAGGCATTGACCTGATCGAATCCACTGACGTACCGATACAATTCGACCGACCCGGTGCTGGTCATATCGCTGAACGTTTCAAACGATCGAAACGCATCGTTGCCCAGCGTGTCATAGAACTCGGCGAAATCCTGCCCGCCGTAGATGGCATAGGCATTGACGCGATCGAAGCCTGAGGCATAGCGTTGCAGGCCGTTGCTGCTGTTCATTGCTGAGAATTGTGCGAAGGAATAGAAATGATCGTTACCCGGCGTGTCATAAAACTCTACGAAATCTTCGCCACCATTGACACTATAAACATTGGTTTTTTCAAATCCCGCCGCATGACGATAGATGGATCCATGTTTAAGTTCCGTAAAGTTTTCGAACGTGCGTACATGATCGTTCTGGGTGCTGTCGTACAACTCGGCAAAATCATAACCGCCTTGATTGGCAAAACTGCGCACCGTGTGGAATCCCTGGGCATAGACGGACTGATTCGGAGATGTCATGCCGCTGAACCCGTCATAGCCGTAGAAATAATCGTCGCCCGGCGTGTCGTGAAATTCAACGACCTTTGCATGGTGCGAATAAAACGCATTCATACGATCAAAGCCGGTGATCGTGTAGAACGAGTCGCGTGAGGTTTCGATCGTGGCTTGATTGGTGGCAAAAATAATGCGTTGTGAACCGACGCGAGGATAAATATCAAGCGTGTCGTATGAATCGAGATGCTGCATGATGAGATGCGTTTGGTACCCACTGGCCACACGTGCTAGGCCGGGGCTTGTCATCACCAGTGAGATATGGTCGGACGCATTTGTGGTGACTTTCAGGTGGTCGTCGTAGGGCGTGTCGTAGAGGGTCACGGTGTCGCCGGGTATGCCAGCAATGTTGGTGAGTTCAAAGCCCGACGCATATTGGTAGTTGCCGTCGCTTGAAGTGCGATCAATGAAGGTTGAAAAGCTTCGGAATTGGCTGGTCACGTCAGCGCGTTGCATGAGTGCATGATCGTTGCCACCATGAATGGCATAAGCGTTGACCTGGCCGAACCCGGTGGTTTCAATCGCACTGGGTAGGCCCTCCGACATGGTGATAGCGCCCAGTTTTGAGGCTGGGGATTGTTGGTTCGGACTGTAGGCAATAAATTTATCATCACCCGGTCCATCGTATAGCTCGGCAAAATCACCGGACTGACCGTGTGCCTGGGTAAACTGAAAATCTCGATAGGAAACTTCAAGTCCAGGGCTGGATATCGAGCCAAAACCTTCACGATACATAATCGCATGTTCGCGCTGATTGGCGTCCGCTTGAAAGATCAACGTATCAACCCCGCTGCCACCGATCAGCTCAATCCGATTGACCAGATCGCAGTCCAATCGCTTGGAATAGTCATTAACGGTGATGGTGACACGGCCATCGGCGATGGCTATCGCGATGTCATCGGATTCGTCGGACCCAGTGATATTCAACACCCCATCGCGCAATTGGTAAGGCGGTGGTGGGACGTTATGCGAATCGAGTTCCAATCGATAGGCCAATTCCCCTTCGCTGAAAAGTTCCATCGCGACGATGCCCACGTCTTCGGCGAGGTACCACATTTCAGAAGTGGTTTCTGACAGATCCGTGATATCCAGTTCCGGGACAGTGACCGTTGTTGTGCTGGTCCACGACAATGGGATCACGGTATACGTTGTGCCATTATTCAGCGTCAGCTTTTGTTCGGGCAGGACGGTGATTTGCCCGGTCACGGTGCCGGTTAATGGATAGTGGGTTGGTATCCCGACAACCAAGGCCGAGCCGTCGATCAATCCTGCGTAATCATATTGTTGGCCGACGATGATTTCGTCAGGCATCAGGCGCATGGGCTGGTCGCCTGGCAGGTTGGCATCATCGTAATCGTAGTCGAGATAGACGCCCGAACCGTCTCCGGCATTTTGCGAATCGATTTCAAAATAACCATCTTGAAATCGAACTTCCTGAATACTTCGGTAGCCGGAATTTTCTGTGTCGTAATCCAGAACCCAAAGGAAACCATCGTCGAGCGACGAACTGCTTGCACGCAGTTGGCCAGTCTTGCCCGGCTCCAGATTCACGACCGTGTAGTCCCAGTTGTACTCGTAACCCAAAGGCAAATAATTCATCAGGTCGACGTGCGTTGTTGTACTCAATAACACGCGTGCCTCGAGCGACTCGAGTCGGTTGGGATGCGCTTCTGGTACACACGTTTTGCGTTGCATGGTTTTCTCCCGGAAAACGATAGGTGCTGGATAAAGAGGTACGAAGGCGACGGCACAGAGGCCGAGGCATTCCTATGTATCCTAGCGAATGGGGGTTTGTCATTGCAATATGTTTTGCGTGATATGTATGAGAATGTCGATGAAACCACCACAAAAAAACCCGACGGCCAAGGGTATGGCAGCGTCGGGTCTGGGTGTTTACGCCGTGGTTTACACGACGCATGGTGGGTTAGGGGGATCGTATCGTTTGGTGAAGCTGGGTAATGCGCACAATGGGACGATCATCAACTCGTCGTTTTAAATCGGCTCACCAGTTCGGACAGTTCCTCAGCCCGACGCGACAGGTCCGTGGCCGCTTGTGAGGCTTCACGCGAACCGTCGTTGGCCTGGCTTGAAAAGGATTCGATGGCTTCGATGTGTTCACGCACTTGTTCGGACGATTGGTTTTGTCGTTCGGCACCTTCGGCAATCGAACTGACTTGTGTACTCAACGAAGACGAGGCACTGACAATCTGTTCCAGGCTGGCGGTGGCGCGATTGGCCAACTCCACACCTTGGTTCACTTGCGTCGTGCCTTCTTCCATGCGTGTCACGGCCGACCCGGTTTCCGATTGAATCGTGCGAATCGAATTGGCGATTTCTTCGGTGGCTTTGGTGGTACGATCAGCCAACTTCCGCACTTCATCCGCAACCACGGCAAAGCCTCGGCCATGTTCACCGGCTCGGGCAGCTTCGATCGCGGCGTTGAGCGCTAACAGGTTGGTCTGGTCGGCGATGTCGTTGATGACTTCGATGACCTGGCCGATTTCTTCACTGCGTTCGCCCAAGGTGTTGATCATCGTGGCCACGGCATCGACGGCTTCCTGAATGCTGTGCATGCCGGTGACGGTTTGATTGACAATCTCGCCGCCTTCGCGGGCCACGTCTGCGGATTGTGCGACGGATTCATTGGCATGGGTGGAGCTGCTCGCCATCGCTTGCGAATCCTGCGCCATTTCCATCACAGCCTGACGCATTTCGCTGACACGACTGACTTGGCCGGATAGGCCCTGTTGGAGTTGTTCGCTGTTGGATGACACTTCCGTGGCTGCGGCGGCAACCTGTTCGCTGGAAGTGCGGACCTGACTGATGATGGATTCGAGTGTGCCAACCATGGTGTCGAAACTCGCCGCCATTTTTCCGATCTCGTCGTTGCGATTGATATTCGACCGTTGCGTCAGATCGTTGGATGTTTGAATCAAATCCATCTTGCCGACCAGATCGTTCATGGGCACGGTGATGGAACGAATGCTCCACCATGTGACCACCGACATCGAGACAATCACCACGGTGACAATCAACAGTAAATTCCACATGGCCGATGAAGCGCTGGCGCGGATTTCGCTGGTGCGATTTGATAATTCCTGCGAGAGCGCATCTTCAACGGACTTGAGTTGGTTGATTTTTTTTGTGATGGTGGCAAACCACTGATTGGCATCAACGCCGAAACCGCCGGTGTCGGATTTTTCACTGGCGATGTCGCGCATGGCTTGAACTTGTTTGATCGATGGGTCGCCCATGGCTTTGTCATAAGCATGACGTGAATCATTGGTGGCCAACTTTTGGAATTCATCCGTGTAGGTGTTTTGCTCGGTCACCAGAGCGATGAATTTGCTGAACATGCCTGGGCCGAATGTATCTTGAGCGAACGTGTTGCTGAGCACTGCCCGTTCGATGCCCGCGCGTTCTTTGCCTTTCAAGAACAAGCTATACGCTGATACCAGTTTGGAAATTTCCGCTTGCTGGCTTTCATGCACGACCGACCCAATGGTGTTGAGCATGGCCGCATTCATCTGGGTGTAGTAACCAATTGCGGCAGGTGCCGGCACACTCAGGCTGTCGATTTTCTGACGCCAACTTTGTAACTCACTGAGTTTGGACATCGCCTCGGTGAATTGTGTTTGAATTTCCGGATTGTGATGTGACGTGTCAAACGTTTCAAGGAATGCATGTAATTCTTTGGCTTTCTCGTCGGCGAGTTTACGCTGCGCGGTCAATTCAGATCGAAACTTCTGGCCCTTGCTGCCGAGGAAGCCCGCGGTTCGGCCTCGCTCTTTTTGTGTTTCATGAACGAGGGAACTGATCTTCACCGACAGTTGCGAAAGCGTCTCGAGATTGTTCATCTCGCTGACCGTGCGTGCCTGACTGATCACGTTGATCACACTGATGATGAGGATGATCGCCAGTGGCGCCGCGGCCATAGCCGTGAGTTTTGTGCGAATGGACATGAGCTTGCCTCCGTGGCCGGTTTGTCTTGCTACCGGCGGCAATGGTGTAAAAACACTACGAAACAGCGTAAAAACTACTTGGACGTTACGGGTACTCATCGGGATGTTTTTTGATTCACTTAACGAATTAACCGAAACAGTGTGAGGTAGCCACCAGGACCTCGTTATGTCTGTGGCCAATTTTTCACAGGAGTTGTGACCATGAATGTCAACAAGACACAAAAGATCGAAAAGATGATCGCGTTGCATGCGTGCATCGCTGCCGTAATTGCCATGTTAGTTTTTCCCGCGTTTTTACAGGCCGAAACGCCCACGGAGTCTGCGGCGAATGCCAAAGACTTCACAAACATTGGCGCGTTACCCGAACGCTATGGCTATCTAAGCGACCCGGATGTGGCGGCTGAATCGCTATGGGATGCCGTGACTGGCGGCAAGGTTCATTTTAATAATCGCTTCCGAATCGAACTCGTTGAGATGGCTGGTACGAACTATAGCAGTGCCGTGACCAACCGACTACGTTTAGGTTATGAGACCAAGGCGTGGCAGAATTTTTCGGCGATGGTGGAATTTGAAAATGTAATGACACCCGACGAAACGTTATACAACGTGCCCGCGACCGGTGATGGTGATCCATTGCGTGCGGTGGTGGCTGATCCGCCTGATTCGGAAATCAATCAGGCTTTTCTGCGTTATAAAAGTAACGAGATGGGCGTGGGTATTGATATCAAAGCAGGCCGACAACGCGTGGTGCTCGACGATGCGCGATTTATCGGTAACGTCGGCTGGCGACAGTTCGAACAAACCTACGACGCGGTTTCAATGGTAACGACGTTGAACAATCCGGACCTGCTGTTGGTGTATGGCTATGTCTGGAATGCCCAGGGTATTTTTGCGGACAAGGGCCCGGACCTGCAAACGAGTACGCATGTGTTCAACGCGTCGTATAAATTTTGCGATGCGTTCAAGCTGACCGGGTTTGTCTATTCAATTGATATGGATAACGCAGCGCTGGCGGCATCGCTCAATAGCGTCACCGGCGGGGTTCGTGCAACCGGCGGGTTCGGTTTGGATCGGCATTTGAACACCGATGGCCTGTCGCTGGATTACGTGTTGTCCTATGCCTATCAAACCGATGGCCACAACAACACTTCGGAGTACGAAGCGTCGTACTACCTGGTCGATGTGAAGGTGAAGAAAAAAGATCTGGGCTACGCGGGCCTGGGCTATGAAGTGCTGGGCAGCGATGGCGGTGCGGCCAGTTTCCAGACGCCGCTGGGCACGAACCATAAATTCAATGGTTGGGCCGATGCGTTTTTGACCACACCGGCTACGGGTTTGCAGGATCTATATCTGTACGTCGGCGGATCACTGCCGTGGGATGTCGATGGCAAACTGGTCTATCACCATTTCGGCGCGGATTCCGGCAGTGCTGATTTCGGTTGGGAAATCGATGCCCAGTTGAAAAAGAACATCAGCAAAAACTGGTCGGTGTTGATGAAGTATGCATTTTTAGATGGCGACAGTACCGTCGTGAATCGCAACAAATTCTGGATCGAAACGACGTTTTCGTTTTGAGGGACGGGTTATACCAATCCCGTTTAGAACTCGCGGGTTAGCCGCCGCCTTCAGGCGGCGCGAACGTTGGTGAAAACACACGCCATCGCGCCGCCTGAAGGCGGCGGCTAACGGGAAATCACGCACGAGAATTTAATGGCATGAGTGTTCGCAATGCCGTACCCCCGGTATTCACCGGGGGCTGGTATGTATCAAAGCGTGAGTATTTATCGTAATTTTGTATGAGAATGGGGCGCTGCGTGTCGCCCGCTAAACATGGGTTGGGATGTTTTAGTCCGCGAAGCAGAGGGCTTCGACGGCGGCGCACAACAGGTGGTACATCGGCAGATGGAATTCCTGGATGCGCGGGGTGTGCGCCGAAGGTGAGGGCAACAGGATGTCGGCCAAGGGTAGGACGGCGGTGTCGGTTCGGTTGCCGGTGAAACAAATGGTGTGCATGTCGAGGGCTTTGGCGACTTGCATGGCACGGACGATGTTGCGGGAATTGCCTGAGGTGGTGAAGGTGATGAGCGTGTCGCCGGGTCGGCCCAGGGCATAGACGGACTGGGCGAACACCAGATCGGGCGACTGGTCGTTAGCGACGGCAGTGAGCAACGCGCTGGGTTGGGTCAGGCTGATGGCCCGGATGCCGCGCTGGAGTTTGTCGGCGATGTGGTTGGCTGTTTCGCCATCGGGTGCGATCGTGTTAAGTCGATCGCGCAGCGAGGCCTCGGTCGGGCGCGGGTGCAGGAATGATTTGACCAATTCGGTGGTGAGGTGATCGCTGTCAGCGGCGCTGCCACCATTGCCACAGGTGAGAATGAATCGATCGTGTTGATGGCCATCGACGAGCAAATCGATCGCGCGTTGCAATGCCGGCCGCACGGGAATGAGTGCGGGCCAATCGTTTTCAAATGTCTGCCACAGGGCGTTGATGTTGGGCAACCGAGATTCCGTGTTGGGGGGGATAATCAGTTAAAAGTTAAAAGTTAAAAGTTAAAAGTTAAAAGTTAAAAGTTAAAAGTTAAAAGTTAAAAGTTAAAAGTTAAAAGTTGGGAAGTGCTAAGCCGCAAGTGTGTGGGTGAGTGGGTGGTGTGCAAACGTCAATTGCGCGGGGGAAACGTGGGGGGGCGTGGGGGCGTGTGGGGGGGGGCGGGGGGTTATTTGACGCCGTGACGTTGTAGTTCTGCGAGGACTTGTTGGGTGATCTGGTTGATTTCGTCGTGATTGATGGCGTTGGCCGAGTTGTTGGGGGGGGTGGAGTGATTTGAATGATTGTCATTGCGGGTGTTGTAGGTATTGCCGATGCCGGGGATGGGCGAGGTATCTCGACCATGCGGGGGTGTTGGGCAACTGCCTGCGGTGGGTGGATCGGTGACGCCGAAGTCGCTGAGGATGCATTGCATGGCGTTTTGCAATTTAGCAATGTCAGCGGTTTGCACATCGCTGAGCGGTTGGCGACCCTTGCCGAGATTGAACCCGCGCAATTGTACGGCTGCGCGTAATCCTTCGGGAAAGTCCGCCGCGTAAACGATGGCATCGAACAGTTCGAGCAAGCGATATTGCAAGCCCATGGCCGCGTCGATCTGGCCACGCTGGGTCAGGTCGTACATGCTGCGCGTCAATTCGGGGACGACGCCGCTGGTGGCATGGGTGCCGCCGTCGCAACCGGCGATCAACATGGGGACGAGGATGGCTTCCCACCCGGTGAGGAAGGTGAAGTCGGGTCGCTGAGGCCGGATGGCCGAGATCATGCGCATCATGAACGCGAGATCGCCGGAGGAATCCTTGATGCCGATGATGCGTGGGAAGTCAGCCAGACGTTGGATGGTGGGCACATCGATCGGACTGGCGAACATGGGAATGTTGTAAAGCGTGACATCGATGGGCGAGGATTGGGCAATCTCGGCGAAGTACGCGTAGACCGATTCGGGGCTGAGCTTGTAATAGAACGGACTGACGATGGCGACGGCGCGGGCTCCGTACTGAGCATAGTTTTCACAGGCTCGCAGAGTTTCCTGGACATTGGCTTCGGCAGCACCGGCTAACACAGGCACACGCCCCGCGGCTTGATCGCACACGATGCGCACGATTTCGCGGCGCTCTTCAGGGGTGAACCGAGTGAACTCACCGCTCGACCCGTTGGGGTACAGACCGTGCACGCCACGATTGATCAACCATTCGACATAGCGTCGCAGTTCCTGCTCATCGATGCGGCTTGCGTGATCGAGCGGGACCATGTGTGGTGTGAAAATGCCTTGGATCTTGTCGTTGTTTGTCGTCACGGAGAGTGCCTTTCCAATACAGCAGGGCGGTCGGTGGGGTCAGGCATTATACCGGGATGATGCGAGCGATGGCACCGCAGGGTACGCCGATAATATGGGCGAATCCATGCTACGGCGTGGTTTGATAGTTCGACAGGTTGTGCAGGTTCTGGAAGTGTCCGGGTTGGGTGGCGAGTTGGTCGTAATTGCCATCCTGGACGACGCGGCCATGGTCGAGCACGAGAATGCGATCGGCTCGACGGATGGTGGAGAGGCGGTGGGCAATGACAAAGACGGTGCATTGCTGGAAGAGAATGTCGAGCGCGCGTTGGACGTGGTATTCGGATTCGAGATCGAGCGCGGAGGTGGGCTCATCAAGAATGACAAATCGGCTGCACAATAACAGGCAACGGGCGATGGCCAGGCGTTGGCGTTGTCCGCCGGAGAGTCCTTGCCCGCCGTCGCGAACCGGATAGTCCAACCCACCGGGCAATTGGGAAACGAATGACCATGCCTGAGCCTGTTCGAGCGCGTCGATCATGTCTTGTTCGGTGGCATCGGCGCGGGCGTACAGGAGGTTGGTGCGAATGGATTCATTAAATAGATAGGGGTCCTGCAACACGACGCCAAAGAGTGTGCGGTAATCGCGCAGGGGTAGGCTGCGGGTGTCGATGTTGTCGAGCGTGATTCGGCCCGAGGTGGGCGTGATGAAGCGCATCAACAGGTTGGCGACGGTGGTTTTACCACTGCCACTGGCCCCGACGAGTGCGACCGTTTGGCCCGCAGGCACGGTGAGGTTCAAATGGTTGATGACGTTTTGCTGATCGTCGTAGCTGAATCCCACGTCATGGAATTGCAGATCGCCACGCAGGGGCATGGGAATAGGCATGTGTGTCCGGGTGGGTGCGTGGGGGGTGGGGTGGGGGGGGGCGTGGGGGGGTGCGTGGGTGGGTGTGGGTAGGGGGGTTAGTTTTTCGGTTTCGAGTTCGGCAGGGTTTTCGGTGGCCTGTTCATTGACCAGATCATCGGGCACATACATCAGCGAATAGAACTGGTCCATGCCCGCTCGCGCGCTGGCGAAACTGCCCCAGACATTGGTGAGGGTGGAGACGATGTTGATGAACGTGGCTTGATAGGCCAGGAACGCGACCAGTTCGCCTGTGGTCAACCCCAGATCGAACGTAGCCCACGCGCCGAAAATCATGATCATGGCCGTGACGATATAGCCCATGGACTCGCTACAGATGTTGAGCTGGAAGGTTTGTTTGGCGACGGCCAGTGATTTCATTTGGGCCGGCCACAGGCGCGTTTCGAATTCGTTTTGCACATGATCCTCAATGGCCAACGATTGGATGGTGTGCGTGCCACGCAGGCGATCGACGATGTAGTCAGCGATGTCGTTTTGGGCGTTGACCGATTCGCGGGTGCGTTTGTAAATGCGCGGCGATAAAAAACGACTGATCGCGACGTACCCCATGCTGCCGACCAACACGACCAGCGTCATCACCCAGTTGAGCATAAAACATGAAATCAAACTGATCAGCAACGCGGTGATGTACAGCGACAGTTGTTTGAAAACCGTCTGCATGCAACCGGCAAACGATTGAATCGCATTGCCGAAGATGGCCTGATAGAGATAGCCCGAGGGAAATTGGCCATGAAAGCGCAGCGACAGATTTTGCAATCGGCGAAACCCCTGGGTGCGCAGGGCGAAGGTGAGTTTTTCCTGAATGAGCAGGATCTGACGCATGGCCAGATACCACAGGGACAAACGCAGGGCATGGGTGACGATGAACGCGCCGCCGATCATGGCAGCCAATGCGATGCTGCCTTCGGGAATGGCCATGTCAAAGAGCGCTTTGGCAAACAGTGGCATCAGGCCGTACACGCCCCCCGAGATGGCGATGAACGAACATCCCCAAATCAGCCGCCAGCGGTGGGGCACCAGGTTGGGCCGAAACAATCGCCACAACTCACGCAGTCCATGTTCATGGATGGTGAGTTCGGGAGCGGTCGTATTCGAGTCAGTTGTGGAATCCGTTGAAGGGTTGGCAGCATTCATGACAACATCGATTCGTGGATTAATCGATTGGGTGAGCGATTTTGAAATGATTCGGCGTTTTTATGCCAGATTGGGAAAGCGTTGATTAAGCACTTGCGTTTGAGTCAAGCGTTCGCGCGTTGGTGAAGCATTCGCGTCAGGCCCCGGGCCGAGCTGTCGCGTAAGCGTTGGGCATCAAGCCGTGGTGACGTATTGGCCGGGCTCCCAGTTCAAAATCCGTTTGGCGTTGGTGTGATCAAAATGGGTGCCTTGTGTATCGCCGGTCGCCTGGATCAGGTGATAGCCGGGCTTGTCACAATGCAGCGCTGCAGCAAACAGTTGGCGACACGAATCGGGATGTGTCCCAATCCATGGCCGACAGTTTTCTCCCGCGTTGGCTTTGTCGGCATGTCGTTTCAGGGCTTGTTCCCAGCCCTCTTCATTCATCGGATGGCACAAGCGCAACGCCAACATGGTCAGTTGCGGATTGCCGTGAGAATACATCTCGCACATCGCCTCGCCCATGCGCTTGCTCATCCCATATGGGCTCGTCGCGTCGGGCTCTTCCTGTTCAGTCAGGATGGTGTCGCGGTCGTAAATACGCTGGTACACGCTGAGCGTGCTGACATAGCAAAACCAGCCCACGCCCGCCTTGACCGCTTGCGTCAAAAAGCGGTAAAGCCCCTTGACGTTGACGTCGAACGACGGATCCGTGTTGATCGCCGCACAACCGGTGAGGTTGGGGTCCACGCCCATCGGCATGTAAAGCACGCCGTCCATACCCGCGACCGCCTCATTGACCTGGGCGTCATCGTTGACGTTGGCAAGAATGGTTCGGCAGGTACTTCCCTCGATCGGGCGTAGATCGTAATGCGTGCATTCGTGTTCGTTTGATTCGAGCACAGGTCGAATGATTTTTCCGACATGACCTGCGCCGCCCACTACGAGCAATTTCATGACGATGCCTCGCGATGGTGCATGGTTCGATCATACGTTCCGGGCGATGCACAACATTCCGTTAGTGCTGCGACTGATAAAATTAAACGCCCGCTGATGATGATTGCAGTGATGCACCTGAGTTTGCGCCAGTCTAACCTGCGAGTCACTTGGGTCAATGGTTAAATGGCAAATCGGATGTATTTTGTCACGATTGATCGAAAAAATAATGTCACGCGCGATGGGCGAGACGTGGGAATGTGGGGGGAGGTGTGGGGTGGGGGTGGGGTGGGAGAATATATGGGCGGGCTAAGCGGCAAGCCGCAAGCGGTTGGCGATCGACGCGATCGACGCGATGCGACACTATGCAATGCAACAGCAACAAAAGCGTGGAGGGAATGTGGTGTGGTGGGGGGAATGTGGGGGGGTGGGTTTTTACGGGGTGGGGGACATTGGCTAGGATGAGCGGGTGATCGGGGTACAAGAAATTGGCAAAATAGCACAGGGATAAAATGTGTAACGAGCGTATGGGGGGGAGCATGGGTTAGCGTGTAAGGCTGACGTGGGGAAGTGTGGGGGGGGGGAGTGTGGGGGGGTGGGGGGTGGGATTAATGAATTATGGCAAATTTTAAAAAGACACTGAATTTACCGCAGAATCCGCGTGCCCCGTTCCCGATGAAGGCCAATCTGGTCCAGAACGAGCCTGCGACATTGAAGCGATGGTCCAAGGCCGGCCTGCATGAAGCGATCCGCCAAGCGCGTGAGGGTGGCGAGCGTTTTACGTTTCACGATGGCCCGCCGTACGCCAACGGGTCGATCCATATCGGGCATCTATTAAATAAGGTGCTCAAGGATCTGGTGGTGCGGACCAAGACGATGGCCGGGTATGACTGCGACTTTGTGCCCGGCTGGGACTGTCACGGTTTGCCGATCGAGCACAAGGTGATGAGCGAGTTAGGCCCCAAGGCCAAGGAGATGGACGGGATATCGATCCGTCGCCAGTGTCGCAAGTATGCGGAGAAGTTCGTGAAGTTGCAGTCGGGTCAGATGCAACGATTGTTGACGATGGCCGGTTATGACGAGCCCTACCTGACGATGAACCCGGCGTATGAGGCGGCGGTGCTGGAGGTTTTTGCCGAGCTGGTGGAAAAGGGTTTGGCCTATCGCGGGTTGAAGCCGGTGCACTGGTCGATCGAAAACCAGACGGCGTTGGCCGAGGCCGAGCTGGAATATTACGACCGCGAAGACACGAGCGTGTTCGTGGTGTTCGATTGCATGATCGAAGGAATCAGCACCAACGGCGGGTTGGCGATCTGGACCACCACGCCGTGGACATTGCCGGCGAACCTGGCGGTGGCAGTGCATCCACGCTACGACTACGGCTATTACGAAGTGGACGGCCGGGTGGTGGTGATGGCTGTCGATTTAGCGGGCAAAGTTTTGGCCGCTGCCGGGAAGGATGCGGTCGAGCCAACCAAAGTGGTGCGCGGCGAGGAACTGATCGGCATCGAATATGCGCATCCATTCCTCGATGATGGGAAGTTGCGCAAAGTGGTGGCCGCCGAGTACGTGACATTGGAAGACGGCACGGGACTGGTGCACACCGCACCGGGCCACGGCGTGGAGGATTATCAAACCGGACTGCGCGAGGGATTGGATGTGTATTGCCCGGTGCGCGGCGACGGGACGTTTGATATCACAGCCCCGAATTGGTTGCGTGGCAAGTCGGTGTGGGAAGGCAACGACCTGGTGGTTGAGCGATTGCGCAAGAGCGGGCATCTGTTGCAAGCGGCGAAGTTCATGCATAGCTATCCGCATGATTGGCGAGGCAAAACGCCGGTGATTTTCCGTGCGACCGAGCAATGGTTTATTGATGTGAATAAGCCCTACGAAACGGCACATCTGGGGAACCAAAAGTTCCACGAAACCCTGCGACACGCGGCCCTGAGCGAGACGGCCAGTGATGTGAAATTTATTCCCGAGTGGGGCCGTAACCGAATGCGTGGGATGTTGGAATCCCGGCCCGACTGGTGTATCTCGCGTCAGCGTTCGTGGGGCCTGCCGATCCCGGCGTTTGTCACCGGCAGTGGTGCGGTGTTGCTGACCGCCGCGAGCGTGCGCGCGGTGTCGGCCGTGGTGCGCGAGAAAGGATCGGACGCATGGTTCACCGCCTCGCCGGAAGTTTTGTTGGCCCAATACGACGTCGATAG
This sequence comes from Phycisphaerae bacterium, assembly GCA_030426385.1. Classification (GTDB taxonomy): domain Bacteria; phylum Planctomycetota; class Phycisphaerae; order Phycisphaerales; family Phycisphaeraceae; genus JAUHYI01. Next base: position 85,711 of record JAUHYI010000003.1, read on the forward strand.
CGATCCCGACGTGTCGGATGCCGTGAAATCAGAAATAAAAAATCAGCCATCAGAAATCAAATGCGGCGGCGATACATTCGACGTGTGGTTCGAGTCGGGATCATCGTGGCATGCGGTGTTGCGTCAGCGATTTGGCGATGAAGCCTATCCGGCAGATTTGTATCTGGAAGGATCGGACCAGCATCGCGGGTGGTTCCAGGTGTCGTTGCTGTTGGGGTTAGGCGCGACCGGGCACGCACCGTTCAAGAGCGTGTTAACGCATGGTTTCATGGTGGCCAAGGACGGCCGCAAGATGAGCAAGTCCGATGGCAATGCGATCAGCGTGGACGATCTGTTTAAGGATTACGGCGCGGATGTGTGCCGATGGTGGGTGGCGTCGCTGGCGTATGAAAATGATGTGAAGGTCGACATGGAATATTTCCGGGTGGCCGGCGAAGCCTATCGAAAAATCCGCAACACGATTCGATATTTGCTATCGAACGTGGTGGATTTCGATGTCCAGAAAGATGTGGTCGACCTGACCAGCGATGACGGCACGACGTTGGAAGCGTGGGTGTTGGATGAACTGATGGAACTGACCGATGAAGTGCGTCAGGCCTATGAGAAGTATGAATTCCGACGGGCCACCGAAGCGCTTTACAATTTTTGCAACGACACGATTTCCGCCGTGTTTGCCAGTGCCGTGAAGGATCGCGTGTATTGCGATGCCGCAGACGGCCCGCGGCGTCGACGAGCGCAGACAGCCATGTATCGAATAGCCGATGCGCTGATTCGATTGTTGGCACCGATCGTCCCGCACACCGCCGATGAAGCCTGGCGGGCATTGCATGGCGAAGACAGCGAGAGCGTGCATCTGACTTTGCTCCCCGAGCCGGTGGCCGTCGAAGAAAGCGAACACTGGGCGACCGTGATGCAGATGCGCGATGACTGGCTGCGTGCGCTCGAATCGGTACGGGCCAAAGAAGGCATCGACAATCCCTTGGACATGGGATTGACGGTGCCCGCGTCGGACGTGTTGGCCGATTTCGATGCGGGTGATTTGGCAGACCTGTGCGGGATCAGCCGATTTGTGGTCGATGATACGATCAACGACATGCGCGTCGATGATCTGCGTGAGGAAGCGCGTTGCGATCGATCATGGAAGCGTGACGGCACCGTGAAAACCTATGAGTACGATGGCGAATCGGTTGCCCTGTCCACACGTGATGCTCAAGCGATCGGTGTTTTGAATTAATAGTCAGCAATAAATAGTTAAAAGTGTTTGCAAGGTGGGTGTGGGGGAAGTGGGGGGTGTTAGCCCGCGGTGAATACCGCGCGGCAGGCACCGACATAGCTCAAGCACGAGGCGAGAAAACGAGAGGAAAAATAGACGGAGACATGCATGCGGAAGCATGTGGGGGGGAAGTGGGAGATTGATAGCCCGCGGTGAATACCGCGCGGTCGCGTGCGTGGAAGGGAAATGTGAAGAGACATGCGTGGGGAAACGTGGGGAAACGTGGGGAAACGTGGGGGGGGGTGGGGTGGGGGAAGTGGCGCGTCGAATTGACCGATAGTGGTGATAGTGGGTTTGTGGTTGCGCTCGATTTGGGTGCAGCAGACCTGCGTTCCAGGCTGATTCACCACCATGTCGATTGAAGTCCGAGAACTGTTGCCCGAAGACATCGACAGCGTCGTGGAGCTGTGGGCCCGCGAAGTCGAAGAGACAGAACGGCTGCGCTCGAGCGAAGCTGGTGCTGGTGCCGCTGACGATACCAATGGCGCTGACGCAAGCGGTGACACGGACGAACAAGTCGGCATGATCAATGCTGCCCTGGGCACGATGACCGCCGCCGATGCGACGGCGTTGTGTCCGTTTCCATTGCGACGTGTACCCGAAGCGCAGCAGATTGCTGATTATCTTTTGCTGTATCCGGGGCAAAGTCTGGTCGCGCATATCGATGGGCAATTGGTGGGCGTTTTATTGTGTGGCTACGACGGGCAAATGGCTGCGCTGCACCGGTTGGTGGTGGAAGAAGACGCGCGATCGCAAGGCGTGGACCGATTATTGCTCGATAAATCGTTGATCAAATTGCAGGCCGCTGGCATTCATCGCTGTCATTTTCGCGTGACCGATTACCCGGAGTTGGAGCGGACATTCTGGCAATCAGTGCGGTGGACAGCCATGGATACCAGCATGGCCGCCAACCGCCGTCGTCCGCCTGCGCGTAAGAATGTACCGCACGGCCCAAGCGCCCCTGCACCGATATCCAAACAGAAAGATGTACCGCCAGTGTCGGCCGAGGCCAATACATCGATAAACGCAAACGCAAACGCAAACGCAATTGCAAAAGAAGTTGATGCTGAGAATGTTGCGACAATCACAGCAGAATCTTCGGAAACTCAAGCAAGCGCAGATTCCAGCGAGACGGTCAGCGAGACGGCCACGGAGAAGGCCGAGCATGCTGTGACCGCCGACGCGTAGGTTGATGGCGTTAACTGGTAACGATGGGTGTGATGTGATGGGTCGAAACCGACCAGCCCGAGCCGATGCTCTGCGCAGGCGATGGTTGCGTTCGTGTATCGTCAGAGTAACACGGGGGCCTCAAGATGTGGACTCAACGCGACGATAAGTTCAGAGCATGTTGCGTGCAAGCGACAGCCCGATAACGACTGTGTCGGATTAGGAAAACATCCCAAGCCCCGTTATGGCCCATACCCCACGCATTTTGGTTGTTGATGATGACCCGTTGGTGGTCGAATCATTGGCGGAATTTCTCGAACACGATGGTCATCGAACGACCACCGCGTGTGGTGGCGAAGAAGCGCTGGCGTTGTTGGAAAATAATGCGCACTCGCCCGATCGGGATCCATTTGGATTAGTCGTGTCGGATATCAATATGCCTGACCTCGATGGGTTGGAATTGTTGAAGCATCTGCGCAAAACATATGAAGACCTGGCCGTCATCATGATCACGGGGTTCGGCAAAATCGAATCCGCGGTCGAAGCGATCAAGCTGGGAGCCGCAGACTATCTGACCAAGCCTTTGGTCGATGAAGAACTGCGCATCGCGGTCAGCAAAGCCCTGCGTCAGCATCAACTGCTCGCAGAAAACAAATCGCTCAAAGATCAATTGTCGCAACGCTATGGCATTGAAAATGTCGTGGGTGCAGACTACCGCATGCAAAAGGTGTACGACCTGGTGGATGCGGTCGCAGACAGTCGGACGACCGTCTTGGTCAGCGGCGAATCGGGCACGGGTAAAAGTTTGATGGCCCGCGCGATTCACACGCGCAGCCCACGTGGCAGCGGGCCATTCGTAACCGTCTCGTGCGGTGCGATTCCGGAAACGTTGATGGAATCGGAATTGTTCGGACATGTAAAAGGCGCGTTCACGGGGGCAGATGCAGACAAGCCCGGCAAATGTTTAGCGGCCGATGGCGGGACATTGTTTATCGATGAGATCAACAGCGCGACCCCTGCGTTGCAATTGAAATTATTGCGTGTGTTGCAGGAAAAGAAATTTGAGCCGATCGGATCGACGCAGACGCAAGAGGTGGATGTGCGTTTTGTGTTGGCGACGAATAAGCCATTGGAAGATCTGGTGCGGGCCGGTGAATTCCGTGAGGATTTGTATTACCGGATCAATGTGGTGAATCTGGCGATGCCATCGCTGCGCGAGCGAGTGGGTGATATCCCGCTGTTGGCTGAGCATTTTCTCACGAAATATTGCGAACAAAATAACAAACAGCGAACCATCGGCCACGAGGCGATGGACGCGCTGCGTGGCTATGATTGGCCGGGGAATGTGCGTGAATTGGAAAACGCGATCGAGCGCGCCGTGGTGCTGAGTCGTCAGCCCCAGATCACCGCCGCCCATTTGCCCGAGTCGATCACAGGTGAGGTCGGCGGTTTGGGATTAGGCCGCAACCACGCGGGACATGCTGGATCCCATCCGGCGGGGAATATGGGTGAGCACGTGTGGGGGAACGTGGGGGGGGGGGGGGGAAATGTGGGGGGGGGGTGGACGCCGATGCCGTTAGCCGAGGCGCTGCAAGAGCCTGAGCGATGTATCCTGTTAGCGGCGTTGGAAGCGAATAATTGGAACCGTCAGGAAACCGCGGGGCAACTGGGGATTAACCGAACGACGCTCTACAAGAAGATCAAACATTTTCGATTGGATGAGCCGGGGTGAGTGGGAATCGGGAAACCACAGAGACACAGAGGCACAGAGGAAGGCTATTAAGGATTAAGAAAAACAAAGAGGCGGTGAGACGGTGAGACGGTGGGTTGAGTCATCGGATGGCGAAGTATTGGAAGTGGCGCGTTACTGGTGAAAATTAAGCGACAATTGTTAAACGATAACAAGCAGGGAACGGATTTATGAAGGGCATTATTCTGGCAGGGGGACATGGGACACGGCTGTATCCGATCACACGAGGGATCAGCAAGCAGTTGTTGCCTGTGTATAACAAGCCGATGATTTATTATCCGCTGAGCGTGTTGATGCTGGCGGGCATTCGCGAAGTGTTGATCATTTCGACGCCGGACCATTTGCCGTTGTTTCGCGGATTGTTGGGCGATGGTTCGCAATGGGGGATGGCATTTTCGTATGTGGAACAGCCGGAACCAGCGGGACTGGCGCAGGCGTTTTTGTTGGACAAGGAATTTGCCCGGGGCGAACCGGTGTGCCTGACGCTGGGTGACAATATTTTTTATGGCTCCGGCTTGCGATCCACATTGCGCGAAGCGGCGCAATTGACCGAAGGTGCCATCGTGTTCGGCTATCCGGTGAAAGATCCCGAGCGGTATGGCGTGGTGGAATTCGATGATGAGATGAATGTGATTTCGTTGGAAGAAAAGCCCGCGAAGCCGAAGAGTCACTACGCGGTGCCCGGCTTGTATTTTTACGACAAGCATGTGACGGAAATCGCCGAGCAATTGAAGCCATCGCCGCGCGGTGAGTTGGAAATCACCGATTTGAATCGCGTGTACCTGGAACAGAATAATTTGAAAGTGCAGTTGTGGAGCCGAGGCCTGGCATGGCTGGACGCGGGCACGCATGAGTCGTTGTTGCAGGCGGGCACATTTGTCGAAGCGATCGAACAGCGACAGGGCATGATGATTTCCTGTCCCGAAGAGATCGCGTTCAACATGGGATTCATCGACGCAGCGCAGTTGGAAAAACTGGGCGAGTCGATGAAAAGCAATACCTATGGGCAGTATCTGTTGCAGTTGCTCAAAGAATCTGAAGGAAACGAAGGGTGAGTGACAGCAAGGGAACAACATCTTCGATCGTGATCCTGGGTGCGGGCGGCATGTTGGGCCGGGCGTGGTGCGCGTTGTTGGATGCACGCGGGCATGGGTATGTATCAGCGGGGCGCGAGGCGGTTGATCTGAGCGAGTCGGCATCGATTGCACGCGGCATTCCTGATGGAACAACATTGGTGATCAATTGCGCGGCTTATACGAATGTCGATGGTTGCGAAACGCCGGAGGGTGAATCGGCGGCGATGGCGATCAACGGCACAGGGGTGGGGGCGCTGGCCGATCATTGCGCGGCGATCGGGGCGACGCTGGTGCATTACAGCACGGACTATGTGTTCAATGGCCAGGCGAACGAGCCATATAAAACCGATCAAACGCGCGATCCGATCAATGCCTATGGGCGCAGCAAAGCGCTGGGCGAAGCACTGATCGAGAAAAGTGGTGCGGATTATCTGGTGCTGCGGACGAGTTGGTTGTACGCGCCGTGGGGTAATAATTTTGTGGGGACGATGCTGAAACTGGGGCGAACGAAAGAGGCCTTGAAAGTGGTGAACGATCAGCGCGGTCGGCCGACGAGTTGTGAGCATCTGGCGCGGGCGAGTCTGGCGATGATCGAACAAGGCGTACGCGGGATGCATCATCTGACCGATGGTGGCGAATGCACGTGGTATGAATTTGCCCAGCGGATCATGGCGATGGATGGCAATGGCTGTCGGGTTGATCCGTGTGCGACCGATGAATTTCCGCGACCGGCGAAACGGCCGGCGTATAGTGTTTTAGATTTATCCCACACGGAAACGGCCATCGGGCCGATGCCGAGTTGGGAAAACAATTTGTCCGACGTGATCCAACGCATGGAGTCGATCGCATCATGAGTCGCACCTATTCCCATATTCTGGTCACTGGTGGCAGTGGTTTTATTGGCTCGAATTTCATTCGGTTTGCCCTGGAGCAACGCTCGGACATGCGCATCACGAATCTGGATGCGCTGACCTATGCGGGCAATCCGGAAAACCTCTCCGACATCGAATCCGATGAGCGCTACACATTCGTGCATGGCAACATCGGCGACGACAAACTGGTGCGCGAGTTGGTAGCCAATGTCGATGCGGTGGTGCATTTTGCCGCGGAAAGCCACGTCGATCGATCGATTCTCGATAGCAAACCGTTTCTGGAAACGAACGTGATGGGCACGCAATGTTTGCTGGATGCATGTCGCCATGTGTGGAGCGAAAACAGCGATGGCAAAGCACCGTTTGCGGCCAAACGATTTCATCATGTGAGTACCGATGAGGTGTACGGGTCGTTGCCTTTGGATCAGCCGGAGGTGATGTTTACCGAAGACACGCCATACGATCCGCGCAGTCCGTATGCCGCGAGCAAAGCGGCGTCGGACATGCTGGTGCGTGCCTATGAACACACGTTTGGCATGGACTGCACGATCACGAATTGTTCGAATAATTTTGGGCCGTACCATTTTCCGGAGAAGGTGATTCCGCTATTCGTGACGAACCTGATGGAAGGTGAGAAGGTGCCGTTGTATGGCGATGGTTTGAACGTGCGTGACTGGTTGCATGTGGTGGATCATGCCGAAGCGGTGTTGACGGTGCTGGAAAATGGCAAGACGGGCGAAACCTATAACGTCGGTGGCAACAACGAGCGATCGAACCTGGAATTGACGAACTCGATCCTGTCGATCATGGGGTTCGGCGAAGAGAAAATTCGCTATGTCGAAGACCGTGCGGGGCATGATCGACGGTACGCGATCGATGCGACGAAGATCAAACGTGAGTTGGGTTGGCAGCCGACGCGATCAGCTTGGCCCGCGGCGCTGGAAGAAACGGTGCAGTGGTATCGTGATCATGAAGACTGGTGGAAGCGTGTGAAGAGCGGGGCGTATCGCGAATACTATGCGAAACAGTACAAGGCGGGTTGAGCGGGGGATGGGGGAAATCAAACCACACAGGCACAGAGAGACACAGAGATAAGGCAGGGGGATAACAGTGAGGCAGTGAGACGGTGAGGGATGCGGGGGGAATATGGGGTGGCGTATGTGTGTGTGTGGGGTGGGGGGGGGGCTGAGATGTGTTGTGTTGGTTTTTGTACATGGTTTTTTTGTTTTGATCTGTGTCGTCTGTGGACGAGTGTTTTATTGTTTTGTGATTGTGGGTTGGTGATTGCTACACTGGTGGGATGAGCACGGAAAAGAAAAGTTGTTGTACGCCGAGTGCGAGCAGTGTGGCTGGGTCGATGGGGAAAAATGGGGAGCCGATCGGCCAAAGTAGTGCGGTCGATCATGCGGGCAAGGGGCTGAAAAACGTAGATACATTGCAGGTTGAATTAGCGGCGGTGATTCGCGAAGCGCCGGTGTCGGGTTGTCGTGCGCATGGTGAAAATTTGGTGGCGATTGAGGGTGGTGCGTTTTTGATGGGGACGGATTCGGATGAGGCGTGGGAGGCCGATGGTGAAGGGCCGGTGCGTGAGGTGGTGGTTCGGCCGTTTCATATCGATAAGTTTGCGGTGACCAACGCGCAGTACGGCGAGTTCGTCAAAGCGACGGGGTATGTGACCGATAGCGAAAAATTTGGCTGGTCGTTTGCGTTTCGCGGGCACCTGTCGAAAAAGTATGCGGCCAAGTTGGGTGACGCTAATTCGCCGCCAGGTTTGCGATGGTGGGTGGCTGTGCCCGGCGCGCGATGGGATCGTCCCGAGGGCGAGCGGTCGAATTTGAAAGGGCGCGAGGATCATCCGGTGACGCATGTGAGTTGGAACGATGCGATGGCGTATTGCCATTGGTCGGGCAAGCGTTTGTTGACGGAAGCCGAATGGGAGTACGCGGCCCGTGGCGGATTGGTGCAGAAGAAATATCCGTGGGGTGATGCATTGGAGCCGTTGGGTAAACATCGTTGCAACATCTGGCAAGGCAAATTCCCGGATGAAAACACTGCGGCCGATGGCTATGTCGGGACGTGTCCGGTTGATGCGTTTTTGCCCAACGGCTACGGGTTGTATTGCATGTCGGGCAATGTGTGGGAATGGACCAGCGATTGGTTTAGTCCGACGTGGCACGTAGACGCGGACGTCGCCGTGGACGAAAAACTTGTGCGCGATAATCCGGTCGGCCCGCCTCAGGAATATGGCAACGGCCTAACGCATAAGCTGCAAAAGGGTGGCAGCTTTTTATGCCATCGCAGTTATTGCAATCGCTATCGTGTGGCCGCACGCACGGGGAATACGCCTGACTCATCGACAGCGAATAGCGGGTTCCGTTGCGCGTGCGATGCGGAGTGACACGCGGGAGATTGTGGACGAAAACAGCGAAAAACCAGGGGAAATTCAGAGGAAAAGTGCAGGGGCAAGCATGCGGAGGAACCCTGCGTGCACAAGTATGTGGGGAAATGTGGGGGGGCGTGGGGGGGGTTACATGACTGCGAATCGGATGTCGGTGATCAATTCATTGGGTGTGACGTTGCACGGATCGTTGACATATTCCTCAAAGGGGTGGATGCCTTTTTTGGTTTTAACTTGCTTGGAACGTTGGAGGTTCATCACCGCCGCCCATGCATTGGCCAGGTGTTCGTAGGGGCCGATGTGGCGAATGGTGTAAACCTGCGTAGCCGGAATGTGGCCGGTGATTAAGGTAGCGGGGGATGCGGACAGGTCGGCGGGAATTTGTGTGACCGGGATCGCCGCCGTGTAGGTCGCCTGCATTTTGGTGAGGCTCCATTTGTGGTAAATGGAAACAGGTGGCCCGGCGATGGTGTCCTGATGTGATTGGCAAAACGTTGAAAGCGTTTCAAAGTCGCGCTTCATGGCATCGCCGATGTCCGCGATTGCGCAGGCGTTTTTGATGCCGACATACTGGCAACCCGGATACGCGCTCACACCTTGGAACTCGAGCGTTGAGTGAACGTGCCCGTCTTCGACATGATCCTTGAGGAGTTTGAGGCCGCGTTCAAAATCCATGCCGATGAATGTTTCCATCATGCCCTTCATCCAGAACATGAAAAACGGCAGCTTACTATCCATCATCCAGGTTACGGTGGTTTGTTGGCCATCGGGCTTGGGGTGAAATTCAAATCGAACGTTGGCTGTTGATTTCCATGGCGTTAAAAACGTCAGGTCAAAATTGATCCATTGGTTTTTTGATTCGCCGGAAATTTGCATGTGGCCGCTGCCGATTCGCTGGCCTTGCCATGAATACGACTTGCCATCTTCCGCGACCGTCACCTCGGCTTCGGGTTCGAGAATCAACCAGGGCGACCACTTGCCCCAATGATGCAGGTCATTGATCGCAGAAAATACCTGATCGATCGGAGCGTTGAGAGTTAACGATTTTTCGACGTGAGTTTTTGGCATGATGAATGATCATAAATCATCATGCCCCAAAAATAAAAATTACCCATTGGCTGATTGCAGCGCTGCGGTGAAGATTTCGTGGCTCACGGTCACCTCGTCGGGTGTGACGCAACCGGCAAAACTGTTCGGCACTTCGCCGGTGACCATTTCATGCAGGTAAGCGGCCCACATTTGCAGGATCGCGTCGGTGAAACCGAATTCGAAAATGCCGCCGGTGATCGTGGCATAGCGAGGCGAATAGCCGGTTTGTAATTGTTGCCAGTTTTGCGCGCCGCCGGTCGCCTGATGGTCGAGCACATGCAGCGTGTTGGCTTCGCGACTGTTCCATTTGGCGGACATGGTTTCGCCCAGAACTTCAACGTACCATGAATTTTTTTCGCCCGGGGCAATGCGTTCGGTTCGCAATGTCCAGGGGAACTGGTTGTCGGTCTGAGGATCGTGGGCGTGAATCAACACGGTTGCGTTGTCCCATGTCTTGCATGGCGTTTTTTCGCTGCGCGTTTTATCCGTCCAGCGCTCGGTGACCACGTTCGACAACACGGAGGAAATTTTCAGTTCGCCCGATGACGCACGCATCGGCCGCCATCCCGCCCGCAACGGCACATGACAGGCATGCATGCCCAGGTCGCCCATCACGCCGTATTCGCCGTTCGATTCGATCATGCGTTTCCAGTTGATCGGCTTATCGCGATCCAAATCCGATGAATGCAAAAAGCCCGTCTGCACATTCAGGATACGGCCGAATTTTTTCTGCTCGACCATCGTGCCCAGATGCTGCACCGCAGGATAAAACGGAAACTGTGATACGCAGCGCACAAACACATCGGGATGTTTGGCAATGGCGTCAGCAATAGCGCGATTCGCTTGCAGGTCAATTCCGAACGGCTTTTCACCCATCAAATGTTTGCCCGCGCGAATCGCATCGATGTACGTTTGTTCATGTAAATCGTGCGGCAACGCGATGTACACCGCGTCGACATCCGGGTTGGCTAACAGTGCTTTGTAATCGTGCGTGACTTGCGTGATCGTTGGAAAATTTTCGGTGAACCACGCGAAGGGTTTTTCTGATCGGTTGCAGATGGCCACGATTTCCGGGCGAGCCGCCGGATCAACCAGGTGACACCATCGCGCCGCTGCCGACGCAAATTCTTTGCCCATCAACCCGCAACCGATAATGCCGAAACGTATAGTTTTCATGTGAGTCTTACCCGTTTAATATTTGATTGATTTTGTATTGGTTCGTGTGATGATGGATTGTGATTTACGATTTGCCCAGCAGTTTTAGCGTCGCATCGACAAATGCCTGCGGACTATCCGGGCTTTTATACACGGCGTTGTTCGCTTCATAATAGCCGCGGTCGATGGCTTCCTGCGTGACCAGATATCCCTGCACATCACCGTTGGCCAGCGTGATGACAAACGCATCCTTGTCGGCTTTCTGCACCGCGTTGCCGAATTCGATGAACACTTCACCGGGCCAACCGACAAATTTCCACTCGCCAACCTGAAGCAATTGCACTTCGGCAGGACCGGCTTCCTTCGCCATGGCGGCAATGGTGCCATCGGCGGCGGCCTTGGCCAAGGTCACCGTTTCATCAACGCCAAACACATCGCATTCGGCGGTACGCACTTCGGTGCGCGGGGCACCTTCAGCTTTTAATCTTTCGTAACGGGCTACCGTGGCGGCCTGTTGGGCTTCGGCGTCGGCGAGCGCCGGTATCTCACGCAACGGCATATCAACCATGGCCGCGTCCGTTCGGATGGCCACGTCGCTCAGGTAATCAATAGACGCTAATGCTTTCTCGACCGCTTTACCCAGGACCTCGCCGAGGCGTTGCGTCTCGGCCATCGTGTTGCCTTTCGTGACGTGACGCGGGCTTTGGTTGCCTGCGGTTCCCATGTGATACACCACGGGACACATGCCTTTGCCGTTGCCGCTTCCGTTCGAAATATTGCCTTGCAAATAATTGCGTGCCAAGCCGGGGAAGTCACCACTGTAAAGCGTCGAATCCTCGTGCAAAACGGTCGGATGCATGTTGCAAATCAGCATCAGTCCGATTGGCTTGCCCTCGCTTGCATTGCCTTGGCCGTTGGCGGCACGGACCATCAACACCGGCACCTGCAAATTTGACGGCCCATTCGGATCGTGGCGATTCGTCCCCACGCCGGTCGCATCCGCACGGGTTAAACCCAACACGGCAGGTTGCGCTTCACGCACCGCCTGTGTTGCTGCGCGGACAATCGCATCTTCAACTTGTCGCGTGTAGGCCGGATCGCTTCGCGGCACCACCGGATCATGTTGCGAGCACAACATGTCGCCGATGATCGGACCCGAGTGTGTGTGCGATGCACTGACCATGATGTTGGCTTCGGGCACACCGACGGCTTCGCAAATACGTTTGCGTGCCGACAACACGGTGGGCCGAGGCACCCAGATTAAGTCGGTACCGATGAACAGCACCGATTGCTCGCCGTTGTTGATGTACAGCGCCGAAGCCAATAATGGATCGTGCACGCCGGTGCTGTTTCGCGCGACGTTTGGATAGCCATACAAAAACATGGACTTCGACGGCGTCAGATCAACTTGCGCCGCACCAGCAGTTATTGAGGAAGGGGTGGTCATAGTGTTGTCGATTCCTGGATGGTGTGAATATTCAATCAGCCCATTTTTTCCGCCCGGCTATTGCATCGCGGGTCAGGTCGGGCTGTCTCGTGCAGCCATTGCAGCTCACGGCGATCAAAACCCAACTCCTAAAAAGTCGGCCTTGACACGCGTGTTCATTTTGAACATACTATCACAAAATGGCACACCATGCGACCCCCGCAAATCCCAAATCCATGGCCACACGCCGACGCGAGATTCTCGCATTGCTCAACGAGCGCGGCGAGTGTTCCATCGATCAATTGACCGATCGATTCGGTGTCAGTGGGATGACAATTCGCCGGGATTTGCAGGATTTGGCGGATCAGGGCGATATTTTACGCACCCACGGCGGGGCTGCGGCGACCCGGCGCATCAGTTTCGATTTCCAGTTTCTCGACCGCATGCAGCATCAGGCGGAGCCGAAAAAAAACATTGCCGACCGCGTGTTCAAACTAATCACGCCGGGCCAGTCAATTATGCTCGATTCGGGCACCACCACGCTGGCGATCGCCAATCGATTGCGGGCCATCGGGAAGTTAACCCTGGTCACGACATCGCTGCCTATCGCGTCGGCCCTGTTCGGCGCGGATGATATCGAGGTTGTGTTGCTGGGCGGTTCGTTGCGACAAAATTCGCCCGACCTGACCGGTGCGGTCACATTGCACAGCCTGGATCTGATTTCCACGGACCTGGCATTTATTGGGGCGGATGCCATTGATGAACAGGGCAACGTCTATAACCAATCGCAGCAGGTTGGTTTGATGTTGCAAAAAATGATGGGGGCTGCGCGGGAAACCTATCTCGTGGCGGACCACAGTAAATTTGCCAAACGCGATTTGATGCGCTTCGGCCATGTTCGTGATTTCACCGGCATCATCAGTGACAACGAATTGCCTGCGGTGGTCGCCAAACAAATCAAGCGCGCGGGCGGCCAACTGCATGCCAGTGCGAACAAGGGAACCAAATCATGACTTCGCCCTCGCCCTCGCGCTCTTTTGTCATTGAAAACATTCGCGGCATCGATCCGATGCGCGGCGTCGTGGCCACCTCGATTTCCGTTCGCGATGGAAAGATTCACGCGATCAATTCGGAGGTCGACAACCAAAACAATACTGATTCAATCCCGCGCATTGATGGGCGGGGGATGACCCTGACCCCGGGCTTGATTGATCTGCACATTCATGGCGTGCATCACTTTCTGTTTGAACAAAGCGCTGACGAGCTGGTTAACTGCCTGGCGGTTTTGCCGCGTTACGGCGTCACGACGGTTTTGCCTACCTGTTACCGCGTGATGGAACCGAAAACCATCGGCAAACTGGCGGAACTGACTGAGGCGATGATCAACGCGCCCACCGAAAACCATGCGTATGCTCCGGGTTTTCATCTGGAAGGACCGTTCCTGAAATTGCCCGGTGCTGGCGCTGCGACGCTCGATGGTGATGTCGGTTTTCTGGATGAATTGATTGCCGCAGCGCAGGGGCGCGTCAGTGCGATGTCGATCAGCCCGGATGTGAAAAACATCATTCCCGTGATCGAGCGCTTGGCCGAAAAGAACATCGCGGTCTTCATGACTCACACGCACGCCTCGGCCGATGAAACGCAAGCCGCCATCGATGCCGGAGCGCGACATGCGACGCATTTTTATGACGTGTTTCCCGTGCCCGATGAAACTGACCCCGGCGTGCGCCCCGTCGGTGCGGTGGAGGTCATTCTTGCCGACGATCGCGTCAGTGTTGATTTCATTTGCGACGGCGTACATGTGAATCCCTATGCCATTCGTGCCGCGCTGGCTGCCAAGCGTGGCGGTGTTGAAGCCGAAAAATTCACCGATGGAAAAGTTGGGAATGCGGGGGGAAGTGTGGGGGGGGTGGGGGGTAGTAGTGGGGGGGGGAGGCCGGGTGTGATTTTGATAACGGATGCGAATATTGGTGCGGGTTTGCCGGACGGTCGTTATGACACGTCGTGGGGATTTGCCGTGCGAATTGAAGCAGGCAATGCCGCCCGCATTGATGATCCAGGCACCGAACGCGATGGCGGTTTGGCTGGCTCAGCATTGACGATGGATCAGGGGATCGCGAATCTGACGCAATGGTTGCCGAGGCAAACCGAACAAGCGATCTGGGCCATGGGATCGCGTGGGCCTGCCGACTTGGTGGGGCTATCGGATCGCGGGCGTCTGGAAGTTGGCGCGGTCGCTGACCTGGTGCTATGGCAAACCGACGACGCTTCGCCTCATCGCAAACCGCGTGCAGTCATGACATGGGTGAACGGCACCTGTGTCTATCAATCCGATACCGCGTGAATCAACGTTAACCATTAAGACCACAGCAACCGCTAACACGGCAAGCACAACAAACACAGCAAACACTGGAGCGCTACCATGATTTCCATTCCTGCCCCGATTCCTCATGACCCGACCGATGGGTTTTCGTTTGACCCGTCACCGTGCGTGCCGTTTCGCGACATGGATGCGGTGAAGCGTTGTCGTGCGATCAAGCGCGAAGATATCGAAAAGCATCCGAACCCGGATTTTAAAATTCAGGTGGTGCCCGACGAAGATTTCGTACACATCTGGCTAGGCGATATGTTCTGGCGCATGCACGAAGCGCGTGAAGCAGGCAAGCCATGCGTGATGCTGATGCCGAATCCTTGGCCGGGCTATCGCAATCTGGCCCGCATGATCAATCGTGCGAAATTGAATTGTGACCACGTATGGTGGTTTGCGATGGATGAGTACGCCGATCAGGATGGCCGGATCGCGCCGGTGACCTGGCAGCGTGGGTTTGGTTATGCGTTGCGAAATTTTCTGTGGGATAATGTTGATGAAGATTTGCGGCCGCCGCTTTCGCAGGTCATCGCACCGACCAATGACAACATCGACCACTACCTGGACATGATGAATGACGCGGGTGGTTTGGATGTCAGCTACACCGGGCCGGGCTGGTCGGGGCACTTGGCATTTTGTGAGCCGAATGCTCCGGAGTTTTCCGGGTCTTTGGACGAATGGCGAAACATGGGCGCGCGAATCTGCACGCTCGATCCCTTCACGATTGCACAAAATTCACTCTGCGGCAGCATGGGTTACAGCGGTGATCTGACCGCCGTACCACCCAAGGCCGCGACCATCGGTCCCAAGGAAATTATCGCCGCACGACATCGTCTGGAAGTGGCACCGATCACCGTCGGCGGCACCGCGATCAGTTGGGAACGCATGATTGCCCGGCTGTGTTACCACGGGCCTGTGTGTCCACAATTGCCGTCGTCGATTCATCAGGAATTGCGCACGGATTGTTACATCACCGAATCAATCGCCGCGAATATTGAGGCGACGTGGGAGATTGGCTATTGAGTAAAAACGATTAAAACCACAGAAACCATCCACAGATTTCACAGATGGCACAGATTAAAGCACAAACAAGCAAACGATGTCATCTGTGGTGATTTGGAGATCAACGCAAAAACAAATTTTTTAACAGGAGTATCAACATGACAGCAATCAATACAAACATCAACACATTGGAATGGGGCAAGGTCGATTTGTCGACGGTGCCAAGCATTAATACGGCGGTGCCCGGCCCCAAATCAAACGCATTGCACGCGCGTTGCACGAAAAATTTCAAGGGTCTATCGGGACAGGTCAAGCTGTTTCCCGTGGCGTTTGAATCAGGTGAAGGTTGTGTGCTGGTCGACGCAGACGGCAACAAGTACATCGATTTTTCGTCGGGCATTTATGTGACCACGCTGGGCCACTGCCATCCCAAAATCAGTGAAGCGATTGCGACGTATGCACACAAATTGATGAACGCGCACGATTTCACCACGGAAATCAAAACGCGCTTGTGCGAAAAATTAGCGGACATTTTGCCCGGTGATTTGAATGGTTTTCAATTTTATGATTCGGGCACGACGGCGGTGGAAGCAGGCCTGCGCGTGATGCGTGCGGCGTCGGGTAAAAACGAAATGGTGTCGTGTTTTTATGACTACCATGGCAAGAGCTATGGCAGTGTGTCGCTGGGTCATGTGCGTAGCCAGGTGTATGGCCGTGTGCGTGCACCGGGTAGCCACATGGTGCCGCGTCCGGATACCTATCGTCCGATCTGGACCAAGGATGATGGCACGATCGACACCGATCAGTACATCGCGTTTTACGATCAATATCTGGACAAGGCGACGGTCGGCGATGTCGCCGGTTTCTGTCTCGAACCGATTCAGGGGTGGGGCGGTTCCGTGATGCCGCCTGACGATTTCTTCCCGAAATTACGCAAGTATTGCGACGACCGTGGCCTGCTCATGATGATCGACGAAGTGTTGGCGTCGTGGGGCCGAACGGGTAAATGGTTGTGCATGGAACATTGGGATGTGGTGCCGGACATCGTCACGATCGGCAAGGGATTCGGCAATGGTTTCCCCGTGACATGCGTGGCCGTTCGCGAACCTTACAAGGAAAGTTTTGAATCGATCAGCGCGTCATCCAGCTATGGCGGCAACCCGATGGCCTGTGCGGCAGCGCTGGCATCGACCGAAGTGATCGAAGATGAAAACCTGCTGGATCATGCGATGCATCTGGGCGATGTGGCCTTGAAACGCATGGAAAAAATGAAAGCAGAACACCCAACCATCGGCGACGTGCGTGCGAAGGGTTGCTTGATGGGTATCGAGCTGGTCGAAGACAAGGCCACCAAAAAGCCGTTGGATAAAGCGGGCGTGATGGTGTATCAAAAAGCATTCGCCAAGGGTTTGGCCTGGATTCCTGCGGGGCATATCCTGCGCATGAGTCCGCCGATTGTGATGGATGAAGACACCTTGCTCAAGGGCATGGACATCATCGATGAATCGATTGGCGAAACCGAGAAAGAACTGGGTTACTGATTCTTGTAGCCAGTGGTTCTAGCAGCGATACCGCCGCAGCGTGAGGCTGTGGCTGAGATGTGGCTTACAGATTTCACCGATCACGTGTGTTTTTCGTGGTCGGTGAAATCTATGGCCGCGCATGGTTGAGATTATTGATGAAGCATTTTATCAGGTGAATGATTGATGAATATTCTGACGCTGGATTTGGGGACGACGTATTTCAAGGCGGCGTTGTTTGATGAAGGCGGGCGGTTGTTGCATGTGGCGCATGAGGCGCTGGCGATTGATAAGCCGAAGCCGGGTTGGTGGGAATTGCCGGGCGATTCGTTTGAAGTGCATGTGCGTGCGGTGTTGGGGAAATTGCGTGCGTTGGCCGGTGAGGGTACGGACGGATTCGGAGGCGTGGGTGCGATGAGTTTTGCCACGCAGGCAAACAGTGTGCGTTTATATGTGAATGATGACGTCATTTTTTCGCCGATGGTTTTGTGGTTGGATGAACGGGCTGAGGACTATCGCGATGCGTTGACCGCATTGGTGAGCAGGATGGATCATCAGGGCTTGACCGGGATTCCGGAAATTTCGCATCAATTTTTGCTGGCGCGTTTGTTGTATTGGTCGCGGGTCAACGAAGGATGGGGGCAAGTGCGTGATGGCGGCAAAATTTGTTTGATCAGTGATGTGTTGACGCGGTGGTTTACCGGCGAGCATGTGACCGAAGCAGGGGTGGCGGGTTTGTCGGGGATGGTTGACATTCACCAATTGGATTGGATTGATGAGCTGATCGATGAGGTGAAACTGGATCGGTCCTGTTTTGGAAAGATTGTGCGGGCGGGGACGGATGTGGGTTGCATTCGCGCGGCGGTGGCGGATGAATTTGGATTGCCGCGGACATGTCGGTTTGTGGTGGGTTGTCTGGATCAATACGCAGGTGCAATCGGTGCGGGCAATGTAGGCGTGGGCAAGATCAGCGAAACGACGGGGACGGTGTTGGCCACGGTGCGATGTACGGATAAGTTTGACCCGAGCCTGGGGAAGACGGGGGTTTATCAGGGGCCCGCGTTTGAGGCGGGTCGGTATTTTCAGATGGCGTTTTCGACCGCGTCGGCCAGTTTGTTAGAGCGATACCGTCGCGAGCATGCAGCGGAATATAGTTTTGAGCAGTTGGGAGAATTGGCGTCGACCGTGTCGGATAAAGCCGATGATGGTGCAGGCATTGTGTTGAATGCCAGCGCGTCAGCCAGCGCGATGCAGGCAATTTTTACAGGCGAATTGCCGAGCGGATTAACCGACGAACAACGAATCGCGCGTGAGGTGTATGCGATATTCGATGGCGTGGCGGGTGAACTGAATCGACAGATCGGAATATTGTGTGGCGATGATCGGCCCGAGTCGGTGCGGTGCGTGGGCGGTGCAGCGCGAAGCGATGTCTGGCGAGCGATTAAAGCACAGCGGGTTGGGGCACGGATGTTGCGCGTGGATTGCGAAGAGCCGACGAGCCTGGGGGCAGCGATCTGTGCCGCGTCAGCTGTGCAAGGGCGAACGATCCCGGAAGTAGCCAAGCAATGGGTGCGCGTGGTGGGGGGATAATCAGTTAAAAGTTAAAAGTTAAAAGTTAAAAGTTAAAAGTTAAAAGTTAAAAGTTAAAAGTTAAAAGTAAGAAGTAAGAAGTAAGAAGTAAGACGAATAGCGATACATACGCGAGTTTTTGATTTCGTCCTAGCCCCCGGTGAATACCGGGGGTTTGTTTGAAAAAACGGTTGAACGCACCAGTGTTTACCGCAATGCCCATAAAGAATTGAATAAAAGTGCAGAAGTTCAGAAGTGCAAAAAAACTAAAAGCACGCAGGGAAAAAGTGTGGTGGTGTGTGGTGTGGTGGGGTGGGGGTTGTGGGGGGGGTTATGGGGTTAGGGGTTGGATGATGATGATGTGTTCGGGGGTTGGGTTGGGGTTGGGTGGGGTTGATTTTTTGGTGGAGGGGCGGGACAGGGTAGGAATGTTTTTTTGCGGTGGTGCGGGTGGTAAATGGATACGGGTGTTGGCAATGATGGGGCTGGGATTGGCCGAGTTTGTGGCAGACGGCGTATCGGGAGACGCGGGGGTAGGCGTGGTGGGGGGCGTGTGGGCGGATGTGGGCGGGTGCATGGCCGTGATGATTTCGTAGTTGCCTGCGAAGACTCGGGTGCGGGTTTCGCCCAGGTTATTGGTGCGAAGCGTGATGTCGGTCCACCAGCGTTCGCGGATGAGTTTGTCGAAAATTTTACCTGCGGGTGTGGGGTCGCCTGCGTTGTCGAAGAGTGCGGAGTTGGGGTCGGACGCGCGATCGGGCAAGGGATCAGCCATGTCGATGCCTTGCACTGCCGGATGGGAAAAAAGCGTGATGAGAACGGTTTCAAGATTGAGCGCAGCGGCGTGATCGGTCGGGCCTGCAATTTCGAGGGGACTGATGTAGACCGGAATGTCGAGTTGATGGATGAGATCGAGAGCCTGTTCGAGTGGGCGTTGCAGGACCTGGCCGCGGAAGGTGGTTTTGAGGGTGACGCCGTCAAATGGGATGAACGCTTCGCGCATGGTGGTGACGGTGCGGAGCATGTAGGCGAGATCACGGCCAGCGAGGTCGGATTCGAAACGCAGCATCATGTCGGCGCGAGGTGCGGCGGCCTTGGCTCGTTGATAGATGGTGCGAAGCATGGGGTTGCGAATTTTGTCGTCGATGAGGTGATGGTTACGATCGAAGCCATACACATCGAACGCGTCGACACGGCGTGCGAAGGTGCGGGCGATGCGTTCGACGTGTGTGCGTGTGGCGCCGGTGAGTGAGAGTGGTTGGAGTTTGGCCGCCCAATTGGGAAGGTGGCCCGGGTCGGAAGGAATGATTTTTCCGAAGCGAACGCCGAGGCCGTAGGCGTCAGTGATGGAGAGCAGTTGATCGATGCGTGAAAAATCCCACGCGGGAACGGGTTCGGGTTGGAGCGTTGGCCAATCGGAAATGGATTCGAGATTGATGGCATTGAAACATCGCCAGATGATCGGTCCCTGTCCGCGTTCGATGGCGGCTTCGATAAACCCATCGGGCAATTCGTGAGTTGTGGGATCGGGTGTGAGGTGAACGCCGAAGGGAAAGGCATGTTCGAGCATGCGCAGGCGAACGGGTACGTTGGGGACGGGGTTGTCGTCGGCATCGAGAACGATGATGCGAACGGGTACGGTGCGTATTTCCTGGATGCGTTGTTGAGCGCGATTGGTCCAGTGTTGTTGTTGCAGGACCTGAGCATGGGCGGGCGTGGCGATGGCCAGTGTCACAAGAATCAGGATGTATACCAGGATGCGCATTGGGTCTTTTAGTTGAGGTTTTCGATGGCGTGGCTGATGTTTTCGACGGGGATAAGTTGGCAGTTTTTAGGTGGTTTTTTGGTGTTTTTGGGGACGATGATGCGGGTGAATCCGAGACGTGCGGCTTCGGCGAGGCGCATGGGCATTTGTTGGACGTGTCGGATTTCGCCGCCGAGTCCGATCTCGCCGATCGCGCAGGTGCCATGATCGAGCTGTCGATCATAATGAGCGCCGGTGATGGCCAAGGCGATGGCGAGGTCCGCGGCCGGTTCAATGATTTTCATGCCGCCGATGTTTGAGGTGAAAATGTCCTGATCGGCGAGTCGGAGTCCACCGCGTTTTTCGAGGACGGCAATGAGCATGGCCAGGCGGTTGGAATCGATGCCGCTGGTTTTGCGTTTGGCCGAGCCGAGGAATCCGGTGGCGGTGAGCGCTTGTATTTCGACGAGCAGGCAGCGCGAGCCCTGAAGCACGGGACAGACGACACTGCCGGAGCGCGGTGCGTGTTCGTTGGCGAGGATGCCGGAGGCATCGGTGGATTCAGCGAGTCCCGCGTCGGTCATTTCGAAAAGGCCGACCTCGAGCGTAGCTCCGTAGCGATTTTTGATGGCACGGATGATGCGATGTTGATGGTAGCGATCACCCTCAAAATAGAGGACGGTGTCGACCATGTGTTCGAGCAGGCGAGGGCCCGCGAGTGTGCCTTGTTTGGTGACGTGGCCGACGAGGAAAATCGCGGTGCCCGTAGACTTGGCGAGGTAGACCAGTTCCTGGGCGCAGGTTCGCAATTGTGAAACGCTGCCGGGCGCCGCGGGCAGGTCGGACTTGTAAATCATCTGAATGGAATCGATGACGACGACAGCGGGATTGGTGAGGCGTATCTGTTCAACGATGCGCGCCAGGTTGGTGTCAGCGAGGACGAGCAGTGAGGAGATTTCTGATTTCTGATTTTTGATTTTTGATTTGAGGACGGGCGGAGCGGTTTGAGATTTTGTGTTGGGGTTTTGGGGTTGGGAAATATTGAGGCGGTCGGCGCGGAGGCGTAATTGTTGAGCGGATTCTTCGCTGGTGGCGTAGAGGATGGTTTGGTCGTTCTGAGCGATGCGACCTGCGGCCATGAGTAGCAGTGTAGATTTTCCGATGCCGGGATCGCCGCCGATGAGTATGACGCTGCCGGGGACGATGCCGGTGTGGGGTGCGGTGCCGCCGAGCACGCGATCGAGTTCGCCGATGTGGGTGGGAATGCGTCCTGTTGAGGCGTTGCCGGTTGCGTCGAGGTTGGGGTCGATTTGTGAAAGGGGGAGCGCGGGGTTGGCGGATTGGGGTGAGGATGACAGGGAAGGATGTTCAGCGGTGCCGCGATGGGTGTCGTTGGTGGGCGTGAAGGATTCGAGGGTGTCCCACTGTCCGCAGTCGGGGCATCGGCCAGCCCAACGATGTTGGACGCCGCCGCAGGCACTGCAGACGAATTGCGTTTTGGTTTTTGCCATGAGTTTTGTTAAGGATAGCGGGTTTGAAGGCGTGAGTTAAAAGGGGCCAGTGAAAAGTGGCCAGTTAAAAGTTAAAAGCCAGAAGTTGAAAGTGAAAAGTTAAAAATAGGAGGCGCGTTGTGTCGGGTTAAATCGTGCGGGGGAAATGAGCGGGGGAAATGTGAGAAGGTTGCGGGGGGATTGTGTGGGGATTGCGGGGGGATTGTGGGGGGTGGGTGGGGGGGTGGGGGGTGACGGGGGGTGGGGATGGGTCTACAATTAGGGCATGTTTAAACATCATCATCGTACTACTGAGCGTTCTGAGGGTTCTGATCAATCTGGCTCGAGTCGAGCGGGTTCGGGACAGCGTCGCATGTTTCGCGATGGCGTGCTGATCGTGCTTAGCGTGATCATGCTGGTGATTGCTGCGCCATCGTTGGCAAAGTTTTCATTGGTGAACACCGCCAGTCAGTTGGACCTGTTCGTGGATGTGCGTCATGAGATCGTGGACCAGTTTGTCGAAGCGCCTGACGAACAGGCCATGATGGAAGCCGCGGTACACGGGATGGTCGAAGCGCTGGACGATCCGTATACGGTTTATCTATCGCCTGACGATCTGGATATGTTTGATAAGCAGGTGCGCGGTTCGTTCAGCGGGATCGGCGCGGAAGTGAATATTGAAGACGACTACCTGCACATCATCACGCCGTTGGAAGGCTCGCCTGCGTGGAAGGCGGGAGTTTTGCCGGGTGATATCGTGCTGGAAATTGACGGGGAATCGACCAAGGGGATGAACATCAATGACGCGGTTGATCGCCTGACGGGCGAGGCGGGGACGGATGTGACGATTTTAGCCCGTCATGCCTCGGGTGACGAAGCGACGATCACGATCACGCGCGATCGCATTATCGTGCCAACGATCAAGGGGCTGTTGCGGGGCGCGGATCATCATTGGGATTACATGGTCGATCCATCGCGTGGCATCGGCTACATCCGAATCGCGCAGTTCACGGACAAGACCGCTACGGATTTGGCCAGCGCGTTAACAGGATTGATGGATCGTGGGATGAAGGGGTTGATCCTGGACGTGCGATTTAATCCGGGTGGCCTGTTGGAATCGGCGGTGCGGACGAGCGACATGTTTTTGGATGAGGGGCAGCGGATCGTATCGGTCAAAGGTCGCAAGGTGAAAGAGCAAGGGTACGACGCGACGAGCGATACGGTGGTGCCGATGGACATGCCGATTGTGATCGTGGCCAACGAAGGCAGCGCGTCAGCGGCAGAGATTCTGACCGGTGCGCTCACGGATAACAAGCGTGCAAAATTTGTGGGGACGCGAACATTTGGCAAGGGCAGTGTGCAACAGGTGCGGATGCTCGAGTCGGGGTTGGGCGCGATCAAGATCACCAATGCGTATTACTATTTGCCCAACGGGCGAAAGATTCACCGTGTGGAAGATGCCGAGCAATGGGGGGTTGATCCGGAAGAAGGTTTCTATGTGTCGATGTCTGCCGAACAGGTGAAGGACATGGTGATAGCTCGGCGTGAGCGGGATATTCTGGATGAAAATGATGGCCAGGAAGCGATGACGATTACGCCCGAGTCGGTGGAATCTGAAATGAAAGATATCCAGTTGGCGGCAGCACTGCGAGCAATTTACGGCCGGCTGGACACCGGCGAATGGGTCGAGGTGGGCGCGTCGGGCGTGTCGGAACTGGTCAAAGCCCGGCAGCGTGATCTATTGATTCGCCAACGCGACCTGTTGGAAAATCGGTTGGGCGAGATCAAGGATGAACTGGCAGTGCTGGATGGGAAGCTGCCGAAGGAAGTGGCCGAGGATGCGGGCGTGATCGAGAAGGCCGAAGAAGTTGCTGAAACAGCCGAAATGCCTGTAGAGTCAGGGGCGATTACGGAGCCAGCGGGGGAATGATTTTTAGTTAAAAGTTAAAAGTAAGAAGTAAGAAGTAAGAGAGTCGGAGACCGGCGAGGTTAAGTTTGATGGGGAAACGTGGGGAAACGTGGGGAAACGTGGGGGAGCGTGGGGTGTGTGGTGTGTGTGGGGGGGGTGGGGGAGGGAGGTTATTGGTATGGGTAGTTTGATATTGGGATTGGAAACGAGCTGTGACGAGACTGCCGGTGCGGTGGTTGAGGATGGGGTGCGTGTGCGTTCGAACGTGATCGCGACGCAGCATGAATTGCATCGGAAGTATGCGGGGGTGGTGCCGGAGATCGCGAGTCGTGCGCATGTGGAACGATTGATGCCGGTGGTGGAGGAAGCGGTTGAGAAAGCAGGGGTAGGATTAAGTGATCTGGATGCGATCGCGGTGGGGAATCGGCCTGGCTTGATCGGATCATTGCTGGTGGGCGTGGGCGCAGCCAAAGCGTTGGCGTGGTCGTTGGATGTGCCGATCGTGGGTGTGGATCATGTGGCTGCGCATTTGTATGCAGCGCAGTTGGATCGAGATGATGTATTGGCCTATCCGGGTGTGGGGCTGGTGGTGTCGGGCGGTCACACGAGTTTGTATCGCGTGGACGGGCCGATGGAAGAGGCCGGCGGAGGTGGTGGGAAAAACGAGGGGCGAAGTGGGGGGGGGATCACAGTGATTGGCAAGACGATTGATGATGCGGTGGGTGAGGCGTATGACAAGGCGGCGGTGATTTTGGGGTTGGGTTATCCGGGTGGGCCGAAGTTGGATCGCGCGGCGCAACAGGGCAATGCGAAGTTTGTGCGCTTGCCGCGATCGATGCTGGGCCGTGATAGTTTGGACTTTTCATTCAGTGGATTAAAGACAGCGTTGTTGTACGCGGTGCGTGGCACGCCGGACCATGAGACGCGCGAGTTTCCGCGCGAGTTGGATGCTTTGACAGAGCAAGAGCGTTTGGATTTTTCAGCGTCGTTTCAGGCGGCAGCGATCGATACGTTGATCGTGAAATTGGAACGAGCGTTGGATCAGATGGGCGATGCGCGGAGTGTGATTATTGGGGGCGGGGTGAGTGCGAATTCATTGCTGCGCAAACGCGTGGTGGAATTGGCCGATGAGCGAGGGATTGAGGCCTGTTTGCCGCCGATGGGGTATTGCCTGGATAATGCGGCGATGATCGCGGGGTTGGCGCATCACCGTTTGCAGGCGGGCGCGGTGGACGATCTGGAATTGGCGGCGATCGCGACGACAGGGGTGAAGCGGGGGAAGCGCTAAAAGTCAAAATTAAAAGTGAAAAGTTAAAAGTAGGAGAGAGGGGGAAGTGTGAAGGAGAAATGTGAAGGGGGATTGTGAGGGGGGAAATGTGGGGGGGTATGATGGGGGAATGAAATCCGATAGAAGAATAGTTAAGAAGTTGATCCTCGCGCTGGTGGTGATGGTTTTACTATTGGGTGTTTTGACGGTATTTGCCCCGAACTTGGCCAGTCGGTTTGGCCGAGGTGCGGTGGCGAATGCGATCAACGATTCGATTCACGGGCACGTGACGATTAAGGGGTTGTCGTTGCGGTGGGGTGCGGGTCAGTTGATCGAAGGCGTGCGGGTTTTTGATGTGGCGGGGATGCCGATTGGAACGATCGAACAAGTGCGACTGCGGGATGCGTCGCTGTGGGGATTGTTGCGCGGGCACCTGGATCTTGGGCGCGTGGAGGTCGTGATCGATACGATGACGATCGTGCGCGAAGGGGATGGCCCGACGAGTATCGAACAGTTGCTGGTCGATGCGGGCGAAGAGAAAACCGCGACGGCAGAAGGTGTGAACGCGGGTGGGCATGTGGGTGGGCATGTGGGGGAACATGTGGGGGAACATGTGGGGGGGCATGTAGAGGGTAATACGGAGGGATTCGTGTGGCCTGATGGGTTGCACATGAATTTGCAGGTGGAGGCCAACAGTCTTGTGTGGTTGGATGGAAGTGGGCCTGCGTCGTCGATTGATGATGTGGTGTTGTCGATTGACTTGCGTGATGCCCGAAAGATTGCCGCGTCGCTGTCAGCGATGGTGAAGCAAGACGAGTTTGCAGGTGGAATCGCGATTGATGGGGTGGTGACGGATTTGTTTGATGGGAGTGGGGCGTTGGATGTGGCCGCGGCGCAGATGAAATTTTATTCGGAGCTGACGGATGTGCCGGTGTTGGCGTTGGATCGGATGTTCCAGCAGGAGGGGAAGCTGGTGGCAATGTTGGGACAGGTGTTGAACACGCGTGCGGATATTCATGGTGCGTTGCTGAGTCCTGCGATGGATGTGGTCGCGACGTCAGCCCATATGCAGATGCAATTGGCAACGAGCCTGAGCGCGGATGGGCAATCGATTGAATTGCGTGAGCCGGGGCAGGTGGTGTTGACGGTGACGCCTGAGTACTGGTCGATGGTGGATGATCAGACACGGCTGGTGGATGGGTTTGATGTGCTGGTGGATTTGAAACAATTGCGAATCGCCCGTGATACAACGGGTGTTGTGCTCAATGAATCATCATTGGAAGCGGCAGCCTCGGTGCGTGGTGTGGTGATTGATGCGGGGCAAACGGTTGGGCAAATCAAGTGGCTGGATACGCAGGTGTCGGTGGTTGGAGCGCGTGTGGGTGAGCGTTTGGATGTGAAATTTTCAACGCGCGCCGAGCAGGGGGAACAGTCGGGCACGTTTGATGTGGCGGGACATGTGTTGAACCTGGGGAACCACGCGGGTGGATTGTTGGCAATGTCGGGAGCGATCGATGGGCGGGTGTCAGCAGTGCCCGTTGAGGCGGTGGATCGATTGTTGGGCATGGATGGGCGGATGTCAGCGATGCTGGGCACGGTGTTGGATGGCCATTTGCAACTGTCGGGTGATGCGGATGAAAGGCAGGTGGTTTTGTCGGTGCAGGCAGAACAACTGACTGCCGATGCCACGATGCGGTACGCGGATGGCGTGTTGCGTAGCGAGTCGGGGCAAGCGATGTTGCGCGTGACGCCGGGCGCGTGGTCCGCGATGTTTGGGAAAGGTAGCGAAAGTGATAAAGGTGAAAAACAAAGTGTGAGCGAATGGAGAATCGCGGGGGGGAATGTGGGGGGGAATGTGGAGGGAAATGTGGGGGGGCAGGGGGAGGTGGTGGTGCGAGCGGATTTGGCCCGATTGGATTGGCCGGTTGACGAGGGGATTGCGGGGTTGGCCGCGGAGTTGCGTGTGAATGCGGGAGCGATGGATTTAGTGATGGGTGAATCGGAACGAGTGGTTTCGATGAAAGAAAGTGCGTTGACGTTTACGGTGGGAAGCGCGAGCGATGGGCGGGATGCGCAGGAGGTATTGGCGAGCGGGAAAAAATTGGCGATGACGTTGGCGAGCGGCGCGGTGGGGCTGGGTGATGTGCAGATGGAAGTGGTGGGCGTTTATCGCGATGGGGTGTTGCGCATTGATAGAAATGACGGCGGAAAAATGTTGGCAACGTTGCAGGCTGAGCCGGGCGCGTGGGGCGAATTGTCCGAAGCAGTGACGGTGGGTTTGGATGTGCGTGAATTGTTGTGGCCGATCGATGATCCGAAGGCGGGTCGGTTAGCGATGTCAGCCAGGGTTTCGCCGATGGGTTGGTCGGGAGAGTCGGAATTGGCGGGTGTGCGTGTGGCGGACGTGGTGATTGATGTGCCAAGCGTGGGGTTGAGTGAGCCAATGGTGATCACCGCCCGGGGGCGCGTGATGCAGGAGATGGTTGGTGACGCGCGCGATGGGAATGCGCGTGGTGGTGATCAAGGTGAGGTATTAGCGCGGGTGACGGTGGCCGATGTTCTCGATGGTGCGCAAGTGCGCGAAGCGGTGTTGGAGTTGTCGAATTTGTCCATGGGGATGGTTGATCGATTAGCGCAGCAGGATGGGATGTTGGTGGCGCTTTTTGGCGAGCAGTTGGATCGCGTGTCAGTGCGGATGGTGCCGGGCGATGACGGATATCTGTTGGATATGTCGGGCGAGGGGGAGGTTGGGGTTGGGATGGGGGTGGGGGGGGCGAATGTATTTTTGCAGGCATCGACGGCGAATCTGGATGTGCAACTGTCGGGCGTGTATGTGGCGGATCGGTATGTGATGTTGTTGCCGGAAAGTTTTGTGGGTTTTGAATTGACGCCTGCGATGGTGGATTATTGGCAGCGTGAGAAAATGAACACCGGTGGGAATGAGCAAGCATATAAAAAGTTAGAAGAACGGCCGAGGACTACCGGTGGAAGTGCGGGGGGAAATGCGGGGGGAAATGTGGGGGGGGTGGGGGGGTGGGTTTTGGAGCGGGGGATGCCGATTCGGTTGGCGGTGGATGCATTGCATTGGCCGTTGGGTGGGTCGATGGAGGTGACGAAGCGCGAGTCGGATGACGCGATGCAGTTGGCATTGCGCGTGACGAGTGATGGCGGAGTGTTGCGTAATCCCGCAACGGGTGAGTCGGTGCGATTGAGTGATGTATCAGTGCGGGTAGTGCCTGAACTGGGTAAGCGTGGGATAGCGAAAAGTGCCAGTGGAAATAGTGAGGACAGTGGGAAAGGTGAGAGGCGTGAGGCGATCGCGGTGCATGCGATGACGTCGTTGCAACGGGTGGGGCGTGATGGCAGTCTGGGGACAGCGGGGCGTATTGAATCGATGACGACATTACGGCAATGGGACAATGCGGAGACGCGATCGGTGACGACGCGGACGAGTGCGACGCAGTTACCGGTTGATTTGATCGAAGCGTTGTCGGGATTGAGCGGGCAATTGGTGCCGGCATTG
The DNA here is from genome assembly GCA_030426385.1 of Phycisphaerae bacterium. Classification (GTDB taxonomy): domain Bacteria; phylum Planctomycetota; class Phycisphaerae; order Phycisphaerales; family Phycisphaeraceae; genus JAUHYI01. Next base: position 114,309 of record JAUHYI010000003.1, read on the forward strand.
GGACCGACTGCCGACGTGACGATTGTGGGGCAATACCCAGGCGATATGGATATTTCAGCGCGGAGTCCGAACGCGACGTTGCATGTGCCCGCGACGATCGATCGGTCGATGGTGCTGACCTTGCGTGAGCCGATGGTGTCGACATTGATGCTGACCGCATCGTTGCGGGATTCGTATTTAGCGGGGATCCATCCGGTGTTGGCTGACATTGTGGGAGCCGAGTCGCCGGTGAAATTGACGTTGGAGCCTGGCGGTTTGCGTGTGCCGTTGCATGGTAAGGATCGCGGCAAATCGATGTGGGGCAGTGATGTGTCAGGCCTGTCGCTGCGTGGTGTTTTGGAACTGGGTGTGATTCAGATGAGCAGTCGAGGTTGGGTGCGTGATGGCGTGAATCAAATCGTAGGGCAGTTGCTGTTGCAATCACGGCGTGACAAACGGTTAGGCGTGCGCGAGGAAGGCGTGACGTATCCGGTGACGTTTACGCCGTTGGTTTTTACGATTGATCAAGGGCGATTGACGACGAATGAATTATGGATGACCGGCGTTGATATCGCTGCGGGATTTCAGGGTTCAGCCAATCTGGTTACGCAGGAACAGAATTTTACGATGGGGCTGGTGGGTGCTTCGCTGGTGGCGGGAGGGCAGTCGTTTTTGGTGGGCCGAGTGAATGTGAAGGATATTATTGATGTGCCGATTGGCGGGACGATGCGCAAGCCTGTGCTGGATAAAAAATGGGTAGGTACGCAGGCGGCAGGATCGATTTTGAGCGGAACGCTGGGCGAGATTTCGTCGGAAGCGCAGATGGCGATCGATTTGTTTGGCGGTTTTATCAAACAACAAAAACGCAAGAAGAGCGGGTTATCGTGGCATCTGCCAGAGGCAGCGCGTGAATTGGTGAACCGGACGATTCAAGAGCATGGCTCGCCACGCAAGTCCGCGGATGAAAGTGGAGCCAACGGGGGCAAATCGCCGCGTGATTCACAGACACAAGAAGAGCAGCCGAAGCAGCGACCGCGTACGATATTGGATGAGTTGTTTCAGTAATGAACGAAGGAATACGAGGGTGAGTTAAAAGTTAAAAGTTAAAAGTTGGGAGTTGGGAGTTGGGAGTTAAAAGTTTGAAGTGGGGTGTTCAAGGTTACTGTGTTGCGGAAATGCGAGGGGGTGAAGGATAAACATGATGAAACAGGTGATATGTCGAGCGTTTGGGGGCCCGGAAAATATTGTGGTAGAGGATGTCGCGATCCCTGAGCCGGGGCCGGGCCAGGTGCGTGTGCGTATGACGAGTGTGGGGATGAATTACGCGGACCTGATGGCTCGGCGGGGCGAATACAAACGGCTAAGTGGCGATCCGCCGTTCGTGTTTGGGATTGAAGGCGCGGGCGTGATCGATGCCGTGGGTGAAGGCGTTGAAGGCATTGAAGGTGACATGGCAAAAGTGGGGGGGAATGTGGGGGGGCGTGTGGTGTTGGATATTTTTGCGACGGGGACGTACACGGAATATTACGTGTGCGACGCGGCGCACGTGGTGCCAGTGCCTGATGGTTTTGCCGAGCTGGTGGGCGAGGATGAGATGGGTGCGATCTGGTTGACGTACCTGACGGCATGGGGATGTTTGATCGGGAAGCAGAATATCCAGGCCGGGCAACTGGTGGCCCTGCCTGCGGCTTCGAGCGGTGTGGCGTTGGCTGCGGCGCAGATTGTCAAGCGTGCCGGTGGGATTGCGATTGGTTTGACAACGAGTGCGAAAAAAGTTGAAGCGCTGCATGGGTTGGCGACGTGTCGCTATGACCACCTGGTGTTAACGCGCGGCCCGGATGGCAACCCGACGCCTTGGCACAAGGATCTGAAACGCATTGCCAACGAATATGGCCGCAGCGGGATCGATGTGTTTTTTGATCCGGTGGCTGCCGGGGCATATCTGGAAGCGGAAATTCGTTGCCTGGCCGATGGCGGGACGGTGTGGATTTATGGCTTGCTGGGAACGGTGGGTAAGGTGAACGTATTCCCGTTGATCATCAAGAATGCATCATTGCGCGGGTATGTGAATGGCGAATTGCGAGAGAACCCAGAGACGATGGCACGTGGCCAGGAAGAAGTTTTTGCAGGCTTTTTAGCAGGCGATTACACACAGCACATTGCGCAGAAGTTTAGCTTGGATCAAGCCCAAGCCGCGCAGGAAACGCTGGAACGCGGCGACCATGTGGGAAAAATGGTGATCGTGCCGTGAGAGGTGCGCTGAATTGATAGCTAGACCACAACCAATCCCGTCGTGCGTTTGAGGTTTAGCGGGCGACGCGCCAGCGTCCCGTTTTTATTGAAATGCGAATGCTATTGATAGTCTGATCGCGAAGTGATTAAGGCATCAGCGCGGTGAGAATAATCATGAAGAAAAGCAAGCCGAGTATGAACTTGATGACGCCCATGGTGATGACGACAGCCCAAGCTTCTCCGAGATCCATGCGGAAGAAATAACAAATTAAAGAGAGAACCAAGGTAAGGCTGAGCATCCATCCCGCGATACCACCGCCGATGTCCATGACCGCGTTAAACCCAATGGCGAGCAGGTCGCCTAGCGCTGCGGGGAAGATGGAGATGGCCGAGAGTTTAAGAATTGCCGGTCCCAGTGGTCCAAAATCCAGGCCGAGTATTTTCGCGATGAGAAAAGCGCAGCCGATCGTGATGGGAATCGAAAGCAACACGATGTAACCGAAATACAATGTGGAGGCGAATAGGGATGCAAAGAGATCGCCTGACAGGACAAAAATCACCAACGCCTGAATGATCATGCCAACAGGAATTAAAACGCTGGGGAGGATGACGTCGCGCATGCGCGGGTCTTCTTCTTCGCCCTCTTTGTATGGATTGGCCGATTCCTTGGAGCGAATGCGTTCAAGCATGGCTGGCGGAATTTCACTGTCGGCAGGGTTGATCGGGGCAAGGGCTTTGTTGGTGGGAGCACCGATCTGGGTTTCGAGTTTTTTCTGTTCCTGGAAATTGAAGCCGCAGCTCAAGCAGATGACCGCGTTGGGATTAGTTTTTCCACCACATGAAGGGCATCGGCCGGGTTTGATGGCCACGCGTGGTGCACCGGGCGCATTACTGAAAACAGGCGGTGGCAGTTTGGCCAGTTCGTCGTCGTCGTCGGGTGGGTTGAGCAGTGGGGTGCCGGGTGTGAGTTCGTCGGAGACCAGGCCGAGGTCGTGTTCGGGGCTGAGTTCGACTTTTGCAGAAGCGGGAGGCGCGGCTTGATTGGGTTTGGCGAGGAACTGGTCGTCGACGTTGTCGAGATTGAGTTCGTAGATATCGCCGTCGTCTTCGTCTTTGGGCTGATCGGTTTGGGCGACGGGTTGGGGAGTAATAGGCGGTGGGGGGGGTGCAGCTCCGGACGGTTTCTCGAGCAGTTCGGCTTTGCCGCTCATGTTGGGGGGAAATCGGAATTTGGCGTCGCAATGATTGCAACGGAATTTTCGTCCTGCGGCGGAGGCTTGCCATGGATAGGTTTTGCCACAGTGTGGACAGGGAATGGTGGACGATTGGGAGGGTTCCGGCATGACCATATGGGTTAGCGTGTCGGGTCGGAGGCAGATTGTCAAGCGGGATGGGATTTTAATCGGCCACGGATGTGTGGGCGGAAATGATGGGTTTTGGGTACGCAGCCGTAAGCGGGGGATTTGTGGCGGGGAGATGGTTTTGTATGGCATGATGTGCAGGTTGGCCCGGGCGATTCCGCGTAAGATGGTGGGGCGGATCGAGGGGTTGGGCGCACGAGCGTGTGCGATTAGAAAAAACCAATGAGTGAGGTATCGCGATGGCTGTTCCGTTGATGGATTTATCGAGTCAGCATGGCCCATTGATGGGTCAATTTGAGTCGGCGTTTAGTGAGGCTGTGCGGACGAATCGATTTGTGTTGGGGCCCGCGGTCGAGTCGTTCGAGCAAGAGTTGGCGGCGTATTGCGGTGCGGCTCATGCGGTGGGGCTGTCGAGCGGGACCGATGCGCTGATCGTGGCATTGATGGTGTTGGGGGTGGGCCCGGGCGATGAAGTGATCACCAGTCCGTTTAGTTTTTTCGCGACAGCCGGTTCGATCGCGCGCGTGGGTGCGGTGCCGGTGTTTGTGGATATTGATTTGGATACGTTCAATCTTGATCCGGCGCAGATTGAGTCGGCGATCACGGCTAAGACCAAAGCGATCATGCCGGTGCATCTGTTCGGCCAATGCGCAGCGATGGGCCCGATCATGGCGATTGGGGCCAAGCATGGTTTGCCCGTGATTGAGGATGCGGCGCAGGCGATCGGTGCGCGGGATATGGGGGGGGGGTTAAAAGTTAAAAGTGACGAGTTAAAAGTGGAGGAGGAGGGGAATGGTGATGAGGTGTGTCGGGAGAAAAGTGGAGGGGCCTATGGTGAGATTGGCTGTTTGAGTTTTTACCCGACGAAGAACCTGTCCGCGTTTGGCGATGGCGGTGCGTGTTTAACCAATGATGCGGCGTTGGCTGCGAAGATCCGATCCGTGCGGCAGCATGGCGAATCATCGCGCTATCAACATGCAACGGTGGGCGGGAATTTTCGTTTGGATGCGATTCAAGCGTCGATGCTGTCGATCAAGTTGCCGCATCTGGATGGCTGGGTGGCTGAGCGTCGCGCGATTGCAGGCCGATATAACGCATGGTTAGCGGATGTGCCAGGGATCGTGTTGCCGGTTGAGGGTGGCGAGTTAGATGGGTTAAAAGTTAAAAGTGAAAAGTTAAAAGTGGGGAATCGCGATGTGCGGGAAAATGTGAAGGTGAAAGTGGAGGGGGAAATGTGTGCGGGGGAAATGTGGGGGGGGGGGCATGTGTTTAATCAGTACACGTTGCGGGTGGAGGATGGGAAGCGTGATGCGTTGATGGCATATCTGGGCGAGCGCAAGATTGGCTGCAAGGTTTACTATCCGCTAGCCCTGCATGAACAGCCATGCTTCGCGCAATTTGGTCAGGCGGACAAGGCATTGCCGAACACGCGGGCCGCGACGCAGAGCGTGTTGAGTATTCCGATGTATCCGGGTTTGAGCCAAGCCCAGCAGCGGGAAGTGGCGGACGCGATCGTGTCGTTTGCCGATACATTAAAAGTGTCGAAGAAAGCATCAAGCGCCTCGCCCGCAGGATCAGCGTAGCGGCTCGTCAATAATACAAGCAAAGATTTCAAGAATCGCAAGAAATTATGGATGATGTGGTCAGTAATCCGGTGCGGGGTGGCGAGTCAGTCAGTGGGTCAAACAATGAGTCGTGCGCGGTGGGTGAAACCGCGGATGAGGCGATGGGGGAAAATGTAACGGCCAATAGTAAAAAGTTAAAAGCACCCGCCAATGATGCAGAGGAAAACGTGGTGGGGAGTGGGGGGGGTGGGGCGATTGTGCGATTGGAGGGGGTGCATAAGAAGTTTGGATCATTGGTGGTGTTGGATGGTTTGGACCTGGCATTTGAGCGGGGCAAGACGACGGTGGTGCTGGGGCCGAGCGGGACGGGCAAGAGCGTGTTGTTGAAACATATCGTGGGGTTGATGCGGCCGGATTGGGGTGCGGTTTATTTTGATGGCGAGCGGGTTGATCGCATGCGTGAATCGGGTTTGGTGTCGGTGCGCAAGCGGGTGGGTTTTTTGTTTCAGATGGGCGCGTTGTTTGATTCGATGAACGTGTTGGAGAACGTGGTTTTTCCATTGAAAGAACACACGTCGATGTCGGATGACGAACGAGCGGATCGATGCGAACAGGTTTTACGCATGGTGGGCTTGCGTGGGATTGAGAAGAAAGACACGTCGGATTTGTCGGGTGGCCAACGCAAACGCGTGGCCTTGGCGCGAGCGATCGTGCTCGAGCCGGATGTGATTTTGTATGACGAGCCGACAACGGGGTTGGACCCGATCAGTTCGGACCTGATCAACGAGTTGATCATTGGTTTGTCGGATCAATTGGGTGCAACGAGTATTGTCGTGACGCATGACATGGGCAGCGCGAATAAAATCGCTGATCGAATCGTGATGCTCTACAATGGTCGTCTGATTGCCGACGCGCGTCCGGAAGTGTTTGGCGAAAGCGACAATCCCCTGGTGCAACGATTTATTCGTGGCGAAGCTGATGAGGGCGATTTGCAAGCGATTCGCGAAGGGCTGGATGAAGCGGTCGCCGAACAGTTGCAGGCAAGCGAAAGGCGCTATCGCGGGGGGAACGGACGATGAGTGTGCGGTTTGTCGAGGGCGACGATTAATGAAGGCTGTTTTAGCGTAGGTGTTGTCAATGCGGAAGTAGGTTGTGACTATGGGTGCGGATGTTTTATGAATGAACGAAAGCAAAATGTGGCCGTGGGTTTGACCGCCGTGTTGGCGTTAGCGGTGTTGGCGGTGATGCTGGTGATGTTCGGGTATGTACCGCGTGCGCTGGAAGAAGGTTACGAAGTGCGTGTGGAGATGGCATCGTCGTCGCGTTTGAATGAATCGAGCCGAGTGCAGTTGAGCGGCATCGATATTGGGCGAGTGCGATCGGTGGAGTTAGCCGAATTACCCAAACGCGGGGTGGTGGTGACAGCACTGATTCGATCGGAAGTGCGCATTCCGTCGGCGGCGAAAGTTTCCGCGCAAGGGCCGATCATTGGTGGCAATCCCGCACTGGCGTTTAACGTGAGTCAGTTGACCGATGAACAGATGTTGGCTGTGTTGCCGATAGATGGATCAGCCCAGATGAAGGTGACAGGCGCGTCGGCGATGGATGACATGGTGGGGCGGATGGACACCGTGTTGGATCGGTTTGCTGTCATGAGCGAACGTTGGAGCGAAGTGGCGGAGAATATCAATGCCCTGGTCGAGCCGCGCACGATGGCTGCGGTGGATGCGGGCGAAGCGCCTGCGAACCTGACGGTGTTGATGCAGCGGACGGACGAACGATTGCGACAGGCAGAAGGATTGCTCAACGAATTGGAACAATGGTTGGGCGATGGGCAATTGCATGAAGATATACGGCAGACCGCCGCCAATGCCCGCAAGGTCAGCGATGCGGTGGGCGGGGGTGTGGATAAAGCCAAGGCCGTGGTGGACAAAATCGGCGGAGCAGTGGACGATCTATCGGCGAAATACAAAGCGGTGGCCGATGATCTGAGCCAATCGATTCGATCGTTGGGCCGAACGTTTACCAAAGCCGACGAGGGCGAGGGCACTGCGGGTAAACTATTAAACGATCCGGCCCTGTATGACAATTTGAATGACGCGGCCGAGCGATTGGACACGGTGTTGGTTGAAATGAAATTGTTGATCGAAAAGTGGAAGGCCGAAGGATTGCCGGTGCAGTTTTGAAGGGCCGGGTGGTGGGGTGGCACTAAGCCGCAAGCGGCAGGACACGTGAGTCGTGCGGGGGGAATGAGGGGGGTGTGAATTTTTTTTTATGGGGTGGGGTGAATCATTATGAAATACATCATTATTATTCCTGACGGCGGTGCGGACAAAACGATGGGCGAGCTTGACGGCAAGACGCCGTTCGAGGTGGCCCATAAACCGCACACGGATCGCTTATCGATTGAAGGTCGACAGGGGACTGCGGTGACGACGCCGACGGGCATGGCATGTGGCTCGGACGTGTGTTCGATGAGTTTGCTGGGTTACGATCCGGCGCGGTATCACACCGGCCGCGCGCCGTTAGAAGCTGCGGCGCTGGGGATTGAACTTGATCCTGCGGACTGGATTTTTCGCGTGAATCTGGTGACGGTAATCGACGAACGCATGCAGGATCACTCCGCGGGTCACATTCGATCGGATGAGAGTCAGCGGCTGTTGGCGGATTTGGCCAAGCATGTGGATCTGCCGGGAATGACGCTGTATCCGGGGGTAAGTTATCGCAATATTATGGTGGATAGCAGTGGTCGCGAGGGTAAGCCGTCGCGCGATTGGAGTGGGTTGGCGACGACCGCACCGCACGATATTCCCGGCGAGCCGATTCGCAAACATTTGCCCACCGGCGGCGAAGATGCGGCGATGCTGCAACGTCTGATTGCCGAAAGCCAGGTGATTTTTGCGGATCATGAAATCAATCAAACGCGACAGGAACTGGGCGAAGCGCCCGCGACGCATGTGTGGCCATGGGGACAGGGAACCGTGCCGACGATGCCGATGTTCGCGGAAAAATATGGTTTGCGTGGTGCGATGATTACCGCGGTTGATTTGTTGGCGGGTATCGCGTCATTCATCGGTTGGGATCGATTGGATGTGCCGGGGCAGACGAGTTATCACGATACGGATTACGCCGCCGCCGGTGCGGGGGCGATTGCCGCGATGGATGATTATGACGTGATCTGTGTGCATATCGAAGCGCCGGACGAAGCTTCGCATGCGGCGGATGTGGCGACGAAAATCGCAGCGATCGAAGCGATGGATGAACATGTGGTGGGGCCGATTCATGCGGCATGCGAAGCGCGTGGCGAAGACTACCGGATTTTATATTTGCCGGATCATTACACCTGCGTGGACACGCGCAAGCATGACCCGACGCCCGTGCCGTTTGCGATTTGTGGCAAGCAGATTCGTGGCGTGTTGAAAAAACCGTTTTGCGAAGCGAACGCGGGTGCGTCGGATTTGCATATCGAATACGGGCATGAGTTGATGGAATATTTTTTGCGAAGTGCGCTGACGTAAATGTGTCCCGCCGGTGAGGTGGGGGGGCGTGTGTGTGTGGGGGGGGGGATGTTAGAACTTGCGCGTTAGCCGCCGCCCTTGGGCGGCGCGAATCGTGGGGCAAACACAACCCATCGCGCCGCCCAAGGGCGGCGGCTAACGCGCGGGTTTGTAAGTGGGAAGTTTATAACGCGCATGAAAAAGCATGACGGGGAAATGTGTGGGGTGGAATGTGGGGGGGGGTTAAGTGGTGGGTTTAAACGCCCGATATCTCGAGTATGAACTGGTCTGAGCGGATTAAAAGCCGGTTGGGTGCGGGTGGCGGCCGAAACGGCGGTCAAGCGGGCGGCGCCACAGCCGCAGAACGACGACGACTGACGCGATATTCGTTGTCCGAAGGGGTGTCGTGTCCACTGGGCGACCTGGTGGATTTATCGATCGGCGGGATGCGTGTATTGTCGCCCAGCAAGCCGTTGGCGCAGATGGGTCAGCGGATGATGTTGACGATCGAAACGGCGGGCAAGACGTTGAGCACACCCGGCGAAGTAGTGCGACTGGATCGCAAAGGCTTAAAAAGTTTTGAAATCGGGATTCGTTTTTTGAACCCGACGGATGATATTTCCAAAGCGCTGGATTCATTGGCGAAATTTGGATTCATCGGCGACACGTCGTTGAAATGTGATGCGGCACCGTATGGCGCGGGCGGCGGCAGTGCCGGGGGATCGGCCTCGAATGGCAGTGGTCAACAGAAGCAGAACAAGTCTCGGCCGCGCGTAAAAATCACGATGCCCGATCCGTACAAAACGCTGGACGTGTCGCGTCAAGCGGACCACGATCAGATTCACAAAGCGTATCGCACCATGGCACGTCAGCATCATCCTGATTTGAATCCGGGCCCGGAAGCGGCCGAGGCGTTTCGCGCGATTACCGAAGCGTATCGCGTGCTGGGCAATCAGGAATTGCGGGCGGCGTATGATCGCCTGGTGCCTGACGAAGCGTTTTGACGCCATCCTATTTCGCATATCGTTAGCAGCCATTGTCGGGTTGCGGCGCGATCGTTTCCGTTACAGCAACGGGTGTGGATTCATCTACGGATTGTTGATGCACACAGAGGTGGGCTTAAGTCCATCGGTCTGCGTGCCTGCGTGGGGTGATGTGATGCGGGGGTGGGATGTCACTACAATTTCATCATGACCGAATGCGGATCAAAAACTGGTGTGGGTTTGGAATTGTTGTTCCTGGGCACAGGGACCAGCACGGGCGTGCCGATGATCGGCTGCGATTGTCCCACGTGTGTGAGCGATGATCCGCATGATTCGCGCGATCGGCCTAGCGTGGTGTTGCGATATCCGGATCGCGATGCGGGGATCACGCGGGACTTGCTGATTGATACGACGCCGGACTTGCGGCAACAGGCGATACGTGAGGGGATGACGCGTTGCGATGGCGTGTTTTATACGCACGCGCATGCGGATCATATTTTTGGATTGGATGATCTGCGGCGTTTCAATGCGGTGATGCAAACGCCGATCGATATTTATGCCGAAGCCGACACAATCACGACGATTCGCCGTATTTTTCCGTATATTTTTGAGCCGCACACGAACGTGAACACGTCGTATGTGGCCCAGTTGATCGTGCATGAAATCAAGCCCGACCAGGCGATGGCGATGTACGGTGCGATGTGGACGCCGTTGCGTGTGATGCATGGGCGCATGCCGATCCTGGGGTATCGCATTGATTTTGAAGGCGTGTCGATTGCGTATTGCACGGACGTGTCGACGATTCCACCGCAGACCTATCCGCAGTTGCAAGGTGTGGATGTGTTGGTGATCGATGCGCTGCGCTATCGGCATCATCCCACGCATATGACGGTGGATCAGGCGTTGGCAGTGATCGATCAGGTGCAGCCGAAGCAAGCATATTTCACGCACATCACGCATGATATTTTGCATGCGGATCTGTCATCACGATTGCCCGCCGGTGTGGCGTTGGCGCATGACGGCTTGCATTTGACGTTTTGATTACCCGATGATTAGAGCGTTTGCATAATTTTTAGCCTAGCAATTTTCACGTTGAACTAGCCGCTTAAGCGGCCAGTCCGGGTTGCAAGACGGTCACAAATTGTGCAAGAGGCTCTACCCGATCAATTCGCGCAGTGCGACGCCGACATCGGGCTGGCGCATCAGGTGTTCGCCGACGAGAACGCGATGGATGCCCACCGCAGCGAGACGTTCGATATCGTCGTGGGTTTTGATGCCGGATTCACTGACGAGTACGTCGAGGTTTTCCGCCATGCCCGCCAGGCGCAAGGTATGCGACAGGTCGGTGGTCATGGTGGTCAGGTTGCGATTGTTAATGCCGAGCAAACAATATTGAGGCAAGGGAAAACCGATGTGGGGCCGAACACGTAAAAGGTTTTCGACCGTGTGAATTTCCAGCAGGGTGGTCAGGTGCAATTCGGTGGCCAGGATTAATAGATCGAGCAACTGCGAATCGCTGGGAATGCACTCGGCGATCAGCAACACCGCATCGGCACCGGCAGCGCGCGATTCGTACAACTGGTACGTGTCGATGATGAAATCCTTACGCAGCACGGGCAGGTCGACGGCCTGTTTGATCTGCGCGATGTAGTCGAGCGACCCCTGAAAAAAATGTGCGTCGGTGAGGCAACTGATCGCGGCGGCTCCGGCCTCGGCATAGGCCTTGGCAATGGCGACCGGGTCAAAATCGGGACGGATCAGACCGGCTGACGGGCTGGCTTTTTTGACCTCGGCGATCACTCGCAACGTCTGAGCAGGTTGGGTCACAGCGGCGAAAAAATTTCGCGGCGGCGCAGCGTCCTGGGCCCGGGCCTGTACCTCGGACAAGGGGCAATCCTGTTGCGCCGCGGCCAGTTCCACCTGTTTGTGGGCCACAATTTCTGCTAATTGGTCGGACATAGCGGTTAGGATAACCCACAATCGCCCAGCACGTGCGGGCGGGACGAAAACGGCGATTTCAGCTCGTGAGGGGGGTGACTTAGCGGTATATCGGGGGTATTTGGAACGGGGAGGTATGTACGGGGAATGTGGGGGGGCGGTGATTTGGGCCAGCGATTTTCCCCTCGCGGTGATACCCGTTAAACTGCGACGTTTTCCCGGGACAATTTTATACGTATCCGTAGCCACGGGTTGCGGCAGATAGTGGGGGCGTATGCCCGTTGCGCGGGGCAATGTTGCGGGAAATGCTCTCGGGAAATGGGCTGGGATTTGTCCGCGACGATGGTAGGATCGTATTCAGATCAGGAAACAGCTTTGGCAAAAATTGGACTACTCTCGGATTCGCACGGACGGGCCTCGACCACGCAGGCCGCTGTCACCGCGCTGATCGAATTGGGAGCTGACCGGCTGATTCATCTGGGTGACATCGGCAGCCATGAAGTCATCGATGCCCTGGTCGCCCCCCCACTTACCCCCCCACTTGCCCCCCCGCAATCAAACGCGCAATCACATGAAAATGTAACCGGGCAAGCCTCGGGCTCGGCGGTGTCTCAGATTCCTTGTCATCTTGTGTTTGGCAATGTCGATTGGGATCATGACAGTCTGGCCCGTTACGCCAGCCAGCTTGATCTGTCGGTCGACCATCCCGTGGGGCGATTGACGATTGATGGCCGAACACTTGTATTCATGCATGGCCACGACACCCAGGCCTTCGATCAGGCGCTGGCGGATCAGCCCACGTGGTTGATGCACGGCCACAGCCATCAGATGGTTGATCGCATGCATGGCAACACGCGCATCATTAATCCCGGAGCACTATTTCGCGCTCGCAGCTACACCGTGGCTTTACTCAACACTGCCGACGATTCGCTGCATTTTCATACCGTTAGCACCTCGTGATATTGAGCTATAATGCCACCAGGTTGAGAGGGCTCAATGCTGGTTCGCGTTTGTTCGCTAATGTTTCGTGCGTGCTTGTTTATTGTTGATGGGTCAGGAAAAATTATCTCATGTCTGACGGCCAAAACCGCCAACCCGCTCATTCGGACCCATCGTTCACCGTGCGCGCCTTCCGCCAGGATGACCAACCCCACGTCAACCGGCTATACACCGAAGGACTTCTGGCTGGCCAGATCGCACCCAACGACACTGGCGCGGATATCGATAACATTCTTGCCGCCTATTTTGATGAGCCACGCAATCATTTTTGGATCGGCGAAATTGAGGGACAAGTCGTCGGCATGATCGGCGTCGCGGCTGATCTCGAACACACCGCAGAGGTGCGCCGCTTGCGCGTCGATCCTCAGTTCCAGAACACTGCCGTCGCGGGCATGTTGCTCGAAACCGCGCTGACCCATTGCAAGCATCACGGCTATTTAAAAATCGTTCTCGACACGCGATTCGATCCTGATGCGGTGGTCACGGTGTTCGACCATTTTGGCTTCCAACACACCCGCACCAAAAACCTCCACGGCAAGGAATTGCTCGAGTTCTATCTCGACCTCTATCGCCAACCACGCGATCAGCCCGGCGAATAAAACACGAGATCGTTTGGCGCGATTTGTAAACGCATCGCCACGCCGAACTGATACCCATCCCGTTAAAAACTCGCGCGGTCTAAATTTTCCCCGCACACAAACTCCTGGTATTCACCGGGAGCTGGTATGGATCTAAGCGCGAGCATCATTAGGCTGGATGGTTTGCCAAACGCGCTAAATTCCTGCGGATTGTTCCCACTTGCCTGCGAACACCCATTCGTCGAACGGCTTGCGCTGACGCGCGCCCTGATCTCGCTTGGCCATGTCATCATCACGACCCGCCGGATCCGCCGCATAGCCCAACGCAATCGCGGTAACCGGATCGTAGCCCTCGGGAATGCCATACGTGTGACGGCACTTGCTCATGTCGATCCCCGCCATCTGATGCGCGTGCAATCCCAACGCGGTGGCCTGCACCACCAGATTCGCACTGGCCATACCGATGTCATGCTCTGCCACGCGGTTCGGCGTGTTGTTCCGCGTGAATGTCAGCTTCGCCACCGTCAAGATCAACACCCCTGCGTTCTTCGCCCATGATTGGTTGGCCTCAACCAGGCAATCCAACAGGGTCGCAAATGCCGCACTATCATCACGCGTCGCCACGATAAATCGCCAGGGTTGTTCGTTAAAACTCGACGCGGCCCAGCGCGCTGCGTCCAGGCATGTTGCCAGTTTCTCGGACTCGACGGCTTTGGCTTCAAACAGATACGGACTGTACCGCTTCGACAGCAAATCATGAATCGGGGCGTCGGCGGTTTTACTTGGATTAATATCGGCGGTCATCGTGGGCTCCTCAATATTCGGACGTCATCCTCATCATTGTAACATCGTCATCGACCTCGATCTTGCAAACGGCTATGCAAGGATGACCGATAATCGCAACACTGGATTAATTGCCGTGATCGTTCGATAGTGGGGTAGTGAACCACATACGGGATGTCATGAAATATTCCGGGCCGGTTTTAATTTTCGTATATCACAACCCTGTCACGAGGTGACCCATGAATGCCCATCGCAATGACGCTGTTACCCAGTCGGATATCGATCAGTTGCAAGCTGACCTCGAAGCCTTGCAACAGGGCATGCAATCCGACAAGAGCAAAATAATCGGCCAGATCGATCAGATCATCACGCATACCCAACAGCTCAAACAAAACGCATCAGGCGGACGATTTGAGCCGGCGATCAATAGCGTCCACGATTTACTCGTCTCACTCCGACAAGGCGTCAGCGCCCAGGCTCGCCTGACATCTCTGCAATCCTAA
>JAUHYI010000079.1 GCA_030426385.1 Phycisphaerae bacterium
AATCAATCCATGCCAGCCCAGCAATTACAGGAACCTAAACCCGATGAATGGCTGACACCGATGACACATGAAGACTTGTATCACGAAATGTTTTTTATTGGCTTGGTCGCTGAAACCGGGCATTTTCGCGTCAAGCGTGAAGCGTATGCAGATTTCCGCGATGGCCACGATTTGGAATCGGCGGAAATGATGTTGTATGACATCATCGATGAGACGGCCCATGTGCAATATGCCCACAAGTGGTTACCCGTTTTGGCCCAACGAGCTGGCATTGATATCAGCGACCAGGATCAGCGAGCTGCACAAGCGAGGCGAGAGAAGCAGGACGAAGAGAATCAACGAATCGAAATGGCGCGACACAGACAGACACGCGAGACGTCAGTCGTCTACCAGAAGTACATGGAATTATTAGAGCGATTACAGCGCCAGTGCCCGCTTAGCAATGCCAGAACTTGTGAGAAACGATCGCCTCGCCCGATGTGATGTGTTATTAAACGCCCCATCGCGCGCGGGCTTTATCCATTAGCTCCAGAGGTTGCGTGCCAAAGGCGTAGTGCGCTTTGGGATTTTCTCCCACCCAGCGTTCATCAATTGGATCGGCTGCGGGTTGAAAACGAGTATCGCAACTTAAGCGAGATTGCTTTGTCATGTTGTTGGTCGAGCAATGCATCGTATGCATGCCAATAATGATGACATCGCCTGCGTGCATGTTGGCCGTCAACCATTGTCCGCCGAATTTGTCAATAATCTCCTGCGGGTCCTTGGTGAATTGGCCTTCTATCAAATCACGATCGACATCCGATTGGCCATATGTCTTGCGCACTTTTTCAAAGGCAGGCATCGTGTGCGATTTAGGGCAAACGCATAGCGTGCCTTGCTCGATTGGAATATCACCCATCGGCGTCCAGCAGGTCATCAAACGCGACGATCCTCTGCCCATGTAAACCACATCGTAATGTGATGGTGTAGATTGGCCGGGATCAACAAATCGTAGCCATTTGTAATCAAATGTCCGTGCTGGTTCATCGAAATAGCGTTCGAATAATTTAAAAATGGATTTACCTTCGAGCACATGTCGTACCGCAGGTAGATGCGTCACATCCCGGCGTCCCAGGGTCTGGATACGCTTGCCATTCATTTTGAAGATTGCATCCATCGGGTCGGTGCCAGGCTCCAGTTCAGCACCTTGGCTAAGCATGTAATCAATCACGGTACGTCGCGCTTCGAGCACCGTCTCGCGTGGATGTAAATTCCGCACGAACAGATAACCATCTTCATCGAATCGAGCATGTAAAGCGGCCATGTCATCAAGCAAATCATTGCAATCACGAAGCTCGCCTAATTCGCGACTGCCCATGTTGAATTCACGAGGCCCAATGGTAACTTTCATGTCAGGCTCCTTTACGAGTTGGTAAATTTCAATCTCAATCGTACCGCGTTATTGTGTTTTAACCATGGAATCTGTGCTCAAAAACATGTAACATATGCGCATGACCAAGTGGCGACCACCCAAAATCAAAAAGGGCGTTTATCGAGCAAATGAAAGCCAAATATCGCCGATAGGGCAGATTACAGGCTCGGGATACTTAGATAAAAAGCCCTCCACAGTGCCAACGCGTCAAAAACGCGTATTTGGGAAATATGCGCTGGTGTATGTGTATGGCGGCCAAGGGCAATACGAGGATTCGAACGGACACAAGGCAGCTGTTGGGCCTGGTGATTTGATCACGGTCTTTCCTGAAATTGGCCATCGCTATGGCAATGACATCGAAGGCTGGTCGGAATTTTATCTCGTCTTCAATGGCCCGGTGTTTGATTTATGGCGAGAGCATGGATTGCTGGATCCTGCGCGACCCATTCGGCACCTTGAACCGGTGTCCTATTGGCTTGGCCGTTTTGAATCCGTACTCGGAACTTCCGCGGGGTGGTCGCCACCGATCGTCGAAGTCTGTCGCCTTCAACAGGTACTTGCTGATGTAGTTACCAGCACACAAAAAAATCGACAACATGACGATTGGCCACTGCGCGCATGCGCCTTGTTGTCTGCAGATTTATCCAAAAAAATTAACTTGCGAACAGTGGCTGAGGAACTTCATATGTCCTACGCTAATTTTCGCCGTCAATTCAACTTGGCCATCGGCATGCCCCCTGCACACTATCGGGCCACACGCATCATTGATCGTGCTGGTGAATTAATGCATCAAACGCAATATACCGACAAGCAAATTGCTCACGAACTTGGGTTCTATGATGAGTTTTATTTTTCCAAACGTTTCAAACAGATCACTGGCATGTCCCCACGACAATTTCGAAAATCACTGCCTTAGGTTGTGTCGCTTGAAAACAAGTTATATCCATCCTGTTAAAAACTCGCGCACCCTGGCATTCATTTTCTTCTCCCACAAACTCCTGCGAATTACTGGGAACTAACATGGATTGTTCGCGACAGATGATTTGTAGGTTAGTCGATCGTGATGCGATCGTGGTCATACACAAACTCAACGTCATTCGGTGCGGTAATTTGTGCGTGATATCGATCACCGCTGCGTTGTAAGGAGATGGCAATTTGGCCAAGCGGTGTTGGTACGATGCCTTGTGCGTGATCAAAGTTGAACACGGGATGGATGCTGACACGCCGAAAGCCGGGTTCGATGGGCTTAATACCCAGACCATACGCGCCCAGGAAATACGCAGGTGTGCCGGACCAGCCATGGCACAGGCTGCCCGCGTGATGAAAATCCCAGCCACCGCGTTGCGTTTCCCAAAAGCTCGTCGCACCGGCCAGAAGCATTGAGGACCATTTTTCCAACATATCGATTCGTACCACGTCGGCCAGCGCATCGCATTGCAAAATAGCTTCATATTTATACAGCGACTGGCTGAGTGTGGCCGGCACCATGCCGTGATCGTTATTTGCGAGTCGGCGGGTAACTGCTTGGCGTGTTGAAGCATCACCCACATTGGCAAGCACCATCATCGCTTGCGTGAGTTCCGAAAAATGTGGGTTCGCATCATCGTTCAGATAAGTGCGATAGCGATCGGATTTCGACTCGAAAAAGGCCTGATGAATGGCCATCGAGGCATCGCCTGCCACAGCCTGGTAGTGCGTGGCCGTTTCGCGATCATCAATGTATGTGGCGACCTGGGCGATCGCACGCAGAGCCATGACCCACAACGCATTCAACGGCGCATCAAAGCGCGTGTGATCGATACACGCAAACTGCGTACAGTCGCTGGCCTGTGTGCCGTCAAGGCCGGGAGCCCAATCATAGAAATGCCAATAACGTTTGCCTGTTGGGCAGGGCAGTAATTGGTGATCGAGTGTTGACTCGTAACAAGCCAGCATTTGTTTGACCTGAGGAAACACGCGTTTGCAATACTCGGCATCGCCGGTGTAGAGCAGGTAATCTCGCAATGCCAGCATCCAGGTCATTGTGAAACTTGGGATAGTGATATCCAGAATCGCGGGCGCGCAGAGATGCTGGTAGCCGTCTTCTTCAGTAGTGCGATGCAGCAGATCAAGTGATTCGCGTGGGAAATCATAATCATTGAACAGGTAATAACCCGACAGCATCTGGTTGCGCCCATCGTTGGCATAGAGCGCTTGCTCGCGGAGCGGACAGTCTTCGTAATGTTCAAACATGCACAACCGCAAAGTCTTGCGAGCGGTAATCCATATGCGATTCAATAGCTGATCGTTCTCTTCATAGCGGCCGATTTCATGCACAGGATAGGATGCCACTGCAAAACCCACATGGTCGAGACGCAATGCGCCGGTGAGTTTGGTAATGTGTATCTGCAAGTATCGGCCCGCGTAGCGATGATGCCAATGCGTGAATGTCTGGATGCCTGCTGAAGCAATATATCGTGACGCAAAGTTGCGTCCGCCAATGTTGGCCCGCACACGCAAGTCATCCACATGTTCGCCGACGGCAATGTCGATCACGCATCCTGACTCGCAATGTAGCTGCAGATCAATAAATCCACATTCTTCACGCTCGAGGTCATACAATACATATGCGCCGTCAGCACAATTCAGCTTGTTCGCATGAATCGTAACGGGGCCACGCAAGGGTAAATTGCTGGCTTCCGCGCCCTCGAACAACTCCCACGGTCGGCGAGCGGACAGAAAATCGTGTTGCATTTGTGCGGCAATCGATTGATTATCACGGTGTTCACTACCGCTATTGCCGATACCATGCTTAAGCAGGCCTTGGGCCACAATCACACCCGCAAGACGTTCGTCGGTGTTGAGCATTTTCAACGGGCGCGGCCTGGGTATTTGCTGGCTATGGGTCAAGACCACCGGCGACCATTCGCTGGTCGTGGCGTAGTCTGCAACTAGCCAACGCGATTGCGAATTGGCTTGAAAGCAAAATGTAAAACCGCGCTGAATCGTCACGCGTGACGTGTGTGCTGTTGTGTAGTGGGGTGAAGTACGGCCAAGAGTTGAGGCATCACTGCGAGCAATCACCACGCCATCGGTTTCCACCTCAAACCACAGCCCCGCATCGCCAGGAATGTACGACGCATGTTGCACACCACAGTAGTGAGCTTGAATAGCCAGCACATTGTCGCCCGCGGTCAAGGCCGTCGTGATATCGATCGTTGAGTAGGTACGGTCGTCCGGGAAGTCACTGAACTGTCCGGTGCCAACCATTTGGCCGTTCACCCAAGCGACGAAGTTGGTGTCTACGCAAATCCGCAACTGCGCGTGACGCGGCAACTGATCCACATGAAGTGGAACACGAAAGTCTGCGTATTGATTGGGGGCCGCAGCATTTGGAGTGCTGGGCCAAACCCATGACGTTGGTGTTTGGTTGGTCTTTGGCATTGGGCTATTATCATAATCATCACGACCATATCGTGCCGCCATCCGGGCTGGGTTACGAAAAATTGCAAATGGGCCATCATTACAACACCATGCTGAAGACGAGATGCAGCAGGAATGACGTGAGGCTTTGACACGACGCGCTTATCTTAGGATCATCGTTTGAAAAGTACGCCGAAGCCTTTTATGGATACAGGCCTGCGACTCGAATTGACGACACATACTCCAGCCCAAAGATGCCCTATGAAACCTGATTTAAAAAACGAATTAATTGCATGTTATCGCGACGGATTACTCAATGACACGATTCCGTTTTGGCTTCGCCATGCCTATGACCGTGAATGTGGCGGGTTCATGACGTTTCTCGATGCCGATGGTTCGGTGGTATCCACTGACAAACCGCTTTGGGTCATGGGGCGGATTACGTGGCTGATGGCTCGGCTTTACAATGATGTTGAGCCACGTCAGGAATGGCTTGATGCGTCCAAGCATGGACTCGACTTTTTGCAACGCTATGGCTTCGATGATGATGGACGCATGTTTTATGCCGTCACCCGTGATGGCCAACCGTTGCGCAAGCGACGTTACTTGTTCACCGAAACCTTCGGCGTTATTGCTTTGGCAGAATACGCACGTGCGACGGGTGATCAGGAATCGCTCGATAAAGCTCGCAGTTTGTTTCAACTGATCCTTCGCTATCACAACACGCCGGGATTACTCGAGCCTAAAGGTATCCCAGGCACGCGACAACTCAAATCGCATGCGATGCCGATGATTATGTTGGCCACGGCTCAGGTTCTTCGCCGCGTGGATGATAGTCCTGAATATGATGCGGTTATTGATCAAGCCATAGACGAGGTATTAGGAGATTTCGTCAAGCCTGAATTCGAAGTGCTTCTTGAAAACGTTGGCCCTAACGGTGAATTTCTTGACGAGCCAGCGGGGCGGGAAGTCAATCCCGGCCATGCCATTGAAACAGCCTGGTTCATTCTTGAAGAAGCCCGGCATCGCGGTAATGACGCGACGTTGGTGCAAAAAGCTTGTCAGATCCTAGACTGGTCATTGGCTGTTGGGTGGGATCAAGAGTTCGGCGGCATCTATTATTTTCGCGATTGCAAAGGCCGACCGTGTGCGCAATACGAACATGACATGAAGTTGTGGTGGCCGCATAACGAAGCCATTTATGCACTATTGTTGGCCTATCATCTGACGCAAAACGAACAGTACCTGCAATGGCATCAACGCATCCACGACTGGTCGTATGCACATTTTCCGGATCGTGAAAATGGCGAATGGTTCGGTTACCTGCATCGCGACGGCAGCATATCAACCACCCTCAAAGGCAACATGTGGAAAGGGCCGTTTCATTTGCCACGCATGCAACTCAATGCATGGAAGCTGCTTGAACAAATGTAATCACTGCGCGATGAAGGCAGGTGCGCGTAGGCGTCGAATTCGTATTACTGAGTTTGCGTTATTTGCTGTTGCGACAAATCTGCTTCGAATGCGCGAACTTCCTCAAACTTCGTCTGGCCGCGAAGCAGGCGCCCAAGACGCGGTTTACGCTCGTTGTAAACTTCAACCGCGTCGGCATCGGCATAGCGCACAAAAAGTATCCGACGATCGCGATCCTTGGCATGATTGCCATCGGATTTATGAAGCATGTGGCAATGAAAGATCAAGCTTTCACCAGCTCGCAATGGGGCTGCAATTGCTTTGGATTCATCGGCTTCAACCGCAATTTCAACGCCTGCCTTTTTCTTGGCAGGATCAGCTAATTCATGCACATCAATCTGGCCTTGGCGATGACTGCACGGCACAATCCATAAACACCCATTGGTTTCATCGGCGTCATCAAGTGCAGTAAGGCATGTCAGCGAGTTATATGGATCGAGTTCGCCGTAGCCGTTATCTTGATGCCATGCAAATGGTTTGGTGTTGCCACGCATCTTAAAGGTTAGTTGCGAGGTCGCTCCCTTGATGTTCGGCCCGATGATCTGCGTGGCAAAATCGACAAGCGGCCCGTCAAAATAGAATTCGCGAATCAGTTCTGAGCGATGATGGATATTGGGAAGCAGCGCATTTTTCAGCCAGGTATTGTTTGGATCAAACGGCCCCTTCTCTTCTGTCCATGCCGTCATGGCTTGTTCACGCATGGCGTCAAGGCCGTCATCAGTCAGTGTTCTGCCGACGGCGAGATAGCCTTGGTCGTGGTATTGCTTGAGCTCACTGGTTGTAAGCTGTCGCTTCAAAAAGTACGAATTATCCATGAAGAAATCCTGTCGGGGATATAGAACCGGCGAATCAATATGCTTTCACGCCGGGCACGGCGATGGCGTTTGCATTGACATTTTTTGTAGAACAGGCCAAATCTTCGGGTTTTTGGGCTTGTTTGGTTTGTCCAATTTGCCTGGCATTTTCTTTGAGACCACGCATTGCCCAGGCGGGTAACAACTCTGTCTCTTGCTTGATGAGTTCGTTGAGGAGCGCACGCGTGTCACCAATAGAATTGGTAAGCGGGTCGACCAGCATAGCACGGCAAAGCAATTCCACGTCTTGCTTAAAGATCGCGTCGGCAGTTAGTTCATGAGTATCGAGCACCAGTTGGCACATGCCACGAATGCCCGTAGGCAAGGTCGGTTGGGCCACAGGCACGGGGCCGTGCTCGTGACTCAGGTCGCAATACATTTCGAGAAACGCATCGTTGGGCATATTCGCCACCGCGCCGTTGTTCGTGGTGTTGATAAAGAATCGTTTGCCGAGGCCTCCGGCCATGGATTCAATCACATCCGCGGCAGGATCTGGACCATTTTCGGTATCAAACTCAGCGATGGGCGCTTTGCCTTCGACAAATTCATCGACGCGCTGCCACATCTGATTGGTTAGCTCCGCGCGACAATCCGCTTCGAAAAGTTTAAGCGCGGGATGGCGATCGTTGTTTGTTTTATTCAGGCCCTGGTAATACCGCACATATTCTTTAGTGTGGCCGAGCACGGTCGGCAGGGCACCGAGATGATCGTAGAGTTCAATCGCGATCGAATTGTTGAGATAACCTTTGGCTGATTCCTTATCCCCTTGCGCCTGCATGTTGACATCTTCGGCGTCAGCTTTTTCGCGCAATCCCTGGACGATGGCTGGCATGATGTCCCGACCATCGTAGGTTGCTTCTGAGAGCCATGTGAAATGGTTGGGCCCGACGGGCAGCAACTCCAACTTGTCATCATCAGGCACACCGGCGAGTTCGGCGTATTGCATGCGCAGGTGCCATTGTGCATCGCAAAGCGCGAAGCTCTTGAGCTTGGGAAAGTGCTTGTGCAAGCCGATGCCGTGGACTGCGGTGGGATTGATGTAATTGATGACCCAAGCCTCAGGGCAGAGTCGTTCGATGTCCTGGCATGCGGCGATGATGTGAGGATATTCGCGCGCGGTACGCATGATGCCGCCGGGCCCGATGGTGTCGCCCGAGCACATACGAATGCCGTATTTGGCCGAGGTTTTCACATCAATGCCGCGGCAATAGGCATTGCGCTCAGCAAAACTCAACACGACATAATCAGCCCCCTCAAGCACATCCGTGCGCTCGGTGGATGATTCGATTTGCAATGGTACGTTGTTGTGGGCCACAACTTTTTTAGCCAGAGCAGTCATTTTGTGAAGCCGTTGCACATTGGTATCTACAAGCGCAAGCGTACCGGTGTTCAGGTGTGGCGAATGCACCATTTGCCAGATTGCTTTTCGGCCAAAGAACAAACTTCCAGCACCAAGAATGACGACTTTAGGATGGTTCACGAGCGTATCCTGTTTACAGGGTGAAGTATCGATAGAAATAGCGAGGCAAAACCATAAACCGCATGGTGCCCAATGCCATGCCGTTAGTTTCGAGGTTTCCAGTGTTGTGTCGAGTCACGTACGATCAGCTCCGGCTCCAGACTGATTTGTCGGCCCGGACGAATGCGCCCTTCGAGCGAATCAATGAGCATGTCTGCCGCAGAGTTGCCTAATTCAGTGGTAGGCTGATGGATGGTCGTGAGCATGGGATGGATCATTTCCGCGGGCCAGATATCGTCATAGCCGATGACTGCAACATCCTTGCCTGGCGTATAACCGGCTTCATAGAGCGCGGCGTAAACACCCATGGCGATGATATCTAGATGGGTAATGATGGCATCAGGTGGTGTATCACCTTGCGCCAGGCGTTGCTTCACCGCGAGATAGCCTTGCTGTTTCATGGATACCGTGCCGCGTCCTGTACTGGGCACATCATGACATTGCACAAATTCAGGGACTGGCAAATTGTTTTTCGATGCGTAATCAACCACACCATCGTGGCGCTGTTGCCGTGATATTTTTTCAAACGGCCGGTGTCCGAGTTGCCACACGTTTCTAGCGCCCAGACTGTACACATGTTCTGCGGCCAACCAACCTCCGCGATAATCGTCCACCGTAATTTGCGAGACGCCTTCGCACGGTTTATCACGACCGACCGAGACGCCGTGTACGCCATCACGAATCAGCTTTTGTAGAGATCGCGCGTTGATGCGATCGTTAACCGAAGCCATCAAAGCCACAGCCGACACGCCGTGATCACCGATGATGCGTTTGTCGAACACCGGGGCATCGGTGCCTTGCGTTACACTCATCATGCTCCAATAGCCGCGCTTGGCAGCTTGTTGCTGAAAACTTTCTGCGATGGCACTGGCGTAAAGATCCTGTAGCGAATCAAGGTAGACCATGATCACTTGCGCGACGGATCGACGTAGCTGCGAGGAAAAGAAATTAGTTCGATAACCCAGGTCGCGTGCGGCGTTTTGAATACGTCGCACAGTGTCGGGATTGAACGACTGTGCCTTGGGGTGATTTCGCAGAGCCATGCTGACTGCCGTGCGTGAAACGCCGGATTTTTCTGCGATATCCGAAAGTGTGGGTTTGGTGGATGCCATATACTAAACAGTTTACTAAATTATGACGCCGACGTCAACCCCTCGGGGCAAAAAATACACCGAGCGATCATCATATTTACGTCCACACATGCCCTTGGTGTAATTTTTTTGTAATTTTATAGCCATATTCAATCTATTTATGCAATCAGTGTCGGTGCCAATAAAATTGCGCCTTAGCTCGCAAAGACCTTGACATGCGACAAATCCTTAGTAACATGTAAACTAAAGGCGTGGCGGTTGGCATTGCAATTGGTCTTGCGAGTCGTCAAATAATCGCCTTGAGTCCTCGGTTAGCCTTCGGCTTATTGCCGCTTGTTTGGGCAAGCAGTCGGCGGACCTTTTATTCGGATGGCCACGCCTACTTCAGGAAGGCTAATCCAGACAGGCCCGGAAATACCGCGCCTGATCCCGGCACATGTGTCATTGCCGCGGTTAATTCATTTGCAGATGTAAACCCTGTCAGAATTCATTCACTTTAGGAGAGCAGAGCTATGAAACAATGGAACATGATCACGCTGGCCGTCACGATCGGGTTGTTCATAGGAGGCAACGGCATATCATCCGCACAAGCGGATATTGTTTCCGGATTAGCGCAGTACCTGGCCATGGATGACGGAAGCGGTACCACGGCGACCGACTCGTCCGGCAACGGCGACAACGGCACGTTGACGATCAACTCATCGGGTGTTGGAGCTGGCTTCACGACTGGTTATATCGGCGGCGGCGTCAAGCTCTGGGAACAGTCAGGCGCGACGGATTATCTGACTTTAAATCCAACGCCAGCTAATGCTAACTGGGCTAGTGCCGGTGCTCGAACCCTGAGCATGTGGTTCAATGTCGAGCAGGCCAGCACCTTCAATCGTTTCATTCTGTACATCAAAAATGCGGACAACAAGATTTATGCCTACACCAAATCGGATGGCAATCTTGTGCTTCGTGTTCAGGAAAACGGTGGCGACGACTACAATCTCGATATCGGCACATCGGTCTCAACCAACGAATGGCACAATGTAATCATGACCTTCGGCGGTGGCACTTCGCCAGCGTTTTACTTCGACGGCACGCTCATTAGTTCAACGAGCTTGACCCCGGACCCCCAATTTTCCAGTGGTTCACAACTTGCGGGTAGCGATGGTGGTGGCTTGTTCGGCATTCGTGGCACGATCGATGAATTTCGTGTTTACAACCGCATCCTGACTAGCACCGTGGACGGATCAAACAACCTCAACGGCGGCGATCTGTTTGAGCTTTATAACTACACCGGTGCTGTGCCCGAACCCGCATCGATGGTGATATGTCTGGCATCGGGGGCCTTGGTATTAATGCGACGCAAGCGAGGTTGAGTTGAATAACTTCATCCGGCGTGGAATGTGTTGATTGTCACCGATTGGCTTTAGGCGGAATCACCCATGAATAGTCGCATCGCACGGAAAAACCAAGGGTTTACTCTCGTCGAACTGCTGGTGGTGATCAGTATCATCGCCATCCTGATCGCTTTGCTGTTTCCCGCACTCGGAGCAGCAAAGCGAGCAGCGCAGAATTCCATTTGCATGAGCAATCAACGCCAATTGGGATTGTGTTTTGCCAGCTATGCAAATGATAATGATGGCTGGGTGGCCAATCGTGTGACAGCAAACGGACACATCGGCATGGGTGAGTGGTATACGTTTCACCGCTATTACCTGGGGAGTACGAGTAGCGTTGAAAACGATCCCTACAAGGTAGGCTTGATGTATCCTGTTTTCGATTGCCCCAGCACAAACGAGGTGGTGAAGTGGTTCGAATTTTCACCGCAAGAATTTCACCCCAAGGTTTTTGACTACATGGTGGTGGCTGGTGGCTTGAACACGGGCGGCACCGATACGGTCAAGGGGGTTAAATTTAACAAGCTTAATGAAATGGATCCGACCGCCATTCTACTTGTCGATATGTTGGAGACGAACCCGGTGTACTTTGCGAATCAAGGCGAAATAGCATGGCAAGCGGTGTATGTCCCTTTTGCCCCCGCGGCCTATGGCCCAGGCGTGCATCATGATGGCGGGGCCAACATGCTCTTTCCCGATGGTCATGTCACCGGCTATCGTCAGGAAGCATATCTTCCGCTGGGGGTGGGTTATGCGATGCATGTCAAATCGTCGGACTTCTATCAATAAATCCTCCTTGGAATAGTGCTGCGGAATAGCGCCGCGCAATAGCCTTGTCTTGTTCGGCCTATTCCAACACACCTAACGTGACTGCACACCACAAGCCGACCAACCAAGTCAATAGGAATGCCTACATGATTCAGTTTTGCACGCGACGGATATCCTCCATAGCAACGTTGTGGGTTGTGGTGTTGTTGGCTCTATCGCATAGCCAGGCAGTGACGATCATCATGGATGATTTCAGTGAGAATCAAGTTGGCGAAACG
This sequence comes from Phycisphaerae bacterium, assembly GCA_030426385.1. Taxonomy (GTDB): domain Bacteria; phylum Planctomycetota; class Phycisphaerae; order Phycisphaerales; family Phycisphaeraceae; genus JAUHYI01. Next base: position 12,182 of record JAUHYI010000079.1, read on the forward strand.
ACAAGCGGTGGGGCAATCAAGCCGTTTTATGCGGCGACAGGTACGTCATGGGTGGTTGATTCGGGCAAGGTGGCTACCAACGGCAGCGCAATCGAAAACTATTTACCCGTAGACTCGGCGTTGAACTTCAGTCCTGATACCCAGGGCACCCAAGTGTCGCTGTCACTGGGTGACGTGAAAGCCGGTCCGTTTTCTGCGACATTCAAACTGCGACAAACGAATCGTAGCGACGGGCCCGCAGCGACGTTCGAGCTTGTACTCATTGATACCGATTCGAACCGCTACGTCATTCGCATGTCGCCATCGAGCGAGCGGTTTGGCAAGTCGGGTTTCGCATTGGCCCAGAGTGACGTCGAAGGTTTGGCGGGTGCATCACTCACGCAGACCCACCAGGCTTTCGCCATGACATTCGATCCCGACAAGGGCTTCGCGTTGCAATCGAGCGCCTATGCCGACCCGGTGATTCAATTCGATAATCGGCATCATGCCACAGCCATTCAAAGCATCGCACTACGCTCGGGCGGCCTGATCAGTTGGTATGTCGATGACGTGGTCATCAAAGCGAGCATGCAGACCGCACCCGAGCCAAGTGTGACCCATGCCATGATTCGTCAGTTTCATCGCGTGCGTTCACCGCATCCCGGTTGGCGCAATAGCTTGAAGCCAACCGATCATGGCAGCGAATCCTCACAGAGGACATTGTCGGAAAAATATCAGCCCAATTATGCGATTGTGTTGAGTGATGAGCCAACCCTTGATGACAAGCAGGCTGCCGACGAATTGGCCCGTTGGTTGAACGTGATCAGCGGGGCCGATTTCCAAATCTACCCTGAGGTCAACCGGCCTTCCGGAATGCATGTGATCAGCATCGGCCAAACGCGCTTGTATCAGGATCATAATTTTCCAAGTGTTGACTTGAAACAAGACGGCTATCGACTGGCGTGGCGTGATGACAATTTGTTCATCGCCGGAGGTTCACGGCAAGGCGTGGTCAATGGCGTCATGGCATTTCTCGAAGAAGATCTGGGGTGCCGATGGTATCAGCCCGACGCCAGCGCGACGGTGATTCCCATGGCCCAGACGCTACGCGTTGATGCGGCGAGCCGGGATTACGTGTCGCCTTATGACAAGTTGCGGCGTGTGGATTATTCCGATGTGCAGGACGGCCCGTGGCAACGTCGCAATCGTGTGCGTCAGGGAATCTGGAACGGCATGATTTGCCACACGTACAATGCGCTTTTAGATCCGCGTGAAAATTTCGAAGCATATCCGGAGTATTATTCGCTCATCAACGGGCAACGCACGCAATCGCAATTGTGTCCCACACATCCTGACGTACAGCGCCTCGTGTTGGCTAAGATAAAAGACAATCTGCAAAAGAACCCTGACGTTGAATACGTGGATGTGTCGCCGAATGATGGCCGTGGTTATTGTCGATGTCCGCGTTGCGAAGCGTTAAGCGAAAGCGAAGGAACCATGATGGGGCCGTTGCTTGAGTTGGTCAACCACGTCGCGGATGGTATTGCAGATCAATACCCCAATGTACTGGTCACCACACTGTCGTATCTTGATACGGTGGTGCCTACGCAGACGTTTGGGCCGAGTCCGAATGTGATGATCTGGATGGCTAACGATCGGCATGCGTGGGGTTTTCAGGATATGTTCATCTGGGAAACCGACCAGAGCGCTCGGGCGATGAAAGCCTGGGAAGATCGTTGGCAAGCGCCGAAAATCATCTGGGATTATCCCTCTGAGTATCACGGTGCAATTAACAATTTCAGTTTGCCTGTGGTGGCGGGGAACCTGCAATGGTATGCCGATCATGGTGCGGAAGGAATCTATTTCCAAACCTTGCATAACCCAAATTATGCGTTTCCCCAGGCGTATCAACGCAGTTGGATTTTTGCCAAGTTGGCATGGAATCCACAACTGGATACCCAGGAATTGGTCCGCGATTTTAACTTTGGATTTTATGGCCCAGCGGCACCGCATATGCAGGCATGGCACGAATTGTTGTGGCAAACATGGATAGACTGGCATCGCGATATTGTGGAGTCAACCGACACGCCATGGGATGTCATCGAAGCCCGCAAGCAAAAGCGATTGGGCCGTGTGAAAGTCGATGATGATTCACCGTTCTGGTTGACCGCGACATCTATTTTACGCAAAGCCGAACAGGTGGTTGCCCGACAGCCGATCTATTTGAAGCGTGTGCAGGTCGCGCACATACCATTAATCTATCGCCAACTGGAAAAGGGGCCGGGGCAATTGGGCAATGACGCCTATTTGGAGCTGGTGGAAAAATTTGAAAACATCGCGCGTCAGTCGCGTCTGTTAATTGTCGAACGCAACGTCGGCCCACCCATGAACGAAGACCTCAGCGACAAACTTGCGTATTGGCGCAAGCTGACCCAACCCCTGCCGGATATTCCCTATATCGAATTGAGTAATCGATGGAAATTTGAACCTGACCCCAGCGATGTTGGCTTGAAAGAACAGTGGTATGACTCTGGTTATTCCGATCTCGCCTGGACATCAATTGAAACCGGAAGCTGGATTAAACAGGGTTACAATAAACTGGGGTTGGCGTGGTATCGACAGTCGTTTAACGTCACCGAAACCATGTTGGACAAACCTGCGTTGTGGATGTTATTCGGTGGTGTCGATGAAACGGCAGAAGTCTATATCAACGGCAAGCTCGCGTATGAACAGACCGAAGAATCAACCGGTTTGCCGCGATCGGTATTGTGGAATCGTGCGTTTGTGTTTGATGCCAGTCCGTTTTTACATTCAGGCAAAAACGTGTTGGCTGTCCGCGTCACTCGTCATGCGGGGCAAGCGGGCATATGGATCCCCGTTCGCATCATCATGCAAGCCACAAAGCCAGATGCTCAAAAATTGACGGATGAAATTCAGGAAATGTTGACCATCAAACGCGTCAAGGAGAAAATGGCAAGTTCCAATACGCAGCGAGCACCTCAGTGATGCAACAATCCTCAGCCTCATCGCAACCGGGGCGATTCGGTTTAGCCCTCAACGAGGACAACAGCCATTTTTTTACCAGTCGATCTGCCGATGCCATGACACGCGAGGGCGTGCGGGAATTGGTTGATCATTACGCGGTCGGAAAGGTCGATTCCATTTTGTGGTGTCCCAATGGCATGCGCACCAGCTATCGATCTGACGTGTGGGATTTCATTGCATCACCTGAAAATATTCATGCGGCGAATCAATGCGCATCGCTAACACCTGATGCAAAAGCATGGATCACCAATGCTCGCTTGCTCGATGAACGGGGCATCGATCCCTATACGATATGGTTTGAGGCATGTCGCGAAAAAAATATTTCGCCGTGGATATCGATGCGCATGAATGATGTGCATTGCGCTTTGGACTCGGATTCGTTCATGCACAGCACGTTCTGGCGCGATCACCCGGATTATCGCCGCAATCCGCAGGGCCGAGAATATTGGCCCGATCAGGCACTCGACTATGGTTTGCCTGCAGTGCGTGATCATGCCATGGCATTGATCGAAGAATTCTTTGAACGTTATGACATGGCCGGCCTGGAGCTGGATTGGATGCGGTTTGGCTATCACTTCAAACCGGGCCATGAACGCGAAGGCTGCGAAATTTTGACCGCTTTCATGGCACGCGTTCGAACGCTGGCTAACACATGGGCAAGCCGTCGCGGCCATCCGATTGAGCTGGGGGTTCGCGTTCCCACTCGGCCCGAAAATGCGCGAGGCCTTGGCATGGATGCCGTACGATGGGCTCGGGAAAAATTCATTGATCGACTCGTGCTTAGTCCATTCTGGTCGACTTCCGATTTTGATATTCCGGTCGAACAATGGGTCGAACTGCTCGGACCCGCGAATGATGCCGTGACGCTGGCGGTAGGTTTTGAACGCGGCGTGCGCGGCGATCCGGCTTTTCCCAAAATGCCTTGCGATGCGGAATTGGCACGCGGATTTGCTGTGTCCACATATCATCGCGGTGCAGATCAGGTGTACCTGTTTAATTTTATGCACTCCACTTTTGCAGGCTCCGATGAAGACTATCAAGCCATCCTCGGCCAGACCGGTGACTTGAATACCGCGTTGCTTGGACCGCGCCGACATGTGGTAACGTTTGTCGATACTGTCGCGCCGGGCGCACCCGCTTGCCAATCACTTCCTGTATCGTTGGAAACGAATGGGTTTACGCCTTGTATTCGTATTCACATTGGGCCCAGGCCCGACAAAACAATGGCGACGGCGGTACTACGGCTCGGCTTGGGCAATCATCCGAATACGCATGCCGCACACTTGTCGGCTTGGATCAACACGATCGCATGCGAACCGATCGAAGATCATCTCACACCAACCGCGCTGACCGGCTGTACTCGACTTTTACAATTCAATATCCCACGAGCGGCATTGCAAGAAGGCTACAACGTGATCCATATGTCATTGGATTCACCCGGCCCACATACAATTCACTGGGCGGAAATACGAATCGCTTGAACACGCATAATGCGAAGTCGAGCTCGGACTACTCGCGTCGAGCGGCTCAGAGAACACGCTGCGTTCAGCCGACCAAGGTCGAAACTTTGCACCGCCAGCCGATGGATGACCCGCTGAAACCAATCTATACGATCGGCCGGAGCGTCCTCTTGATTGCATCAAATCGTCTGGCATTCCTCGCGAGGTAGCCACAATGGAAACGGTACGTTCTTTACGGCTGGCCTATATTGCCATTGAGCAGGTCTTTGAATGTGACCATTTTGGCCACCTCTGTGACCTTACCGGAGGATGAAAAGAAAACCTGGCAGGCGTGGGCGTCGGAAAATTGGTAGTCAAATACAAAACCACTGGGATAACTGTCGTTGGTCAGACCGGTGCTGATTTTTTGACGTTCGAATTTGTTTTGGCCGCTGGTGCCGGTGGGATTGGCCGGAACGACGATGCGAAATTTACGCGGTTCGCGAATGTCGGCCACATCCTGCCAGTCCATGCCGGGGGTGGCCTTGGTCATAATCTCGTCGTACAACACCTGCGGGTCGGGGGTGGAAAATGCACCGCCTGCGTATAAACCGTACAGGCATAACGGTACCAGAATCAATAGCGCGATCAGGAATTTCATGATGTGGCCTCGGAAAAGGTGGGGAAAGAAATGCTATCAGGCCGACCAGGCGTCAGCCTGATCACACAATCAAAACACGAAACGAACAGGCGAAACGAACAGGCGAAACGAACAGGCGAAACGAACAGGCGAAACAAGCGAAACAAGCGAAACAAAAAATAAACCCGTGGTCCAAAGGCAAAGGACAAAAACCCGCAGACCTACTGATTTAATGGAGCTGAGGGGGCTCGAACCCCTGACATCCGCCTTGCAAAGACGGCGCTCTCCCAACTGAGCTACAGCCCCGTGGCGCGAAAATCGCACAGGTCCAACATTATAGCGAATGTTGGCTTTGTGTGCCTAATGGCCTCAACACGATTTTTCCACAGGTTCACGTCGCCGGAATTGCCCCAGACTCGCCCGGTCAATACGCGTACTCATCCGACATCGATTCGATAAACGCGAACACCACCGGGAACAGCACCGCCAACAGGATGATCCCAACGCACACCAGCCGAACGATCGCGATCACCCACGGGGCGCTTTTGGATTTGAGCTTGGGAATTTCCCCGACCCACGCCGCCAGCGGGGCGATCGCCAGAACAATCGCGTGCCAGCCCACCAGGGAATTGTAAAAATGACCAATGACCAGCAGCCCCAGATAGATCGGCATGACCACGATCGTCACACCGCGTGCCGCGATTTTGCACGACATCAACATTGCAATGGCCGCACCGCCGAATATCGCCGCCGCCAGGGTCAGGCCCAATTGCCCGCCTGTTTCCCATGCCGACATCAGGTTCGCCAACCCCACCGCACCGGCACACACGCCCAACACCACGGGCAAATCTCGTCCGGCTCGATGCGACAACGCAGTCATCAATCCCTGAATCGCGACTGACGCGAGGCACAACGCCGACAGCCACAGCACGATTTCGCTCGCGCTCCAACTATGTTCGATATATGAAATCAACAACAACGGCGTCAGGGCAATAGCCAGAATGCTGCGTGCGATGGGTACCACCCACGACGGGCAATTCGACAGGTTCACGCCGAGCTGCACCACCACCGCGATCAATGCGACCAGTCCCAGATAATCCACCGCCACCATCGGAGCGTGTGGCCAACCCAGCGTCACAAAATAACCTGTGCCGAACCCAACCAGTATTGCCAGAGCCCACCCCAGGTGCATCGAATGAATTGAACACGATTTCCGCCACGGACGAATGGTCAATGCCAACACGATCGCAGCGAGCAACGCTGGTACCACCATCCCCGTCACAGCCCAGATCGGTTCGATCACTCAGCTTCGCCTTCAAAACTCACTGCCAGAGTTACGTCGTCGCCCATGGCACCCTGGCCATACATCATGCCAAAGTCACTACGCTTGATGGTAAATTCACTGACAAAACCAGTCTTTTTCTTGCCACTGCGTGCTTTACCATCGGCCAACTTCTGAAATGGAATTGTCACCGATTTGGTGATGCCGTGCAACGTCAGGTCGCCTTCGGCATGATACATATCACCCTCAACCACCACGTTTTTGGTTACAAATTCGATCGTCGGAAACTGTTTGACGTTGAAAAAGTCTGACCCGCGCAGGTGGTCGTCGCGTTTAGCGTTGCCCGTATCGATGCTTTCGGCTTTGATGGTCATCGTGAATTGGCTGTCACCACCAGCGAGAGTGAATTCACCATCGAACTCGTTGAATCGGCCGAATGTGTAGCTCATGCCCATGTGTTCGATTTTGAAATAGATCGCGGTATGCGCTTTGTCCAAGGCGTACTTGGTCGACTCGCCGTCGGCGGCCCGGGCGGTACTGGTCGTCATGGACAGGGCCATCACACTGACGATCGTCATCATCATGAACATCAGGCCTGCGACAATACCCTTTGGCGAACGGTTCGTACCACGATTTGATTCACGATTCACAGTCAACATGCTTGGCTCCAAAAATATAGTTTCAATACAAGGTTTCAAGATTATAGTACCAACCCACAGACAATCCTTCTTATTCCCCTGAAATTTCTTTCGCACGATTGTTACTTGGGTTGGCCCGATTCATGCCCCGACTTGCGACTCTATGCGACTCTATGCGACTCTATGCGACTCTATGCGACTCACGTTCGCTCGTCTCGCACCATTACCAGTAATATGAATATCATGAACCATACTACGCCGCTACCGAGTGTCTTGTTCGTTTGCATGGGCAATATTTGTCGCTCACCGACTGGGGAGGGAATCGCTCGGGCCATGGCCGAACAGCGGGGCATCACCGATAAGATTCATATCGATTCGGCAGGCACCATCGGGTACCACACCGGCAACCCGGCCGACGCTCGCATGCGTACTGCGGCCCGACGGCGTGGCTATGACCTGACCAGCCGTGCCCGTCAGGTTCACGCCGACGACCTGACGCGTTTCACCCTGATCATCGCAATGGATCAGGCCAATCTCGACGACCTGCAACGTTTGGCTTCAGATCCCGGTATAGCTCGGCCCACGGCTCGCCTCGAATTGCTCAGTCATTTCCTGCCTGCCCAGCAAACCTCAAGCACAGGCCAACCCTTCGGCACCGATGTTCCCGATCCCTACTACGGTGGCGAAGCGGGCTTCGAACACGTCCTGGACATGATCGAAGCGGCCATGCCTGCGATTCTCGATGAACTAACATCCTGAACAATCCACAGGACACGCGTCTGACTACACGTTGAAATATTTAGCCTCAGGGTGATGCACAATAATCGCGCTGGTCGATTGTTCGGGATCGATCTGCCAGTTCTCGGTCAACTCGCAACCAATTCGCTGCGGCTCGAGCAGACGGAACAGAATATCCTGATCGCTCATCTCCGGCACAGCAGGGTATCCAAAACTGTAGCGACTTCCGCGATAGTGCTGTGTGAACAGTTCACGAATTTGCGAGGAATCATCGTTGCCGATGTTCATTTCCATGCGCATGCGTTTGTGCCACAACTCGGCCAAGGCTTCGGCACATTCCACACCCATGCCATGCACGTACAGATACTCCGCGTAGTTATTCGCTTCGAATAATTGCTTGGCCAACACGGAAACCTTCTGGCCCATGGTCACGCATGTCAGGCCGATCACATCTTTTTCGCCTGACTCGACGGACCGGAAAAAATCAGCCACGCACAATCGCTTGCGACTCGGTTGCCGTGGCCAACTGAATCGTTCGATCGGCTTATCGTGATCGTCGGCATCGTAAATAATCAGGTCGTCGCCATCGCTCTGGCATGGGTAATACCCATATACCACCTTCGGCGTCAGGGTTCCGTTGGCTTTCATTTCCTGCTGATATTTCTTAAACAACGGCTCGACTTCATACTCGATCTGCTTGTCGTATTCCTCTTTGCTTCGCTTGCCTTTTTTGAATTGCCATTGACCGCGGAACAACGCCACCTTGTTCACATACGGAAAAATCTGATCCAAACCAATGTCCTCGACCACACGCGAGCCATAAAACGGCACGCTTGGTATCGCAACATCGGTCGCCACTTCGCTGCGTGTCAGGACGGCTGTTCCGCCACCTTCGCCATCGTCATTCGATTCACCAGCCTCCGCCGCTTCCTTCGCACGCAGGGCTTCAACTTTTTCCGTCGCGGCAGCACGCTTGGCCAATCGTTCTTCGATTTCCGCTTCCAGTTCTTCCGACTTGCCTGCCATCAGGGCATCCATCAAACGCAAACCTTCGAACGCGTCTGTGCCGTGGTACACGCGATTGTTGTACACCCCGCGCAAGTGGCAATCGCAATAATGTTTCGATAATGCCGCGCCACCTAAAATCATGGGCACTGAGATCCCGCGATCGTTTAGCTCTTTGAGGTTTTCCTCCATCACGTTCACGCTTTTGACCAGCAAGCCTGACAGCCCGATCGCGTCGGCTTTGTGTTCCTCATAGGCCGCGACAATCTCGTTGATCGGCACTTTGATACCGATGTTGTAAACCGTGTAGCCGTTGTTCGACAGAATGATATCGACCAGGTTTTTGCCGATGTCGTGCACATCACCCTTAACGGTGGCCAACACCATTTTGCCTTTGCCGCCCGCGTCGGCCTTATCCATGTGCGGTTCCAGATACGCCACCGCATTCTTCATCACTTCGGCCGATTGCAACACGAATGGCAATTGCATCTGACCCGAGCCAAACAGCTCACCGACGACTTTCATGCCGTCGAGCAGGTGGTCATTGATAATTTCCAACGGCCGATATTTTTGCATCGCCTCGTTGAGCGTGTCTTCCAACTGTTTCTTTTCGCCATCGATGATGTGCTTACGCATTCGCTCTTCCAACGGCAGATCAGCCAAATCTACTTTGGTCGACTGGATCGACGTGCCATCGGGAAACAGGTTGATAAAAATCTGCAAGGGGTCCGTTGTTTTTGAGCCGTCTTCCAATGTCACGGCATTGGCTTCATCGGGCCAACGGTTGTAAATCAGGTCGAGCGCTGCTTGCCATTGCGCATCATCGACGCGGTTTTGCGGCACGATTTTCGACACATGCAGAATCGCACTGGTCAATCCCGCCTCGGTCAGTTCATGCAAAAAGGCGGAGTTCAAAACCTGTCGCGCTGCCGGGGCCAAACCGAAACTGACGTTCGACAATCCGCAGGTGATTTGCGATTGCGGGAACGCCTCGGCAATGCGTCGCGTGCCTTCGATCGTTTCCAATGCCGATCGACGATCCTTGTCCATGCCTGTGGAAATCGGCAACACCAACGGATCGAACATCAAGTCATGGCCCGCCAACCCGTAGGTTTCGGTGGCCAGTTTGTACATGCGTGTGGCGATCGCGAGTTTACGATCCGCCGTGCGTGCCATCGCTTCTTCAGGGTCTTCATCGATGGTGCCCAACACGATACCCGCGCCGTATTTTTTCGCGAGTGCCATCATCTGGCCGAATTTTTCTTCGCCGTCTTCGAGGTTCGCCGAGTTGATAATGCATTTGCCACCCGCGTGCTTGAGGCCTGCCTCAATCGTCGCCGGTTGCGTCGAGTCGAGCATCAGCGGGGCGTTGACCTGATTGACCAACAGCCCGACAATTTTCGACATGTCCGCGGCATTGTCTCGGCCCGCATAATCGACATTCACATCGATCACGTGCGAGCCTTCTTTGACCATGTCGCGGGCTAACGACATGATTTCATCCCAGTTCTCGGCTTCCAACAATCGTTTGAACAAACGTGACCCCGAGGCGTTGGTGCGTTCACCGACGTTTAGAATCGAATTGTCCTGGCGATATTCCACCGCGCCCATCAATGAAGAAATAGCCGGTTTAAATGGTGCTTTTTCAACTTTTGTCGGTGGGGTGTTCAAGCCCACGGTGTTGATCAGCGCTTCGAGATGGCCCGGCGTCGTGCCGCAACAACCGCCAATAAAATTCAGGCCGTAGTCGCGCACAAATTCCGACACCTTGTCGGCAAACGGTTGGGGCGTCAACGGATATTCCGTACGTCCCTCAACGAGTGTGGGCAACCCGGCGTTGGGCAGCAGGTTGATTTTGCGTGGCCAGTTCTGTCCCAGGTAGCGCACGTATTCGGCCATCTCAACTGGGCCGGTCGCGCAGTTCATGCCGAGGCTGACGATGGGAAAATCCATCAGCGCCGCGACGACGCCTGCAATGTCGGTGCCGACCAGTGTGGTGCCGAACTGTTCGATGGTGACCTGCACCATGATGGGCATGCCACCGGCCAATTCGTCTTCGGGGGTGAGGGCCGGTTTGCGTCCGACTTCTGCGAGTGCTTCGATCGTCGCGTTGATCGTGCACTTGACTTGCAAAATATCCTGCGCCGTTTCGATCAGGATCGCATCACATCCGCCAGCGATCAGGCCACGCACTTGTTCGCGATAGCTGTCGGCCATCGTGTCCCAATCAGTGTTGCCCAGGGTGACCAGCTTCGTGCCCGGCCCGATGGAACCGATGACAAATCGTGGGCGATCCGGTGTGGAAAATTTATCGCACGCAGCCCGAGCCACTTCGCATGCCAGCTTGTTGAGTTCGAACGTCTGGTCGGTCAAACCGAATTCAGCCAACACTAATTTGTTGGAGCCGAACGTATCGGTTTCCACCGCGTCGCACCCGACGGCCAGGAACGATTCATGAATTTCCTGAATCACATCAGGGCGTGATTTGACCAGAACATCGGTGCAGTTTTCGCAGCCCAGATAATCGCGATCGATGTCGAGGTCGTAGTTGTGGATGCTGGTGCCCATGGCTCCGTCCATGAAGAGCACGCGTTTTTCCATTTGTGACAGGAGTGTGTTGGACACGGTTTAGGTCTCGCTTGGGGTAAATATCGTTTGAGCCAATCGGCGGATGCTGATGATTATAGCGGGGCAGACCCGATATATCCTATCATCCGGATGAAAGGTTATTGCCAATTGAGTATTTTCGCAAGTTTCGTCCAGTAGGCATGATGCGCTAGCCGATACAACTAGGGCCCGGGTTGATATTGAGCTTGATAGCGAGCCTGATATCGCAGGGCCGATGGGTGAACCGCAGTACCGCAGAATCGCGATCGTGGGGCTAACAGAGGAATATCGACATTGACATGGTGGCAAGCAGCAATTTTGGGCATCGTTGAGGGGTTGACCGAGTATCTGCCGGTCAGCTCGACCGGGCATCTATTGGTGGTTCAGGCCCTGCTGGGGATCGGTGTGGAATCAGCCGACGCCAAGGAAGCGGCCGATGCCTATGCGATCTGCATTCAGGCGGGAGCGATTCTGGCCGTGCTGGGCTTGTATTTCGCACGTGTCAAACAGATGGGCAATGGTCTGCTGGGACGAGACGATGCGGGGCGACGCATGGCCATCAATGTCATGCTGGGATTTATGCCTGCCGCGATCATCGGCCTGGCACTCAATGATTTGATCAAGTCTTACCTGTTCGGGATGTGGCCCGTGATCACCGCGTGGTTCGTGGGCGGCGTGGCTATTCTGGTCGTCGCTCGTTGGCGAGCGGCACGCCAGAGCAAGGACGCTGGTGACGGCACGGCCCCCACCAATCAAGCGATGTCGTTGGATATGATGACTGCACGCATGGCGCTACTCATCGGATTGATTCAGTGCATTGCCATGTGGCCCGGCGTGAGTCGCAGTCTGGTCACCATCGTCGGCGGAATTGCGGTGGGTTTGTCATTGGCTGCCGCGGTGGAATTCAGTTTCCTGT
>JAUHYI010000163.1 GCA_030426385.1 Phycisphaerae bacterium
GAATGTGGGGAAGAACGCGGGGGGGGACGTGGGGGGGCGGGTGCGGTTGAGCGGGTGCAGTTGGGGGGGCAGGATTGGCTGTGGTACAAGTCGTTTGCGATTGATGTGGGTTTGATTCGTGCGACGGCGGCGGATCCGTTGGGGAATCTGATCATGGATGATGAAGTGATCGTGGGCGAAGTGTTGCCGATCGCGCAGGCGGTGCATAACAGTGGCGGGGTGGTGATTGCGCAGGTGGCGCGGTTGTTGGACAAGCCGGTGGCACCGCATCGGGTGCGTGTGCCGGGTGTGTTGGTTGATTATGTGGTGGTGGGTGAAGCGCATGAACACGAGCAGACGTTTGGCGAAGTTTATAACGCGGCGTATACCAGTGCTGCGGTTAGCGGTGTTGAAGCGGGAATGTCTGATGGCGTGTCGGTCGTGTCAGCTAAGCCGAAAGCGGGCGCATTGCCGATGGATGAACGTCGGGTGATTGCGGCGCGTGCGTGTGATGAGGTGCCGACGGATGCGATTGCAAATCTAGGAATCGGGATGCCCGAGGGGATCGCGCGAATCGCGGATGAACGAGGTTGGCTTGAGCGATTTACGTTGACGGTAGAGAGTGGGCCGATCGGCGGGATGCCTGCGGGCGGTTTGAGTTTTGGCGCATCGCGATATCCGGATGCGATTATCGATCAGCCCGCGCAGTTTGATTTTTATGATGGGCGAGGTTTGGATTTTGCGGCGCTGGGGGCGGCGCAGATTGATCATGAGGGGAATGTGAATGTGTCGCGATTCGGAACGCGGTTGGCAGGTATCGGCGGGTTTGCCAACATCACGCAAACCGCGAGAAAGCTGGTGTTTTGCGGGACATTTACCGCAGGCGGATTGGAAATTGCGATCGAAGATGGGCAGTTGCGAATCGTGCGTGAGGGTAAGGCAAGAAAGTTTGTGAACGAGATCGAGCATCGATCGTTCAGCGCGGCACGTTCGCGGCAGGTGGGACAGGATGTGTTGTTTGTGACTGAACGAGCGGTGTTTCGTTTGGTTGATGCGGGATTGGCATTAATTGAAATTGCACCGGGGGTTGATCTGGAACGCGATGTGTTGGGGCAGATGTCGTTTGAGCCTATCGTGGATGATGTGGCATTGATGCCGGCTCATGTTTTTGAATCGGCTTGGGCGGGTGGTTGTTGAAAGGTGTTGGGGGGCGATGGGGGAAGTGTGTGGTGTGGTGTGGTGTGGTGTGTGTGTGGGGGGGGATGTTCATGATTATTGATGGTGCGAATTATTGAGGAGCGATGTTTTGACACGGACCTATATTGTTGGGGCCAAACGCACGCCGCAGGGGCGATTTTTAGGCTCGTTGGCGAAACTGTCGCCAGTGGATTTGGCGATGGCTGCGGGGAATGCGGCGATGGATGAGGCGGGCCTCGATCGTGAACATGTGGAGGAGGTGGTGGTGGGCCATGTGTTATCAGCCGGGCATGGCAATAACATTGCGCGACAGATTGGGGTGGGTATGAAGCTGCCGATCCATGTGCCTGCGTATACGGTGAACCTGATGTGCGGTTCGGGATTATTAGCAGTGGCGCTGGCGCATCGTGCGATCGTGGCCGGTGTTCGTGATGTGGTTTTATGTGGCGGGACAGAGTCGATGTCGAATGCGGCGTATCTGTTGCCACGTGCGCGGGGCGGTTACAAATTGGGGCATGGGCAATTGGTGGACAGCATGTTGAGTGATGCGCTGGTCGATTCGTTTGGCGAGGAGCATATGGCGATGACTGCCGAACGGCTCGCGCAGGAAAATGAGATCACGCGCGAAGCGCAGGATGATTATGCGGCGCGTAGTCAGCAGCGTTGCGCGGCGGCGCAGGGGGAAGGCGTGTTCGCGCGGGAAATGGTTGCGGTCGGAGGACTGGATCACGATGAACATGTGCGGGGCGAGACGACGGCCGCGGGATTGGCGAGTTTGAAGCCAGCGTTTGATCCGACGGGTTCGGTGACGGCGGGTAATGCGTCAGGGATCAATGACGGAGCGGCGATGTTGGTGGTGTGTTCGCAGCGTGCGGCGGAGCGATATGGATGGGAGCCGTTGGCGGAATTTTGTGGTGCGACGGAAGTGGGTTGTGATCCGGCGCGAATGGGACTGGGACCGGTGTGGGCGACACGGGCATTGTGCGAAAAGGCCGGGGAAAAGCTGAGCGATTTTGATCAGGTGGAATTGAACGAGGCGTTTGCGGCGCAGACGCTGGCTTGTCTGAAGCAATTAGGGATGTCCGTGGATGACGCGCGGGTGAATCCGTATGGCGGTGCGATTGCGATGGGGCATCCGGTGGGCGCGAGTGGAGCGCGCTTGATCACGCATCTGGCGCAGCAGATTGGGCATGGAAAAATTCGTAACGGGCTGGCGTCGCTGTGCGTCGGAGGCGGGATGGGGGTGGCGGCGATGTTGCGACGGGTGTGAGATGAGAAGGTGAGAAGGGGGGGGAACTGGCCACTGAAGTGGCCAGTCCGGTGGGCGGGGTGGTGGTGGGGCGGAAGAGGTTTATTGTTTGATGCGGAGGTGCATCTGTTCGGTGAGGGTGATATTGGTGCTGCGATCGGTGACTGAAAGCTGAATGGTGATGGCGTCGGGGAGATTGGCTGAATCGGGGAGTGGGGTTTCGAATGTGAAATGGGTGCCAGTCATGCCGGAGCGGTAGGCGGCGGCGAATTGTTCGGCGCTGTAGATGTGCGTGAACAATTCGCGTGGGGCATTGTCGGCGTTGTTGTCGGCGGCGTTGTTGTTGCTGTCGATGATGTTGTTGGGGGTGGGAATGACCATGGCCTGCAACACGGCGGTGGCGCGGGCGGGATAAAAATGGTCATCCTGATCGAGGGTTTTGACGTAGATGCGCAAGGTGTCGTCGCGGCCATCGTTGTTGGTGTCGATGGTTCCGCTGTAACGTCCGAAGGTGATGCGTGTCAGGCGCGGAGCAATGGTGGGATCGATGCCGGTCTGTTGTTGCAATTGCTGTTCGAGTGCATCGATCTGAGCGACGCGCTGTTTGAGCGCTGCCTGCATCTGGTTGACCTGGTCCTGCAATTCGAGATTGGTGCGACGAAGTTTGTCGTTGTCGTTTTCGAAATTGCGAGGACCGGCGCAACCGACCGCCAGCGATAGCGTGGTGGCTATCACGATGGTGGTGGTAAAAAGAATAACGCGGTGCATGATGCGTCAGTCGCTGTCGTTATCCGAACTGTTATCGCTCGGGATATTTTTGAGGACCTTGTCGGCCAGGCCGTAGGCGACGGCTTCTTCGGCGTCGAGCCAATAATCGCGTTCGCAATCAGCGGCGATGGTTTCGTAGTCTTTGCCGGTGTGCTCGACCATGATTTCATACAAGCGTTTGCGAGTTTTGATCATTTCCTTGGCCTGGATGGAAAGATCGGTGGCGACGCCTTGCATTTGTCCGCCGAGTAGAGGCTGGTGCAGCAGAACGCGACCGTTGGGAAGGACGGAGCGTTTACCGTTGGCCCCGGCGAGCAAGAGGAGCGATCCCATGGAGGCGGCGACGCCGATGCAATAGGTTCGTACCGCTGGGCGGATGAACTGCATGGTGTCATAAATCCCCAGACCAGCGGAGACCGACCCGCCGGGTGAATTGATGTAAAAATGGATGTCAGCCTTGTGGTTTTCGTTGGACAGGAACAGAAGCTGGGCGACGATGAGATTGGCTGACTCGTCGGTAACCGGTCCGCCCAGGAAAATGATGCGATCCTTGAGCAGTCGCGAATAGATGTCGTAGGCGCGTTCACCGCGACCTGTTGATTCGACGACCATGGGAACTAGTGGCATGTTGCAGTCCTCGCTGAAATAGAATCATCCGTGAATCGTGGAATTCTAGCAGACCAACGCGGATGCTGCGCGCCGGGTAGGCGGGGGAGGTGATGTGAGGCGAGAGGTGGGGGTGAGGTGGGGCGAGAGGTAGGGGAGAGGTGGGGGGAGAAGTGGGGGGGGGCGTTACGTCGCAAGTGGTGAGGGAAGTGGGGAAAATGTAGGTGCGAGTGGCGATGATCGATGCGGCAATCTAGGATGGCGGGCATGACGCAGGTGAATTGGCCGACGACGCAAGTGGAGGTTTTTCCGTCCGGATGGCGGGCGATGATATCGCTGTGGCGTCGGGAAATGGTGCATTTTTTTCGTCAGCCGCGGCGGGTGGTGGCGGCGGTGTTGACGCCGTTGGTTTTCTGGGTGTTGCTGGGTTCTGGGATGAATCGTCTGGTGACATTTTCGGACGACGGCGTTGCGGGTGGGCCGGTGGCGGAGAACGTGGTGGGAAGTGCGGGGGGTGAAG
>JAUHYI010000080.1 GCA_030426385.1 Phycisphaerae bacterium
AGCGAGTCATGGCGGTGCGGATATCGCGGAGCTGTATGACTACCACGGCGTGACCGCAGCCAGGCTTGGTGATCAATACGCGCAGGTTGCTTTGGTCAACGTTGCGAATGGTTATCGTGAGGCGACCGGGTTTGATCGGAACTATATCTATGCGGTGAATCAGGTGGCGGGCAGTAGCGTTGAGTTTTCAGCCAGTTGGCATGTTGAGCAGTATCGATCGTTTGAAAATTTTACAGATGTGCATGCGGCTGATGGCAGCTATCGCTACGCATCAGGATTTGAGCAGGTGAACATCGTCAACAACAATGCCAATCCGGAGGATTTGGTTGAGTTTTATGATACGCCGGGAGACGATATCGCGCAATTGTTTCGTACAGCAGAGGGGCTTAATACCATGACCATTGGTGAGGGTCTGGCCACTCCACGCCGAGCCACAGGGTTTGTGCGTATGAATACGTATTCGGTATTTGGGGGAGATGATAGTTTGTTTTTTGGCGATTTCGCCACCAATGCCCATGCGGTGAGTTTTGTGGATTCAACATCATACACCGGCCAAGGTTTTGCAGGGTATGGCTCGGGTTATAGCACAGTCAGTGTTCAGAACCAAAGTAACTTCGATACATACACCACGGTGGATATTTACGATTCGCCAGGCGACGACACGTTTTCTGCCGAAGGCCCGAACAAATATTTTGTCAATAGTGCCACAAGCACCCGGAGTTTTCTTCGGTTTGATCGCTACAACGCGTTCGCGGTCAATGGTGGCTATGACAGCGTGAATATTGAAAACTCAACATCCAATGATGTCGTGATGAGTTTTGGCACATGGACGCAGATGAATCATGGCACTAACAATGTGATCCAATATGTGGCGGGGTTTGAATCGGTGACGGTTACTTCCCGCTACGCATACAGCACAGATCGCGTTGATATTTACGATACGACGGACGACGACGTGTTGACCTCGGATTTAGATCGTACGGTTATCACGGGTAATGGTACGACGCGAACATTTGAGGAATTTGAACACACGAATGTGTTTGCGATTAACGGCGGGTCTGACACAGCCACTGTCAACGATACGGTTTTTGAGGATCGTGTGCGTTTGTTCAATCAGGTGGTTGATGTTTCATCACTATCGACGGATCCGTTTTTAATTTCGCCCTATCGCTATTTTCGTGGTTTTGAAATATTGAATGTGGTGAATGTGTTTGATGATGATGCGGATGACGATCTGGATGTGATTGACATCTTTGGCCAGGACGCCGATAGCGGCGACGTGGGCGGGTTGACTTATCAGCCGGCGAGCCAGCCGGTGTATCAGTTGATTGGATTTGATTGAGCACAGGGTTTTATGGGTGGAGTGGGGTTAACTGGGATTAACAAGGAATATTTCGGATGCTGAACATACGTAGATTACGTCGCAAAATGCAGGCTCTGTCACGGCGAGCTTCTCGGCAATCGCGGTTGCCTTGGATGTCGAGAGCGCATCCACGAAAGGGTCGGCCTACACATTTCGAAGCGCTGGAATCGCGGACGTTGCTGTCGGTGAGTTGGGCGACGTTGAACGATGGCGTGCTGACGGTGACGGGCACGGATTCCGCAGACGTGATTCGTTACGTGATGGATTCAACGAGCGGGACGAATACGATATCGTTGAATGGCGAGGTTGCTGAATTTGCCAGCGGTGATATTGACAAAGCGATCATCAATGCGGGCGATGGTCGTGACGAAGTGCAGGTGGTGGGTGACAATGCGCGGCGGGAAACGGTGGTCGCGCGTTTGGATGGTACGGCGGTGGTTACCGAGGGTTCACGTTTGGGGATATCGCCGCCGCCACCGGATGCGGATGACGAGCGGTTGGTTGAGTTGACGGGTGCTGAAGTGCAGCGTTTTTATGGGTATGGGTTGGATCGCATCATGATGTATGACGGTGCGGGCGACGATCGATTTGTGTCGTTCGAGCCGGGGTCGTCATTGACGGCTGGCGATACGGGTAATCATATTTATGGGCAGGGTTTTTCGTTTGTTGAAACGATTGCAGAAAACGGCGGCGATGATCTGGCGGAACTATACGATTATTTTGGTGCAACCGAAGCGACATTGTCGAATGATTCAGTGATGGTTCAGCCGTTTGATCGGCCGGCGTATCCGTTACCATCGCCATACCGAATGGCGTCGCAGTTTGAACAGGGTCATGTGTATGGCATTTTTAATCCGGCAGATAATGCTGCCGTGTTTGAGGCCAGCGAAAATCAGGAGCACATCCGTTCGTTTGAAACATTTACAGATATGCGCAGCGAGGAGGGTGTGTATCGTTACGCGTCTGGTTTTAGCAATATTGGTATTCATGGTGACGGTCTGAACGAACAGGATTTGGTTGAGGTTTATGATACGGCAGGTGATGAGACGGTCATTTTTGAACGGCATAACGTTGCGGTCAACCGTGGCGATTCATATAACCAGCTGATGATGGAATCCGAAAACGGACTGAGGCGGGAGGCCACGGGATTCAAACGAATCAATGCGTATGCGACTAATGGCGGGGATGACGATATGCGTGTGCGTTTACGGACTTCCTCGCGTGTGGGGGTGGCTACCGATCCGGCCTACAATCTGCGCGCGGTGAGTACGGCGCAATGGACGCAATTCGATAACGCTGGGATGTCATTTTATTTTTCAGGGTTCGATTCGATTAGCGCTAGTGCGGCAGTGGGTGGTCCACACAACACGTTGGAAATTTATGATTCGTCGGATGATGACGAACTGGTTTCGAATCACAATGATGTGAAAATCACGGGTGATGGCGTTGAACGGTATTTCTATGATTTCACGCAGCACAGTGTGTATGCGGTGAATGGTGGGTTTGATACGGGGCGGGTGAACGATTCGTCATTTGAGGATCATATTCGTTTGTTTAATCAGGTGGTTGATATCACATCGTTGTCGTATGACGTTCAGCCGTCGCGCTACCGATATTTCCGTGGGTTAGAAGCGGTAACGATTTCGGACACGTATGGTTTTGCGTCGGGTGACATTGCCGACACGTTGGATGTAATCGATCAGAATGCGGATGATGGCGATGTGGGTGGGCAGACCTATACGCCGGTGAGTCAGACGGTTTATACGGTGTTGGGTTTCGGACCGGCGCCTGATCCGTTGCCGAGTTGGGCGACGATTGACGCAGGCCTACGGCTGCTGACGATTGCCGGGACGGCTGGCGATGATCAGGTGACGGTTGAGGGTGATACGAGTGTTGCGACGATTACGCGCAATGGCGAATCGTTTACGCTGAATATGAGCGGTATTGATGATGTCCATGTGAACGCTGGGGCGGGTGACGATCGTTTTGATTTTGTCATGGATGGCGGGTTTATGGGCGCGCGTATTCATCGCGATCACATGGCGTTTTCGTTGCCGACGGAAATTCTGGGTGGGTCGTTCTATTATGAGGAAGACGGGTGGTACAACGTGAGAATTTACGATTTTGAAACGATCGTGGGGTCGGGGAATACGTCGGGCTATTTTACGAATAGCAATGCTACGGGCATTGGCGATTCACTGTTAACCTATTTTCGTTCGCATCCTGATTGGATGACGGCATTCGGCGAGGACCTGACGATTCATGTGGAACAGATGAGTGCCTACAACATATCGGGTCGTGCCCCGCAGGCCATCCTGGATTATTTTGCTGAGCCTGACAGCTATTATCTGAATTACGAAGTCGATGATTTCGAGTATGTGATTTACGACAACGTGAACAATCAGACCGGTTTGGGCAGACACGGCGTTGGATTTCAGGTGGTCAACGAATACGGTTTGGATGACGCGTTAGCGGTGCCGACGTTGGTGCCACCGATTGAAGTGCCCACGCCTCGCGATGTGCCGGTGGACTGGGCCACGGTACAAGACGGGCGGTTGCAAATATGGGGCACTGATGAAGACGACGAAATTTTGTTTACAGCAGATAACACCAACGCTTCGATTACGTTGAATGGCGATGTGTTTGAATTTGAACTGGCAAATTTTGATCACTATAACGTTCATGCTGGTGACGGCGATGATCGTTTTGAATTCCAGAGTTTAGGACAAAATTTTGCCGTGCAGGCTCAGCCAGGATTCATCGATTTTAGTTCAGGTCGCAACGGCAACACGGGGTATGACGTGCTTCTCAATGATGTGGAATCTGCACTGGGCTATGGTGCCTCGTCAGGGTTTGTGATGATGACAGGTCATTTTGACGCGGCGCATTTTCGCTCGCATCCCGATTGGGTTTCGCTTGAATGGGACGGGCATGTGGTGCAGGTTAATGGCGAATTAGAACATCGCATCACCGGCAAAGACAACGATGATTCGATTGACTTTTTTGTGGAGCCGGGCCAATACACCGGCACAGCCAGTGGAACGCTGACGACGTCGGAGACACCAGCTCGAGAAATTCGGTTTCTGAGTGACGCGACTATTCTGGATCCCGACGACCCGTTGGCGGTCCCGCCGTTGACGCCGTTGCTGTCGTGACATGGGTGGCGCGGCGGGTGGCGTGGATGGTTTGAAGTCGTGATCGGCGCGCACGTGTGATCGATCGAGCAATACCAATCCCGCAAAATACACGCGCGTGATTTTGGTTTTATTGTTAGCCGCCTTTACGGCGGCGCGAAACGTGCGTCAAACTCAAACCTAGGCCATCGTGCCGCCATAAAGGTGGTGGCTAACGCGCGGGTTTTGAATGGGTTGGGTATAGCAGGGGCCGCCTGAAGCGATTGTGTCAATTATAACGATCAGGTAAGCAAGCTAATCATGGGATGGCCTGCTTTTTATTGTTTGAAAGTTGGCGGGCGGGGCATTTCTATCGTTTGTTTATGTGGATTAGCAAAGTAAGGCCAATGCGATGAACTAAGTTTGTTCGGGAAGTTCAGCAAAGTTATTCGGAATTTTCCGATTCATCGGCTTGGGCAAGTAAAGTCAGCAATCTAGGCTGACGATGCTAATTCACAGCGAAGGCATGACGTTTGTCCGATCTCCGAAACACGGGCCCAAGCGTTCGGAGAAAAGACAAACGCCACGTTGACGCAAAATGATTGGTTGGAAGTTAATTCTTCCGCCACGATGGACGATTGATAGTAAAGGTAGCCCATGGTGGGTCGCCAGGTCGGATCATTGTTAACGAAGTTGCATCGAACTCAAACTCAAACTCGTTACCGAAATATTTGGAGAGAAACGCATGTTGAACAGCAATCAAAACCGTCGTCAGTCGGGTTTTACCCTCGTTGAAATTCTCATCGTGGTGGTCATCCTAGGCATTCTTGCTGCGATCGTTATCCCGCAGTTCACCAACGCTAGCGAAGATGCCAAGGCATCAAGCGTGATCACCCAGTTGCAGACGATTCGCAGCCAGCTTGAGCTGTATCAGATTCAGCACAACGGTAGCTATCCTGCTGCTGACCTGGATCACGGTGGCGGCGAAGGCGAATGGTCAGCTCTGACCGATACCACTGAAGTGGACGGCTCAGAAGGTGACGGCACCAACGATTACGGTACCTATCTGCAACGTGCCCCTACGAATCCGTTTGAAGACAGCAGCACCGTTGCTACCACAGCGGCTTCGGGTGTGGGCTGGGTTTACACGGCCAGCACCGGTGAAATCAAGGTTGTTATGCCAGCGGCAAAAGCTGCTGCCCTCGACCTCGACACGACCAACGATGTGGCGGTTTACTAAGCCACCCAACACACCTGGTGTGTGACGAAATTCAAAGCCCCGACGTCCAGAAAGACGTCGGGGCTTTTCTCGTCATAGTAGACAAACAAGTTGTTGAAATTCCCGCGCCTCATAATCCGATCGATCCAGATCGAGTCAAAATGAAATCCACTATCAAAATGTGTGTGTACCTCAGTTAAGGTCGCAATAGGCCGATAGTCATTGATAGCGGTGCCGGGTACTGACAAGAGGACGCTGCGCGTCAACAGCGACATGCTGAAGCGAAGCAAAAAAAGGAGAACAATTTTGAAACCATCCCTACGATATTTAAATTCGGTGTTAACCGTCATTGCCATTTTGTTAACACTGAATCTTGCGACGATGTGGACCGCGTCACCTGCGCCGGACCAGTTTGGTTTGAGTGTAGATATGGCCAGTGATGCGTATGCGGCCAAGCAGCCACCATCACCACCGAACGCTGCGGTCCAACGTAAACAGTTGATTGAAGAGATGCGCAAAATGAGCAAAACGACCCAGGATCTGGCGTCGATGTTTCGCTCTGGCCAGGCACGTGTCAAAGTGGACAACATGCCTACTGATCGTCCCTGATTTTCAAGAGTAAAAACAAACGGTGTACGTATTCGTTAATAGTTATGTTTGATCAATCGAAACGACAATTTGTATGCAGGCAATCGCGCGTGCGTCACGCTTTCACACTGGTGGAAGTGCTGATTGTTGTGACGATCACAGGCATCGCTGCCGCAGTGGTTGTGCCACAGATGATGCAGAGTGGACAACTGACGATCCAGGGTGCCGCACGCATGATGATCGCTGATTTGTTGTTGGCACAAAACGAAGCGGTGGCCCAGCAGTCGCCGATCAAAGTTGTGTTTGATGCTGACAATGAGCGTTACAAAATTACGGATTCGAATGATGAGACCCTGACGGTGAGTTGGGAAAACGGCGGATCGAACAACTATGACCGTGAACTGGGTAAGCCCGGAAAATTTAACGGCGTCGGGATTGATAATGTGACTTTTTCAGGGAATGTGATTGAATTTGATGCGTTGGGATCGCCGTCTAACGGCGGAAGCGTTGATCTGGTCAGTGGCCAGACCACCTACCGAATCACGGTTGCGGCGTTGACCGGGCGTGTATCGCTGGAGCCTGTGGCCGCCGGTGGGTGATGGTGTCGAGGAGGTTGCGTTGTTACAGCAATGGGTAAATAGAAATAGAGGCCCGATCGGCCTGCATTTGGGAACGCGAGCGGTGCGTCTGGTGCAGTTGGATCGTATGCTGAATAAGCCCGGTCAAACGGCCCAGGTGCTTGCTGCCGCTGGCGCGGATTTGCCTGTCGATTTACCTGCCGATCCGATCGTTCGAAATGAAGTGATAGCCACAATCATAAAACCACTGCTAGACCGTGGCGGTTTTTCCGGACGCCGAGTGGTGAGCTGCATGCCTTCCAATAGCGTGCAATATAAAAATATGCGGATGCCGCAAATGCCGATGAGCGAGTTGCGCTCTGCGGTGGAATGGGAAGCGCGTGATAGATTGCAGTTGGGAAATGTGTCGCACGATTTGCAGTTTGTGGCCGCCGGGCAAGTCCGACAAGGCGAAGACATTCGTGAAGAGATCATCGTGTTGGCCGCACCAACCGCAAATATTGAAGCGCATGTTGATTTGCTCGAGCGATGTGGTTTAGAGCCGACGGCGATTGACGCGGTGCCGACGGCACTGGCCCGATGCGTATTGGATCGAGGCGACACGTCTGCCAGTGCGGAAACCTGCATGGTGATCGATATGGGGTACGCCGCGTCCAGCGTGTTGATTGTTAGTGGCGGACGCGTGACATTCTTCCGAGTGATCGATGTCGGCGGGGCCAAGTTGGATAAAGCGATTGCTAAACAGTTAGGTCTGTCCCAGGAAGAAGCATGGGCATTACGAACAGGCCAAACAAAAAGCGAAACCACACAACAAGCGGTGGATGATGCGCAGCGTGGCGTGTTGGGGGAACTGGCTCGTGAGATAGGTTTGTGTTTGCGGTATCACAGTGTGACGTTCCGCGGTGCGAAACCTGGCCGAGCTTTTTTAGTGGGCACACATGCGGTAACCGGGGACCTGATGAAATTGATGGCCGGCGAAGCTGACATGACGATCGAGCCCGGGGTCGTGCTTCCGAAGGTTGACCCGATATCACTGACAGTTCTAGATACTGCTGAATGGAACAAACCATCAGTCGACGATATTGAAAATCGTAAAATCGAACCCGTGAATAACAGTGCGGGCTTGCGTATTTCATCGTGGGCGGTAGCCATGGGTTTGGCGATGCGTACCGACATGCGTCCCTCAAAGCGAGGTGCGGCGTGAGCATGTTAGAAATAAATTTTCTACCAGCGAGTTTTTATAAGGCGCAACAGCGCCGTCGTCAGGCGTGGCGACATGGTTTTGTGATCGCCATGGTTGGTATCTGTGTGATTGGCTACGGATTGTGGGGCGGGCAGGGTGTTTATTCGCTGCGACGAGAAGTTGAACAACTCGAAGCGGAAGTGGCTATGTCGCGCGTGTTGGTGACAGAAGTTGAAAATCTGAATCGTCAGCGTCAGCGGTACATGCAGCAATTGTCATTGGAGCGCGAGTTGGTAACACCCGTGATGCAATCGCAGGTGTTGTCGACGATCTCGGGTTTAATGCCTGCACCAATGGCGTTGCGGGAAATCATGATGGTGTGCGATTCGCCACGTCCGATCACGGCTGCCGAGCAAGCGAAAGTTGCCAAGCAAGGTAAGAACAACAAACCAGAACCCAAGGCGATTCCGGTGATCCATGTACAAATGGAAGGGCTTTCGCCCAGCGATGCGGAGTTAGCGGATTTTGTCGATGTCATGTCGCAGCACCCGTTGTTCAGCGATGTGAAGATGGATTACAGCCGCGTGCGTGATACGGGTCGAATTTTGGCGCATGAATTTCGTTTGGAAGTGAAAGTGCGTCTGGATCGAGACTATCGGCCTGCCCGAGAAGCACCACGTGCTTCGTTGGAGGAGGTGGCCCATGTTTATTAATCGTGATCAAGGTTTGACGTTAGCCATAGTGGCGGGGTTGATATCTGTGGCTGTGTTTGGAATGTGGTTGCCGAAACGGATGAAAGAAGCCGGGTTGCACGATCGCGCCAAGGCTGCCAAATCCGAACTGGTTGATGTCAAGAAAGTGGTCGCGCAACGTGAGCCTTTGGTCGAAGAGGTGCTACGGCTGGAAACGGAAGTCAGCAGTGTTCGGCGCTATGTACCAGAATCACGCGAATTGGCTTCGCTGTTGCGAGAACTGTCATTGCGATTGGAAAAGCACCAGGTGTTAGACCAATCGATTCAGACCGCGCCAGTTCAGTCAGGCGTGGAGTATGAAGTGATTCCCGTGGTAGTGCGATTTCGCGGCAAGCCGATGGCAGTGTACTCGGCGATACGTGAGATCGAATCGATGCGGCGATTGAATCGAGTCACGCGCTTACGGATTACGGAAGGTACGGACAGAGACGATCGCGGCAAGCATGAATCAATGCTGAGCGTACAGATGGATCTATCAACGTTTAGCGCCCCGAGCACGACTGGCGGCGGGGAGGAAACACGCGGATGAAAGAGAAGATTGACGAAATCATCAAGGAATTGACGGCCGATAAAAAGAAACTCGGTTTTATGATTGCCCTGATCGCGGTGGGGATGTTGTTGTGGGGACGTTTGATGCTCAAGCAAGCCCCACGCACGGCGGTGGCTGATCCGGATCAGGTTTCAGCAGTGATCGACTCGGACCTAACCGGTGGTGCTCTTTGGAGCGGTGATGCGGGTCGAGTGGTTTATGTGGACTTTCCGGAAGAAGTTTCGCGTGATTTGTTTGCATTAGACCTAACAAACTACACCCCTACTGCCCGGCCATCAGATGATGGATGGAATCAAGGAAAGTCAAAGGTCGAAGTGACCGATGAGAATTTAGCCATACGAGATGCGGCATTGCAGTTGGTACTGCAGTCAACGATTCTCGGCGATCAACCGCGGGCTGTGATCAATGGTCGGACGCTAGCGGTTGGTCAAAGCATTGAAGGTTTTACGTTGATGGAAGTTAGACATCGTCGCGTAATTCTGATGATCGAAAGCGTAAAAATTCTGTTGTCGATGTAATCCGGCAATGGATGTGATTTGAATCGAGAGTGCCGCACACAGGGGCGGCGTTGGAACCCCCTCAGGGGAGGCCTAGGGTCGTAAGAAGGCCCAAAGGAGTTTTGGTTATGCGTCATCGTCCTATCGACACGTTGGTGGTCGTTTTTTTTTGTTTCACAGGGTGGGTTTGTAGCGATCCGCTAAACGCGGTAGCTGATGTCGCTTTTGTCGATGAGACAAATGAGGCAGGCTCTGTCGAGTTGTTCTCCGATGGTGAAGAGTCTTCCGGTGATTTACCGGTTGGCCAAACGATCGAAGTCAGTTCGTTAGGCACCATCGATTTGCATATCAAAGACCAGGAGTTGAGCACGGTGCTTCAGCTTCTATCAATTCAGAGCCAACGCAATATTGTGGCAAGTCGCAACGTGGCAGGCACGGTGACGGCGGACCTGTATGGCGTGGACTTTTACGATGCGCTCGATGCGATACTGACACCAAACGGTTTTGGTTATCGCGAAAAGGGTCAGTTCATCTACGTGTACACCGCGGCTGAACTTGATGCCATGGAAGAAGCAGAGCGCGAGACCGTAACGCGTGTCTATCGTTTGAACTACATCACCGCAGAAGATGCAGCGGCATTTGTGGCGCCCTTGATTTCTGGTGGTGGTCAGATTGTAGCCAGTGCCCGATCGGGTTCGGGCTTTGAACCATCGATGGGTGATGGTGGGGCTAATGAGTATGCCCACGCGGAAACCCTTGTGATCCGTGACTATCCCGAAGAGATGGAACAGATCGTTGCGATTTTGAAAGATGTCGATATTCGTCCCGACCAGGTTCTGGTTGAAGCCACGATTTTGGATGCCAAGCTCTCGGAGATCAATGAGTTCGGCACGGATATTTCAATTCTGCTGAATTACAATTTTGGAAATTTCCTGAGCCCACTGAATGTGGTTGATGCGATTCTGGGCGGTGAAGTTCAGGATAGCTCATCCGGTTCCACTTTGACTGTGCCGCTGCAACGGGCATTAGGAAATGGTGGGGGCATAAATACGGGTGTCGGTAACACGAATACACCTGGCGGTTTCAAGATTGGCGTCGTATCAAACAACGTGTCAGCATTTGTGCGGGCGTTGGATGAAGTGACCGACACCACGGTGGTCGCTAAGCCAAAATTGTTGGTGCTCAATCGTCAGCGAGCTAACCTGCTTGTCGGTGGTAAGCTCGGTTACCTGTCGACGACTCAAACCGAAAGTGCGGCCACGCAAACTGTCGAGTTCATCGATATTGGTACGCAATTAACGCTGCGTCCGTTTGTGAGTCAAGATGGTTTCATTCGTTTGGAACTCAAACCTTCGATTACTGATGGGCAGACGTCGGTGACCAGTTCGGGTGTGGTTATTCCTAACACGACGAACCAGGAGTTGACGACCAATGTGATTGTCAAGAGTGGGCAAACCGTTGTTCTTGGTGGATTGTTCCGCGAATCGACGAAGGTTGATCGGGCGCAGGTTCCATTCCTGGGTGACATCCCACTATTGGGTTCCGCATTCAAACGCCAGGCGGATGATGTGGATCGCAGCGAAGTCATTTTCCTGATCCGTCCATCGATCGTCAAAGACGAAACGCTGTATGCCCAGGGCGAAGATATGTCACGCACGGCTGATGTCATGCGATTGGGTGCACGCGAAGGTCTGTTGCCATGGTCACGCACCAAACTGACCAGCGCACACTTGCGTCAAGCTCAGATCGAATTGGACAAGGGCAAAGAAGACATGGCCTTGTGGTCGATCAACATGGCGTTGGCATTAGATCCAACGGCCTTAGAAGCCATTCGCATGAAAAAGGACATCACCGGAAAATCGCAATTCTATTGGATTGACGAAAGCGTGATGGAGCGTCATCTGGACGACATGGTCGATACCAAATTGGATAACCAAGACGCAGAATCCAATATTGAAACCATGACAGAAGACGAAGCCGTCAAAGAACTGGAAGAAGAAAACGCGATCCCAGAACCAACAGAAGCGGTCTCATCGAATCAATCGACGGTGCCGGTTGATATTGGCTACCTCGAAGAAGCGTTTATTCCCGCACCGACATCCGCGAACTGGGAATCTGATGTGAATACATCAAATCAGGCCGCTGACGGAACGTTGTCCGGTCGGTTGGAAAGCGGTGCTTTGTTAGAAGCAGATAATGAACCTGTTGATACGAATGCTGCGTATTCACAGGAAGAAATGTATCAAACCGCTGAAGTGAATACTGAATACGAGTCGGAGTCGGAGTGATCTATTCACGCGATCTCGGCTGAGCATAAAGAGAACAGTCCGATGATGTGTCATGCGATACGGGTCGGATTTGTTCGTTAGAAGCCACATTGATTTGGCAAAACAGGGACGTTGGTTCCACGGATTGGACAAGCCATGAAATTCACCAGAGCAAGTTATATGTTTCGTTTGATTACAGCCGTCGTGTTGTTGTTGGCTGTTATTGCTTTGCCTGCGTGCGGGCCGGGCCGAACGCATGAAAAGCATGTGAACGCGGCGGATGATCGCTGGCGTGCTGTCCGCTCGGGCATGTTCTTGCAGATGGCGCAACAGCGCTTTGATACCGGCGATCTGGATGAAGCCGAAGGCCAGTTGGTTGAAGCGCTGACCGTCGATCCCAAGAATCCTGAACTGTTCATTCTGTCAGGCCGCATCGCATTGGAGCGTGGCCAGTTAGAACGCAGTTACAACCGATTCAGCCAGGCGATCGAGCTTGGCCCGGATCGTGCGCGTGCGTATTACTATCGCGGCTTGGTTGAACAGCGCTGGATGAAATATCAGGCAGCGTTTGGGAGCTATGAAAAAGCATTAGAGCTTGAGCCAGATAAGGTGACTTATCTGATGGCCATGAGCGAGATGTTGGTTTCGACAGACAAGTCGGACGACGCGCTTGAATTACTGAAATCAAAGACTGTGTATTTCGATCAGAACGCGGCCATTCGCATTGCGATTGGTCGTTTGTTGGCCATGAAAGGTGAGATTGAGGAGTCAATCCCATATTTCAAAGAAGGGGCCATGCTGAATCCTGATGATATGCAAGCCCAGGAAGAGCTGGCCGCAGCGTATATGCGTGCGGGTGAGTTCGAACTCGCGAGCGAACGGTTGAAGTTGTTGTTGTTAGATCCGGAGATGAGTGGCCGAAGCGATATCGCGTCGTCGCTGGCTGAGTGCTACATGAAAATGGGGCAATTGGATAAAGCGCGAACAGCTTACCGTGATCTATTAAGGAAAGACCCAGACCTGGCAGACGGCTGGATAAAGCTGGGCCAGGTGTTGTGGATACTCAAAGATTTGTCCGGCGCGAACGAGGCCGCGAATCGCGCGATCGCCAGTGCGCCGCAACGATTTGAAGGTTATCTGTTATCGGGCATGGTCTGGCAGAAAAGAAATAGCGTCCATCGCGCGTTATCCATGTTTGATAAGGCAGCCAAGTTAGCGCCCGAGGTTGCTATGCCGATGATTCTTAGGGGGTTGACCCTGGAGCAAGCGGGTCGTCGTGAGGCGGCAGCGGCAGCTTATACCGAAGCATTGCGTCGAGAACCGGAAGACGCACGAATACAGCAATTGCTGTCGTCAGTGAATGCAAGCCAATGAGATGCGTCCATGAACGGAGACGTATCAATAGTGATTGAGGAACTTGGAGGAGGCAACCCCTTTTGCGGTATGGTACCGCCCCCATCCTGATACACGTCGTAACCACAGCCCTGCTCGTTAGCAGCGCGATGTGGCTTATGGTGTGGCTACGCAGTGGCCTGTTCATTGCGATCATCATGACGTTGGTCGCTGTGGCTGTTACTGCGTCGGTATCATGGTCATTGCATAACCGCGTCTTGCGCGAACAGGGGCGGTTGATTTCTTACATTGAAGATTTGGCCAAGCCCGGCCGCACAGTTGATAAACATGATTTGCCAGCATCGGTGGCACCGATCGAACGCGTGGTGAGTAGCACATTCGGCACGATGCGATCAATGGTAGAAGATGTAAATGCACGTCGCCGGGAAATTGATGTGCAATTGCGCGTGGCTGATGAACAACGGCGTCATGCAGAGGCAGCGCTTAATGCTATTGCCGACGGCGTGATCGTGACCGATTCGTTTAATGAAATTGTGTTGGTTAATGATGCGGCCGCTCGAACATTGCGATTCGATTGCGAGCGTGCTTTGCATCGCATGATTGATGAAGTGTTGGATGATGTTCGGCTGGTGACGTTAATCAAGGATACGCGTGAAAGCGGTGATGCCTCACTACGTCGACATGTTGAGCATGACATACATAATCCGGAGACACATCGATCCGCAGTCTATGACGTCTATTTGAGTTGCTTAACCAGCACGCGACATGGGTTGGATGAAACCGCGGGTGTGGTGACTGTCTTGCGTGATATCACGCGTGAAAAAGAAATAGCCGAAACGAAAAGCGATTTTGTGGCCAACGTGTCCCATGAATTGCGGACGCCGATCACAAGTATTAAAGCGTACATGGAAATGTTGCTCGATGGTGAAGCCCGCGACGAGACCACGCGATGCGAGTTTTACAACATTATTCAAGGCGAAACGAATCGCCTTTCACGCCTGATCGACAATATTTTGAATATCAGCCGAATTGAATCCGGCGTTACCAAAGCCCAGCGCGAACATATCGCGTTGGGTTCTTTATTGCACGATGCAATCGGTATCTTGCAACCACAGGCACGTGCCAAAGGCATTGATCTGCTTGAAGCCGAGGAAAGTGATGGTGTGCAAGGGTTTTTGCAAGTGTTTGCAGATCGCGACATGATCCATCAAGCCTTGTTGAACCTGATTGGTAATGCGATTAAGTACACGCCTGATGGTGGGCGAGTCACGGTATCCGTAGCACGTGATCGTGTTACTGGAAAACATCATCAGGGTTTGGAACAGCGGGCCAGAGTTTCGGTTACCGATACAGGTGTGGGAATCCCGGAAAACGATTTGCCGCATTTGTTCAGTAAGTTCTATCGCGTATCAGCCAATAAAAAAATGGCCAAGGGTACCGGGTTGGGGCTGAATCTAGTGAAGCACATCATTGAAACCGTTCATGGTGGCTCGGTGACGGTGGAGAGCCTGGTAGGCGAAGGCAGTACGTTCTCGTTCAGCTTGCCGCTGGCGGGTATGGAGGAGCAAGCGGCCTGAGTGGCTTGGCTCATTGAAGTGGAACCCAACAAGGTTTTGGAATAGGGGTTGAATAATGAACACACGAAAAACACCAATCATTCTAGTCGTTGACGACGAAACACACATCCATCATGTGGTGAGTTTGAAGTTGCAACATGCTGGGTTCGAAGTGGTCACGGCAGAGGATGGCGAGGAGGGTTACGAGTGTGCCCTGGAACACACGCCTGATCTGGTGATTACCGATTTGCAGATGCCGTTCATGAATGGTTTGGAGCTGTGTGAAAAACTCAAAGAACATGATGACACACGGACCATCCCCGCACTCATGTTGACCGCCCGTGGCTTTTCGATACCGGCCGAATCGTTGGAGCGGACGAACATTGTTGAAGTATTCAGTAAGCCATTTAGTCCGAAAGAAATACTGGAAAGTGTTGAGTCTCTGGTGGGTAAAGTTTCGCGAACAGACGATGTGTCTGCCAAAGAACCAGTGGATCAGAACGTAGAGCAAATAGCGTGACCAAGTTAAATGTGCAATCTCGTGTGCCGGTGGTGGGGAATCGGCTAACGTCACGACTCAGCGAGCTGGGTGTGGTGGTTGCTGTGGTGCGCAGAGATGGACAAGTATCAATTCAAGGTGAAGCCAGTGAAGTGGCTGGTTGGGTGGCTGGTGCTGCGAATTTTCAGTCAACCGTGAAGTCGCGTTTTGATGAGATCCTCGAGACGAAAGGCGAGCCGGTTGCTATATGGCCCGGCGTATGGCTGGTGCAATTGCCACCTGCTAAGCGGCGTCGTGTTTCGCGTCAAGAACGTTTCGAAGATGATGTGCTGTTAGCTGGATTATTGATCGGTCAGGAGTTTGTGGGAAGCGATCAGTTCAAACGCACATGTGATCTGAATGAGTTTGACATTCAGGCCGCCGAAGCCAAAGCGCGGTCCGCATCGTTGATAGCACAAGGTGAAGCGGTTCGTGTCGGGCGATTAATTGCATGGATGCAGGATGATGCTGCCGAGCTGGAGACGCAGCAGAACGAATTGAAAACGATGAGTTCGCAACTATGCGAATCGTATGAAGAACTGAGCCTGTTGTATAAGTTCACGACGGGCATGGCGTTTGATCGCCCGCCTGACAGCCTTATAACCGATGTTGTTCAAGAGCTACGGCAAGTGGTGGGCTTGCGCTGGTTGGCGTTGCAGCTTTGCGATGATGACGAACGCATGGAAGAAACCAGGGGCCGTATCTATTTGGCTGGCGATTTGAAATGCGAGGAGTCGGTGTTACTGCGTATCGGCCGAAAATTAATCGACGAGCGCGAGCCGCATGATCCAGCCATGATTGTGGATGACACAAACACATTGGGTATTCCGGTGTTGCCGCGTTTGTCAGAAAACTTGTTGGTTGTGCCTTTGTCTGACGATGATCGCATGATTGGCATTCTGTTTGGCGGTGATAAACTCGATGATTCGCATATCAGTAGTATCGATTCCAAGTTGTGCAGTTCGCTGGCATCAAGCGTGGCAATGTATCTGGAAAACCGGATGCTGTACGAGGACTCGCAAACAATGTTCCTGGGAACGTTGCATGCGTTGACCGCGTCAATTGATGCGAAGGACAGTTACACGCGTGGCCATTCGGAGCGTGTGGCGATGTTGTCGCGAGACTTGGCACGAGCAGCCGGTTTGGATCCTGCGATTGTGGAACGCGTGTACCTGGCGGGTTTGGTACATGACGTCGGCAAGATTGGTGTGCCCGAAGCGGTGCTGTGCAAGCCGGGTCGATTAACGGCAGAAGAGTTTGAATTGATTAAGCAGCATCCCGCGATTGGTTCGCGAATTCTTTCCGATATTCGTCAGATGCGAGATTTGATTCCGGGCGTGTTGTATCACCATGAGCGATGGGACGGCCGAGGATATCCCGAAGAAATTCGTGGCGAGGATATCCCCCTGTTTGGTCGCCTGATTGGTTTGGCTGACGCATTTGATGCGATGAGTTCGAATCGTACTTACCGCTCGTCATTGGATCATCAAAAAGTATTAGACGAGATCGAACGATGTGCCGGTGCACAATTTGACCCGGAGTTGGCCAAATATTTTGTCAAGATGGATTTTACACGGTTTTTTGCCATGATCCGAACCCATAAGGCGCAAACGCCGGTTCGCGAAGTGAAGCAGGATAATGGCTATGGGTATGACCCCGAGGAGGGTTATGCAGTATGAAAATTAACTATGAAGAAGTCGATCAGATTTGTGTCGTGACGTTGCAGGGTGATTTGACCCACGAGTCGACAGAACAGCTATTGCGACAGAGCCGACAGCGCGTGGGAGATAAAACGCGCGATATTGTGATTGACATGAGCAGTGTGGAGTTTGTTGATTCGATAGGGTTGGAAACATTGTTGGAGATCCAGGAATGTTGTGAAGAACAATTAGGGCAACTGCGATTGGCTGGGGCGAGTGAAAATATTGATCAGATATTACGCGTGACGCATTTGGCGTCGCGGTTGATTTGTACCGAAAGTATCGAAGAGGCCTGCGCAAGTTTGAGCCATTAATGGATGGATGGCGGATGGTCGCGTATCAGGTCAAGCAATTAAGTTGAAGGCAATCATGGGCAACGACACACAACCAAGCACAGAGCAGGTCATGCAGCCGGATCAAACCGGCCCCAAGCCCGTGCGCATTGGTGATCTACTCCTGGAGAAGGGGTTGATCACCCAGGAGCAGGTCGATCAGGGGTTGGCTTTTCAGCGCGAACAGAAAACCCGAAAGCTGTTGGGCGAAATTCTCATTGACTTGAAGATTGTCAGTGAGGAACAGGTCGCAGAATGTCTGGCTGATACGTATGGTTTGCCGTTTGTGAAATTGACGCCGAAGTTGGTTGATCCCGCGGTGGCTGAGATCTTACCGGTTGATTATTGCCAGAAGCAGAATG
The DNA here is from genome assembly GCA_030426385.1 of Phycisphaerae bacterium. GTDB lineage: Bacteria > Planctomycetota > Phycisphaerae > Phycisphaerales > Phycisphaeraceae > JAUHYI01. The sequence goes on from JAUHYI010000080.1 coordinate 17,952, forward strand.
TGCTGCCGATGTTTTCGGTACATGGCAAATTGACGTTAGCGGTGGCTGAACCGACGAATGTGTTTTTGATTGAAGAAGTCGAGCGCATGACGGGGTGCACCGTGCAGCCGGTGGTTGTGATTGCTCGTGATGTTCAAACCACATTGCATGCGCGCGGTGCCGCGAGTGATGTGTTTGTAATCGATGAGATGATCGGTGATGTTGAAAACGCATCGATCGAGATGGTCGAAAAAGAAGTAACCGACCTGACGAATCTGGAGAATGCTGCGGGCGATTCGCCAGTTATCAAGCTGGTGAATTATGTGATTTATTGTGCGGTGGATGAGGGAGCCAGTGATATTCACATCGAGCCCGGCGATGGAACCTTACGTGTCAGGTATCGCGTCGATGGGCGTTTGTATGAAAAAATGCAACCGCCTGTGGGTATGCAGCCAGCCTTGGTAAGCCGTATCAAAATTATGGCGGGATTGGATATTTCCGAACGGCGCATTCCCCAGGACGGTGCGATCACGGTGATGTTGAACAAGTCACCGGTGGATTTACGTGTCTCCACCATGCCGGGCAAGTTCGGCGAAAAAGTCGTCATGCGTGTGATTGACAATTCGGGCGGTGCGGCGCGATTAGCTGATGTCGGATTTTCGCCGAAGATGTTGGAACGTATTCGGCACGCAGTGGCACAGCCCAACGGGGTCGTGTTAGTCACCGGGCCAACCGGTAGTGGTAAATCAACCACGCTGTATGCCGCACTGAATGAAATCAACGATGATTCGGTGAATTTGAGCACGGTTGAAGATCCGGTGGAATATAACCTGCAAGGCGTTAACCAGTTTCAGGTAAATGATAAAGCGGGATTCACATTTTCCGGGGCACTGCGAGCGCTGTTACGGCAGGACCCGGATGTGGTGATGCTTGGCGAAATTCGTGATGGTGAAACAGCGAAGATTGCTACTCAGGCTGCGCTTACCGGGCACCTCGTCTTGTCCACATTGCACACCAACGATGCGCCTGCCGCAGTCACGCGCTTAACCAACATTGGCGTTGAACCCTTTCTGGTCGCTGCATCATTACGTGCTGTGATTGCTCAGCGATTGCTACGGCGTATCTGCACAAGTTGCAAGGAGCCGGTGGCAATAACAGCGAAAGAAAAGTTAAGCCTGGAAATGCTAACCCAGGGTGGCGAGCCGGTGGAACAAATTTTTCACGGAGCCGGTTGTTCAAAATGCCGACAGACGGGTTACCGAGGGCGAATAGGTGTTTTTGAATTGTTTGTGCCAGACGATGAAACTCTGGATGCGATTGGAAAAGGCTTGAATTTAAGTGAAATTCGCAAGTTAGCTTTGGCCAGTGATGGTTACATGACATTGCAGGAAGACGGCGTAGAAAAAATGCGCCAAGGTTCAACCACCTTGGAAGAAGTTTTGCGAACGGTTGCAATCTGATTGGTGGTTTGAACAAACGATTCATGTTTAGCGTGATTGGTTGGGGTATTACTGTGTGGCATCAATGGTGATGATGAAGGTGAACTATGGGTAATTTTGCATATCAAGTCCGCGACTCGAACGGCAAGCTGGATAGCGGCGTGTTGTCAGCCGCCTCGCAAGATGAGGCCGGCCGTCTGTTGCGCGAACAGGGCAAATTTATCATCAAGTTGGTTGAGTCAAGCAAGGCCGCCAAAGGTAGTTCAGAAGAAAAAGCGCAAAAGAAAAAGAGCAACGATGTTGCCCGCACGTCAGCGGCAAAGCGCGTGAAGCGCAAGGATGTGATTTTTTTCGCTCATCAGTTGTCTGTGATGGTGGAAACGGGCGTGCCCATTACCGAAGCATTGGTCTGTACCAGTTCGCAGATCGAGAACAAGCATTTTCGTGTTGTCCTCAACGATATCACGGATGCTGTGCAAGGCGGACAGGATTTGTCATCTGCTTTGGCTCGCTATCCCACGGTGTTTCCAACGGTGATGCGCAGCCTGGTTCATGCGGGTGAACTTTCGGGCACGATGCCGATGCTGATTGAAAAAGCGGCTGGCTATATGGTCAAAGAGCAGCAGACCATGCAGAAGCTCAAAAGTGCGCTAACCTATCCCACGATCATGTTGACGATGGCAGTGACGATCACAGTCTTTTTGATGATCTTTGTGTTGCCGAAATTTGCGGGGATCTACGCGAGTCGCGGTGCAGCATTGCCCACGCCGACGCGCGTGCTGTTGGCTATGAGTAGTGCACTGACAAACTATTGGCAATGGTGGATTGTTGGCCTTGTCGCGATGTTCTTCTTCGTGGGGTTCCTGTTGAAAACCAACGCGGGCAACAAGGTCGTGGATTACTTCAAGTTGAATTGCCCGGTTTTGAAAACGCTTTTTCTACAGGCCTATTTGTCGCGATCATGCCGAACAATGGGGACCATGCTCGGTGCGGGCGTGGCGATGCTGGATACAGTGGCCATTGTGAAAATGGTGGTGCGCAATCAATATTTCCAGGAACTGTGGGAGCAAGTCGATTCGGATTTGCGTCGTGGTGCGCAGTTGTCGGACACGTTGATGGATTCAGATTTGGTGCCTCCGTCGATTAGCCAGATGATTCGCAGTGGTGAAAAATCAGGGCGTTTGGGTAACGTCATCGAACGTGTGGCTGACTATGCAGAGTCAGAATTCGATGATGCCGTGGAAACAAGCACGCAATACATTGAGCCGATCATGATTGTGGCCATGGGTTCGCTGGTCGGCTTCGTCGCCATATCGCTATTGATGCCGATTTTCAGTGCGGGTCATGTGGCGTCGGGCGGGTAAAACTTCACGGCTATTCTGGGCGGCTGTATTTTTGGAAATGCAAGATGATCGAAATGTCGACGACATGATTTTGTCGTTGCGTGATGGCTTTGCATTGGTGTCAAGGGCCCCATGTGATCTACAATGTTTCCGTGAGCCGTGATACCACTGCAAAACGTCATTTTGTGTTAGCGCCGGTCGGCAGCAGTGGTGATGTTCATCCATTTGTTGGTCTCGGTTGCGCGTTACAATCGCGCGGCCATCGAGTGACCGTGATCACCAATGGTTATTTTGCGGAGCTGATACGTTCTGCCAATCTGGAATTTGTCGAGCATATTTCCAAAGAGCAATATGATGAAGTGACGCGCGATCGTAATTTGTGGCGCCCGCGTCGTGGGTTTGAAGCGGTGATGTATTGGGCGATGCAAGGCATCGAGCCGCTATATGAAAAAATTATGATGTTGCAGGGAGGGGACGCATCATCCAGTCAGTGTGGCCATCGCCACCAGTGTGAACAGATGACATTGGTGGCGGGCTCGTTAGGTTTGGGCGCACGCTTAGCCCATGAAAAACATGGCATGGCTTATGCCTGTGTGCATTTGTCACCAGCGATATTTTTAAGTTCGATTGAGCCGCCTCGTTTACCGGGTTTATTCATGCCACGATGGATGCCGCGATGGTTACGTGAGTGGCAATATTGGCTGGGCGCAAAATTAGTGGTTAATCGCGTCACGCTGCCGCATCTCAATGAGATCTGGCAACAGCATGGCTTGCCGCCGATACGGCAACGTTTCATGCGGTGGTGGCATGCGCCGCAATGTGTGGTTGGTCTGTTCCCGGATTGGTTCGCTCCGAAACAATCGGATTGGCCGACGCAAACCGTGTTGACGGGGTTCCCGTTGTATGACGAAGCCGATGTGTTGCCGCCGGATGTGGCCGATGCGTTGCGCGTGTATTTATCTAACTCGGATCAACCGCCCATTGTGGCTACGGCTGGTTCGGCACAGCGTCATGCTCGCGATTTTTTTCGGCAGGTGATTCTTGCGTGTGAAAAAATCAATCGCCGGGTGGTGTTGCTCACGCGGTATCCAGAGCAATTGCCCGCGACGTTACCAGCCCATGTGCAGCATTTTGATTTTGTGCCGCTCAGTGCTATTTTGCCACACGCCGCATTGATGTTACATCATGGCGGTGTGGGTACCACCGCACAAACATTGGCCGCAGGCATACCGCATCTGATTCAACCGTTGGCCCATGATCAATTTGACAACGCATCCCGTGTAAAAAAATTAGGTGTTGGCGATACCCTGCCTCGTCGTGTGCGGGCAGATCAAATTGCCCGACGCATGAAAAATTTGCTTGATGATTCGGATGTGGTAACGCGATGTGTTGAAATCGCATCACGATTTGAAAATATCGATCCGCTGGGACGGACTTGCGATATCCTTGAGTCGCTTGAGCCTGTCGGTACTTCCGTTAGCGAGAGCTGTTTGGGATCATGAAAAGACAAGACACGATCGAGCAAACTTATACGACTTGCCATAAACATTCGTGTTTTGATTCGTGTTAGCCCCCGGTGAATACCGGGGGGGAGGAGTGTGAGGAGAAACGTTGCGCTGCACGAGTTTCTGGCGGAATTAGCCTTACACGTCAAGCGCCTCAGCCTCTTCGGCACGTTCCATAATAAAACGGAAACGAGCCGACGCATCCTTGCCCATCAGATCGGCAATGACGCGGTCGGTTTGTAGCGCGTCGGAAATTTCGACTTTCAAAAGCCGACGCGTTTTGGGATTCAGCGTTGTTTCCCAGAGGGTTTTGGGCATCATTTCACCCAGGCCTTTAAAGCGCATGATATCTGACTTGCCTCGCCCGCTTTCTTCGCGCAGGATTCGATCGCGGTGCGCGTCGTCGCGAGCCCAATACGTTTGCTTGCCGATGTCAATGCGATACAGCGGCGGTTGCGCGAGATACACGTGGCCGGCTTTGATTAGCTCGGGAATATGGCGATACAAAAACGTGAGCAACAGTGTGGCAATGTGATGTCCATCAGAATCGGCATCCATTAACAGGATGATGCGGCCATATCGCAATCGGGTCAGATCAAAACTTTTGCCCAGGCCGCAGCCGAGTGCAGTGACCACGTCCGCGAGTTCTTTGTTGGCCAGTACCTTGGCCATGTTGGCCTGTTCGGTGTTGAGCACCTTGCCGCGCAACGGCAGAATGGCTTGCGTTTTTCGATCGCGCCCTTGTTTGGCTGAACCGCCAGCCGAATCACCTTCGACGATGAACAGTTCAGAGTGATCACGATTGGAACCGGCGCAGTCGCTGAGTTTGCCCGGCAAGTTCAGTTTGTGACTCGTTGCTGTTTTTCGCGATACGGCCGCCGATGCGGCACGCGATGCTTCACGTGCTCGTGCTGCAGCCACGATTCGCGCGACAATGGATTCAGCCACGCTTCGGTTATTGTTGAGCCATTGTTCGAACGCTGGGCGAACGGCGGAATCAATCTGGGCCTGCGACTCTGGATTGTTCAACCGGTCTTTGGTTTGTCCCTGAAACTGTGGGTCGGGAATAAAAATGGACAACACCGTGACGAGTCCTTCGCGGATATCCTCCGGCGTGAATTTTACGCCGCGCGGCGTCAGGTTGTGTGTCTCGATGAAATTGCGTACCGCTTTGTTGAGGCCTGATCGGAAACCATTTTCATGCGTGCCGCCCGAACCCGTTGGTATGCCGTTGACATAACTGCGCATGTGCTCGTCGGTTGATTCGGTCCATTGCATCGCTAACTCTAATCGCGTGCCATTGTCGCGATTGAGTACAAACGCCTGGTCATGTACCGGGCGGGCATTTCGATCTTTCAAAATAGTTTTAAGATAATCGGCCAGCCCGTTTTCATGCTGGTAGGTAACTTTTTGTTTGTTGACCTCGTCGTTAAACGAGATTTTTACACCGCAATGCAAATAGCTGGCAATTTCCAGCCGTTGGCGAATCGTTTCCGGGTTGAATTCGGTCTTCGGGAAAATTTTAGGATCAGGCTCGAAATAAATCGTGGTGCCCGTACCTTTGGCAGCGCCCTTCTTTTTAAGTGCGCCCTGAGCTTTGCCAGTCTTGAACAGCATCTCATGTTCGCGGCCGTCGCGGCGCACGGTGGCCACCAGCTTTTTTGATAACGCGTTGACAACCGATGCGCCCACGCCATGCAAACCGCCGGATGTTTTGTAGTTCTGGCCTTCGAATTTGCCGCCTGCGTGCAGCGTGGTCAAAATCACTTCGAGCGCAGGTTTTTTAAGCTTGGGATGTTTATCGACAGGTATGCCGCGGCCGTTGTCTGATACGGTCACGCTCGAGGCGTCAGCGTGTAACGTGACCCCGATTTCAGTGGCATGGCCGTTCATGGCCTCATCGATACTGTTGTCGAGTATCTCCCACACGAGATGATGCAGACCCGTGGAGCTGACGC
>JAUHYI010000081.1 GCA_030426385.1 Phycisphaerae bacterium
CCACCGGGCTCAACAGGCGTTATGGCGTGATGTGCAACGCTTGCTCGACGCAATCACGCCAAGCGACGCCGAGGGCTTCTTCAACCACTGCGGGTACACGCTAGAGAAAAAGTGAAAACGCGCTAGCCGCCGCCTTGAGGCGGCACGAAACGCGCGCCAAACATAGGCCGTCGCACCGCCATAAAGGCGGCGGCTAACTCGCGAATTTTTTACGGGATGGGTATCACAATAATCCTACAGCTCCCGCCGCTTGCGGCTTAGCGCCTCTATTCCCCCAACACTTTCTTGCGGCGTAACACGTGATGATAATGCTGGGCAAACCGATGCGCCTCATCGCGAATCGCTTGACACAATTTCAAGCCCAGGTTCTCTCGGCCTAATCGAATCGGATCGCCAAGCCCTTGCTTGTAGATCAACTCTTCCTTTTTCGCCAGTGATATCACCATCGGCGGTTGCACATCCAACACTTCAAATGCTTCCTGCGCCGCATGCAATTGTCCCAACCCGCCATCGATGATAATCACATCCGGATACAGTTCGTGCCCCGCTCCCGCTTCTCGATAACGACGTGACACCACTTCGCGAATCGCCATGTAGTCGTCGTTGGTCACCGTCTTGATCCGATACCGGCGATACTCATTTTTCAACGGCCGACCGTCCACGAAACACACCTTACTCCCCACCGTCTCCCCGCCTTGCAGGTGGGCAATATCAATGCACTCCAAACACCGGATCGGCTCATCCATATCCAACGTTTTTCGCAACGACTCCAACCCTTTTCGTGGGTCGGCGACAAACGATTCCGACTCCGGCTGCCAACCGTCGCCACGCTTGCCACGTTCGTCCAGCTTCTCAATTGCTTTGATTTGATCACGCAAGATCGCGGCATGTTCATACTTTCGCGCATCGCTGGCCAACGTCATTTCCTGTTTCATTTCCCGCAACATCACCGATCGCTTCGATTCCAGAAACCGAATAAACCGATCGATGTCCGCGCGATAGGCTTCCTTGCTGATCTTCGCCGCACACGGTGCGGTGCATTGCTTGATTGGGTACAACAGGCATGGCCGAAAAAACTTTCGCTTCTCATCCGATTCGCGAATATCCAGATGACACGTGCGATACTTGAACACACGCTGCAACAAAGCCAGCGCTTCCTTCATCGCATACACACTCGTGAACGGCCCTAAAACTTTCGCGCCCTTGAACGCTGGGTCGGTCAGATTACGCGTCACAAACACGCCCGGAAAATCATCCTTAACCGTGATCACCACATAGGGAAATGTTTTGTCATCGGTCAACATCACGTTGAACTTCGGATGAATATCCTTGATCAACCGGTTTTCCGTGAGCAACGCTTCCCACTCGCCCTCGCATTCCAATACTTCAAAATCTTCCACCACATTCAACATCGGCTGCTTCTTCGGACTACCCAGATCAGCCGACGGCGTGAAATAACTACTCACTCGGTCGGGCAATCGCGAGGCCTTACCCACATAAATCACTCGCCCCTGGGCATCTTTCATCAAATACACACCCGGCACCTTGGGCAATGCTCGCGCCTTGGTTAGCAACTCATCAAGTTTTTTTCGTCGCGTAGGCATGACTCAAAAAATCTCATCGTGAAAAGCAAATCGCTTTGTCATCCTGCAAATCATATGACGTGTCATCTCTATCAACATCACAGACCCGTCAAATATTTTTTATGTTTTCATTGTTAAAAACAGGAAAAAACAGCATCAATTCAACTTTGCATTTGACAAACCATCGCAAATCCCTAGGGTCAATAGACAAACACAATAAACGATGCAACTGACGCATGACAGTCGCACGCCACGCACGTAATTGCTTTGGGCAATTCGTCTGGTTTTTATTATTCCATCCATTCATTGCATTTTAGCCCTTTTTCCACGTGCAAACGTGGTTGACTCATACCTCGGAGTAGCAATCGTGAACATTGATGAAAACGTCATTATCCCCGCCCTCGCCGCCCAGGAAAAAGGATTCACCCTATCCTTCCCCGATCAGACCAACGAATTGGAACAGGATGCGGAATGGTGCAACGTTCGCGTTGGCGATCAGGACTGGCAACGCATACGCTTTCATGACTACGACAGAATTTACAACATCCCCGGCCTCTATGAATCATTGTTCTATCGCACATTGCGATGTAACTCACCGGTGCGCATCGTGTCATTGTTGCAGGAGGTCATGCGCGACCACAAGCAATCACTCGAGTCCCTGCGCGTGTTGGATGTCGGAGCAGGCAACGGCATGGTCGGTGCGGCATTGCACGACGTCGGCGTGCGCAGCGTGACCGGTATTGACATCATCCCCGAAGCGAAAGACGCAGCCCAACGCGATCGGCCTTGGGCTTACGATAATTATTACATTGCCGACCTGACCGATCTGGATGAGAGCATCGAAAAGCAATTACGGCAGCCGCGTTTTAACGCGATGACGTCCGTCGCGGCGCTGGGTTACGGCGATATTCCATCCCGCGCTTTTGTCACCGCGCTCGACCTGATCGAAACCGGCGGTTGGCTGGCATTCAATATCAAAGAAGATTTCATTCAGCATCGACATCAGGCTGGCTTTGGCGCTTTGATGGAAAGCCTTGGCCAATTGGATGTCATTCGTTTCGAAGCCTATCGGCGATATCGCCACCGTTATTCTCGCACTGGCGAACCGCTGTATTACGTCGCCGTCGTAGCCACAAAACAGGCGGAAATCCCAGACGAATTCCACGACTTCACCACCATGGAATAGCACGAAATACAGCGAAAAGCAGCACCGATTGTGCGTGAGCATCGCCCGCCTTGGCCGCGGGTGGTGCCATCACATCGCGTGCCTGCCCACGCTTAACCCCTGGTCAGCCACCGATCCACTTCTGCCCCGCTTCTCACGGAGCGTTTGATCGCGTCATATCCATTGCACCCCGACCCCTGCATGGTATGATACGAGTATGTCAGACGCGTATTATGTTTCCGCCTGCTTTGTGAACCGAACGGTGGGCCTGTTTGGCCGACATGCCGAATGGGCTTCGGGACAATCCCGCACCAATCGACCCAGCCCCCCCCACTGTCCCCCCCACAGCCCCCCCACACGCGCCCCGCATTAGTTCCTCTGATGCCCTGATGCTCTGATGCGTTAACGAATCTGTTAATCGCCTCCCATCACGCTTGTTCTTATTCTTGTTTTCAATGTATTGGGCTGTCGTTGCATGGTGCCGATGCGCCTTGGCAACACCGTCTTAATCTTATTTGTAACCCTACTCTTATTCTTCCCGTTTTTAACCAATCATTTGTATGAGGTATTCCATGACCGCCACGATTTCCAAACCACGTCTGCCCAAACTCAAACCGGCTCCCAAGCTAGCCAATAAAACCATCCAGCTCATCGCCAATGGTGATTTGCGTTTGTCCGCCAATCAAAATTGCTGGGCCGCTCAGGATGCCATGGAAAAAACTTTGATCAAGGCCATCCGCGCCGCCGGTTACAAAGTCAAGCGCATTCATAATTACAACCCCACTCTCAAACACGGGTTCATCGATTCGCAAAAGACCGGCATGGATGTGTTCACCAAGGTTGACCCCAAAGCGCCGATCATTATCGCCGAAGCGGTCTGGCAATACAGCCATCATCTGATGCACGGATTGATTCCGCATCAAGGGCCGATCCTCACTGTCGCCAACTGGTCCGGCACCTGGCCCGGCCTGGTCGGCATGCTCAATCTCAACGGCTCACTCACCAAAGCGGGCGTCAAATATTCCACGCTCTGGTCCAACGATTTCACCGACGACTATTTCACCACACGCCTGCAAACATGGCTGAAAACCGGCACTTGTAGCCACCCGACTCCTCATGTCAAACCTCTGGCTCGCACCACCATGCCACGCGTTGCCAAACAAGTCGGCCAGGCACTGGCGGATGAAATCGCACAAAACAAAGCCATCATGGGCATTTTCGATGAAGGCTGCATGGGCATGTTCAATGCCATCATCCCCGACCACCTGCTCAACCCCACCGGCGTGTACAAAGAACGGCTAAGCCAATCCGCGCTGGCCTATGAAATGACACAGGTGAAAAACACTGAAGCCAAAGCCGTCTATGACTGGTACGTGAAAAAAGGTTTCACTTTCCACATTCCGAAAAATGCTAAGCATAAAAAAGACCTCACCAAAGAGCAGGTGTTGGATCAATGCCGCATGTATATCGCTGCGGTGCGCATCGCGGATGATTACGGATGCGATTGCATTGGCATTCAATACCAACAAGGTTTGAAAGATGTCTGCCCAGCCAGTGATCTGGTTGAGGGCACGCTCAACAACACCGATCGTCCGCCAGTGAAGTCCCGTGATGGCAAACGCGTGTTGTTTAAAGGCCACATGATTCCACATTTCAACGAGGTCGACGAATGTGCCGGGCTTGATGGCTTGATGACCAAACGTGTTCACGATGCGTTGGGCCAACCGCCGGAAAACACATTGCATGATTTGCGCTGGGGTGATGATGATCACTCGGGCACGGTCGAAGATTACGTGTGGGTGTTCCTGATTTCCGGTAGTGCCCCACCCGCACATCACATCAAGGGTTGGCGTGGTTCGGATGGTCATCGACAACCCGCGATGTATTTCCCCAACGGCGGATCAACCTTGCGTGGCATTGCCAAGCCCGGCGAAATCATCTGGTCCCGCGTGTTCATGGAAAACAACAAATTGAAAATGGATCTGGGCCGTGCGGGCGTCGTGAAATTGCCTGCTGAAGAAACCGAACGTCGCTGGCAGGAAACGACCTACCAGTGGCCGATCATGCATGCGATCACCTATGGCGTGACCCGCGATCAGATGATGGCCCGTCATAAAGCCAACCACATCCAGTGCGCCTATGCGAACGACGCCGAATCCGCCGACCTGGCCATGCTCGCCAAAGCCGCGATGGCCCAGGCCATGGGCATCGAAGTGTCCCTCTGTGGCACGAAAAAAGATGGAAAGAAGTGGTAATGCGTTGATTTCAACAGGAAAGTTTATTCGTAACACTGGACTGGTCGCTAAAGCGGCCAGTCCGGTTTTTATCCATTGTCATGATTGCCGTAGCGTTTGTACGGTACACCCACCATAAATGCTTGCAACTCCAAAGCGCGTTTCACCCCTTGGTCAAGATCGACATTGACATGAGTGTGTGGATAGTTCTGCCAATTTTTTACCACACCATGACGCACTGACTGCATCAACGTGTAACGATATGCCAATCGGCATTGTTTTTCACTACGAATACAACCATCAAAATAATTTTGATGGCCGGAATCTGTCCAAAATGATTTTCGACGCACACCAAGCAAATCGTTGGTTAGTTTTGCAACGGACCCGTGCAGCCTTTGCATCATGGGACCTAACTCCTCGCCTACACGCAAATAGCCAAGCGTGTGATAGTGATTATCTAACAAAGAGGTTACCCAAGGTACGAAACCATGTTTTTGTGTATAGAAATCAAATCGATCCCAGAAAACTGCTTTTGCATTTTCAACGGCAAACGCTGGGAATCGATCCCGGCATCGAGCCGTAATAAAGTACACCTGATTGTCACGATACCAGTGCTCGAAACGATGTTTGCCGCCATATGACTCAGGTCGGGTTGACGATGATTTCCGGAAATACGCCACACATTCATCATACTGGACTGGTCGCTTGAGCGACTAGTCCGGCTTTACCCATGGTGCAATTTTGACTGTTTTTACCGCGTTTTTCGCCATGAAGCGATGACGAGGACGCAGGTCGCGATGGTGATGAGAACCATGGGCCATGGGCCGACGATGGCGTACAACGTGCGGCGCGGGTCGAGGGATAACTGATAAACGGCGACGCCTTCAACTGACTGAGTTTGGCCGTCAGTGAGAACAACCTGTTGGATACGGCCTGCCGAATCGATGAAGCCACTGATGCCGGTGTTGACGCTGCGGGCCATGGGCACGCGATTTTCGATGCAGCGCATGGTGGCGATCTGTAAATGTTGCGGGCCCTGCGGAGTGCCGGTGTACCAGCCATCGTTGGTGATGTTGATCAGGACGTCCGCACGCTTGCTGCCATCGGGGCCGTAGATCATCTGGCGACAGACCCGCCCTACCGCGTCCTCAAAACAAATCGGCGTGGCGAAACGCGCAACCTGTTTTTCGCCACGCTCATCATCGTGCCTGTCATCACGCTCATCACGCTCACCATCAAGCGCGTTATCGCTCACCTTGAACGGCAAATCAAAAACCACCACGCGCTCGCCCGGATCCAGACTGTAATCAAAATCATACGGCGACAGATATTTCATGAACAAACGTTTGATACCGGGCCAGGCATCGACCCAGGGAATGTATTCGCCGAACGGCACGCGATGCATTTTGTTGTAGCGTTGGTCAGCCTGCGTGCCATCGGGATGATAGAGATATGCCGCATTAAATCGCTGATCGGGAATCCATACCTGATAGCCTCGATCAATATCGTAGGCTGTAAAATCATCAGCCCCCTGCGCGCCAACAACAATAGGAATGCCATCGCGTTTGGCGACTTCACTGATCATCTCGTGAAACTGTTCGCGGCCTGCCAGATAGCTGGTCGTATTGCGATAGAACGCCACCGCTTCGCGATTGAGCGCAGCGGGCACCACGGTTTCGGGCCAGACGATTAAATCGGGCTTGGGTTGCCCTGCTGTCGCGCGCTGATGCAATGCGAGCAAAGCATGCCAATCGTCGGCCATGGATTCTGAGGTCGGGGCAATCTTGTTGTCCTGGGGCACATTGGTTTGCACCACCGCGATACGCGGGCCCGGCGTGACGACGGCATCGGTTTGTGTGAGGCGATACATGCCATACAACCCGGCACCGACCATGCATAACACCCACAACAACGCGCTGCGGCGCAACGTGGGATACACGCGTCGGCGCGGCGTGCCTACGGTTCGCCAAGGCAATGTCAACAAGTCCACGATAAACCCGTTGCACACCGCGATAATCATGCTGACTGTGATCTCACCAAACAAATCGGCCGACTGCAACACCGCCCCACTTATTCCTACACTTATCCCCCCCCCCACGTTTGCCCCGGCGCTATTGACGTCGGTAGGTACCAAGGCATGTGCGAGATAAAACCAAGAGAACCCGCCTGCCAGAATGGTGCCACGGATGAATTCGGTGGTGGCGATGACCAGGGGTAACACGAGTGCCGCGGGCGGATGGAATCGCCGATGAATCCAGTGCATCATCGTCATGGCCAATGGCAAATAGATCGCACAATACGCAGAGAGCGCAATCGCCCCGCCGACCGTGATCGGATGTAACCAGATGAACATCGCGTTCCACCAGATCAGCCACACGATGTAGTTGGTCCAGAACACCCGCCAACCTGACGCACTGCGCAACGTGGCGATGACCATGGGCACCAGCGCGACATAGGCAAGCAGACCCCAGCCCGGCCTTGGATACATCAACACGAACAACAGCGCGGAGATGCCATTGAGCAGAATTTGTCGCAACCAGGATGACTCTCGTGTGGGCATGATGTTGATGATGATAGACAAAAGCCAGTTATGCTGACTCAGCGACTAAATCGCGTACCTGATTGACGAATCGTGGCAGATCATCACTGATGACATCGTAAATCACACGCATGCTGATCGCATCATAACCGTGAACGAGAACATGGCGGAATCCAATGATTTCTTCGTAGGATGTAATGCGTTGGGCCAATGTCGGGCTTGTTCGATGTAGCTGGTAAAGCGCTTCGCCAAGCACCATCAATTCTCGTTCAACCGCGGAGCGCAACAAACGATCGCGGACCAGATCGTCCAGCGTTTTATCCGCCATCACCTGTTGGACAAAACACGCACGGTCCAGCATGTCGTGCAGATATTTCGCAGGATCACGCGGCATAGAGCGGGGTCCGTTGCGCGTTGACGGTTTGAATGAACACTGGGTTTTTCATGGCCGACGCATCGGTCAGATCAATTTTTTTGTCAAACAGTTGCCGTAATGCCATTTGGAATCGAAAAAACTGATGGAACGCATTCATCGTTGGGTGATCATGAAACTCGACAAGAAAATCCAGATCGCTGTGTTGCGGATCAAAATCGTTATCCGTTGCAGAACCGATCAGGTCCAATGAACGCACGCAAAACTCGCGGCATAGCGATTGCAATTCTTCATGATGTTTTGCGATTAAATCGATCATGTGGCTTATTGTATGACGAATGCAATCCGTAAAAAACCCCATGTCCGGTTAGAACATGGGGTTTTAATGGTCTTGTTATTCTGAATCACAATCGACTCACACCGCGCGAGGGTGGGCCTGTTGGTAGGCGTTACGCAGACGCACGGATGACAGGTGCGTATAGATCTGCGTGGTCGAGAGTGACTGGTGGCCCAACAGTTCCTGCACGCTACGCAGGTCGGCACCGTTGTCGAGCAGGTGCGTGGCGAAGCTGTGGCGCAAGGTGTGCGGACTGATGGTGCGATCCAGGCCAGCGGTCGCCAGGTATTTGTCAAGCTTACGACGCACTGAACGTGATGACAGTCGGCCACCGTTTTTATTGACGAACAACGGCACGGCTGCGTCGGTCATGGCTGATTCACGCAGTTTGATGAAACGACGATCTGGCTCGAGCAAGGTCATGTAGTGACGAATCGCAGCCAGGGCGTGGGTGCCCAATGGGACGATGCGCTGCTTTTTGCCTTTGCCACGGATGTGCAAGGTTTGCTCAGCCATGTCGAGGTCGTTGCGATTGAGGTCGACCAATTCGCTGACGCGCACGCCGGTGGAATACAACGTTTCGAGGATGGCACGATCGCGGGCACCGAGGGTGTCGCGGTTGTCAGGCATCGACAGCAATTTATCGACATCTTCCACGGCGATGGCCTTGGGCAGACGCTTGGTCTGTTTGGGCGTGCGGATCATGGTCATCGGATTGGTTTCGGCATAGCCACGACGATGCATCCATTTGTAGAAGCTGCGCAACGTGGCGATCTTGCGAGCGGTGGTTGCGGGGCTGTAGCCGAACGTATCGAGATAGGTCAGGTAACCGCGAATGGTGGTGACGTCAGCGGCGACGAGCTGGTCGTCGATCGACAGTGACGCGCCATGCGGAGCAACGGGCACTGGCGGAGCGGCGGCTTCGCTTTCACCTTCAGCTGCGACTGGTGGATGTTCGAGAAACTCACAGAACTGACGCAGGTCAGCTTCATAGCATCGCGAGGTGTATGGGCTGAAGTGACGTTCAAAGCGCAGGTAGTTGGCGAACTGATCCACCATCGAGCTGGCGACATCACTGGCCGGTGCGGATGACGCGGTCGGTGTCACCGGCGCGGCTTGAGGAGTCGGTGTGTTGTTGACATTCGCGGCCGGTGCGATGGCTCGCTGAGGTTGAGCTTGCTCGCCACCATAACGAGAATCGCTGGCCAAACCCAAAGGCGCGGGCGTTGCGGGGGATGAAGGGAATGCGGGTCGGGCCTGAGCTCGCAGCGCGGGGTTAACCGGATAGCCGGTTGATGATGGGTTGTCTTCGGGGTTAATCATGGGCATGGCGACGATCCTCTATGGATGGCTTGGATAAGCCGGTGAATAGTTTTTAGTTTCTGAATCTTGTAATTTGTGCCGACGCGTGACATGGCGCTGGGTTTTCAAAACATGTGGTAAAAAGGTCAGTGCTGGTTGTGCGTTGCGTGTGAGGCAGGCACAAGTTGATCTCGAAAAATTACGCGGTTTTTTTCCCGGTTATCTGGTCGAGGGTTTGTCCCATGCGCAGGCCTAATTGATGGCTGACGATCGCGGCATCGAACCAATCGATGTCGGTGTCGGGATCGTTGACCATCTCGATGAGACCTTTGAGGACGTTGTTTTCCTCACCGGGCGCGTATCGAAAGACGTAACGTTGCTCGTGCTTAACCAGAATCAACTGGTAGCCACCATCGACCACCTTGCGATAGGCGGACGAATTGCTGGCCGAGTTGGCAGGCAAGCCGATAGCGTCAGGGCTTTCGGTGAGGTGATCTTGATTCGCCTGGAAAGCGTGGGGTTTTTGAAACTTGGGCATCATCAAACTCCGATCGCCGTTTGTTGCGACCGGGTTGTGCCCAAGTCGCTAAGGCGAAACGTACGTGTTAGGTGAAAAGATCGTGGACGCAATGCGCGAAGCACTCCATGCGGGAGGTGTTTGCACGATGACTAATCCACCGCGACGTGCCTCGGCATTAAGCAATCGCCAACACATGACGTAGGTGGCAAATTCGCTATAGCGTTCCATGCTGATGCGATACAAATGCCAGTCTTCTTCCAGGCCGTATGAGCCGCGATCCCTGGCGTAGCGTTTGATTAACTCACGCACGTTCGGGTTGCCCGCATCCAAGTGGGCACTGATCGTCGAGACGGGTTGCTTGCGATGATCCATCGGCAATTCCTGAGCGGTGTTGCCTGTGGCAGCCCAACTCAAACGTCGTATGCCGCCTGTCACCTGTCGTTCATAATGCGGACTGGTGTACAGATCAATGGCCAGACTCAGCTTCGGCGGATCGTAGGGTTCATAGTTCGCAATCGAACCAACCACCAAGCCATCGACGTTAAGCGCACCCACCAGTGCGGTCGCGTCGGCTTTGCTGGTGATCTCTTGCAAGCCCAACGATTCCATCGCCACTAACACGCGATTGACCGGCAAAACATCGATGTTGGCAGCACTCTCCAAGTGCGCGGCAATCTGATCGGCCAATCGATACGGGTTAGCGCTGAGTGTGCCCGATTCATTCCGAAGCGGGGCCACTGCCCAAACCTGACGATTTTCATACGGCCCAACCAATGGATCCGCACCGCGTGTATCTTTGAATGCATTGCATCCATGTAGCATTGCAAATACAACGACCCACATCGCCGACAGCCATGTCGTGATGTGCGGTCCGATCGCGCGATAGGTTTGCCTATTCCCAGGCAAACACGGTCGGATTCGGAACGTTTGCGAAATCTCCATGATTCCACGGCAAACGCCCTGATATTCCCTTTTGATTTGAACCCGGGTGCGCCAAGCGATTTTCTTTACAAACTCGCTCAACAAACCGGGAAAAACTTCCGGGACTGGGGGGGTCAGCATGACCTTTTCACTTGTCATGGCATCCTGCCAAAGTTGAATAGCAATGCGACTCCGCACATTGCTGGGGGTTAGTCTTTCTCACGTCCCAGGCCTTTCTCCATCCCTGACTTAAACCGTCTCCATCTTTTTCCGACTCACTTGACTAACGCGAACTACGTGGTCGCTTCTTTTCTTTCCTCACAGTTCGCTCTCTGATTCTTATCGTTTTTTATTTCGTGGCATCACACTTCTTCGCTTCTTCGCTTCATCGCTTTCATCGCTTTCGTGGCTTTCCTGATTTCTCGCGACTTCTCATCGCTTGCAATGCGTAAACGTTGCCTTCTTCTTTCATCGCTCAAATACCGGCTTCTTCATGACCAAAACCGGGCGGTGACGATTAACGTCCACCGACTAGTTATTGAATCGGCTCAAACGCCTCATTTTCTGTATCAACGGATGTCATTTCTGTGGATCGGCCTGTGGTCAGCGTCTGAGCGGGCGGTTGACGCATCGCTCGCTGGATCAATCCCGATGAATTCTGGCCCGTCGTCACACGCGGCATCGCTGGCGTGCTCACTGAGGGACTCGATGCGACCGGGTCGCCGGTTTGCCCTGGCGAGTCCGATGAAGCCTGAGCCTGGGCCTGGGTCTGGGCCGAAGATGACGACATCGCTTCCGATGACGGTCCCGGTCGTGAGGCAGTCATCACACTGCGACGCTCACCGGCAGTTCGGGCCAACTCGGCAATGTCCAACGCTCGCTGTGGCTTGATGGCCCAGATGTTGTCCAGACCACCCTCCGAACGGTTCGACACGAAATACACCGTGCCATCGCTCGACCACACCGGCTGCAAATTCGCAAACGGACTGTTCGTCAGATTCGCTCGACCACTGCCATCCTTACGCACCACCCAGATATCAGCTTGCACCGGCTTGCTCTGAATCGGATCGTCAGGATTCACCACGGTGGCGAACACAATGTTTTCACCATCGGCACTCCACGATGGCGTGATCGCTGCGGCATTACGACTGGCCGCGATCTCCGTCGGGCGCTTGCCTTCATAGCCTTCGAGATCCAACGTCCACACGCTGAACCAATAGGTCCCGCGTTGACGTGCTCGTTGGAAAAGAATCTTGTCTTCCACCGGCGACCAGTTCGGGAATAGGCCGTTGGTGATGTAACGCGGTTGTTGCGGACGTTCCAGATCGATCACCGCAATTTCCCACTGTCCCGATTGCATGCCCAACACCGAGTACGCCACCCGCGTGCCATCCGGGCTGAATGTTGGATGAATTTCATCGGCAGGACTGCTGGTCAGTTCAATGACCTGGCCGCCGTCGATATTCATCAGGTAGATGTTCCAGTTGCCCGAGCGTTTCGAGGCGAACGCGATTTGCTTGCCGTTGGGACTGAACGTGGGCATCATGTCATCAGCAGGATCGTCGGTGATTTGCGTGACGGTCGTGCTGTTGACGCGTTTGATATAAATGTCTGCCGTTTCGCGGTGCTGTGTTGATGCGTACACCATCCACAAACCTGACGGATCGATTTCCGGATCGAAATCGGCGCCTTCCTGAGCATACGTCACACGCCAGAGGTTGTCGGGCGAATCCAATGGACTGCTCGTGTTCGACACGCCGCGGCCGACGTTGCCATACAGGTTGATCGAATTCACCCCGGTGCGTGCGCCGGTTTCATACTGACCGACGCGAGCGGTCTGGTAGGCATCGGGATAGGACTCGCCCTGGATGCGTCGCAACATGGTTTGATCACGATAGCCCACTGTGGACACGCGTGGCTCCTGCGGAAATCCTCGCTGGGGCTTGGCGGTGTTGGAGGGATAGTTGTTGCCATAGCTGTTCGCATTGGCGTTGACCATTTGTCGCGAGTCTTGCGGATGATGCGATGCAGGGCCTGATTGAGGATTGCGAACATTCGCGGGATAGCGTGTTTGCGTTCGGCCATCGAAGCTCGCCCGCTCTTGTCGCAGGTTGCCTTCATGCCGGTTGTAGGCCATCTGTTGACGGAATGCTTCTTCCTTGGCGAGATCTTCTTCACTTCGACCATCAAAAGTCAGCGACCCGTTGTAACCCACACCGCAACCACTCAAGCTACTCAAACCGCCCAATGCGATCAGACCTGCCACTAATCCGACGATAACCTTCGCACCACGGGCAACACCAAAGCGTGTGGGGGTACTAGCGGGGGTACTGGTGGAGGTACTAGCGGGGGTACTAGTTGGAATACTAGTGGTGGGGCAAGTGGGAAGGTGATGTGATTGGCTCATGCTCATGGCGATCCCTGCTTACGGACAATGGCCCGAAAATCCCTGACACATAACGAGCCGAAAAAGCCCGTCGACATGGTTGCTTATCGGGCAGGTTGTCCGCTGAGGGTTTGAGATTTCCGACCTTTGCTTTATCGGACGACCATGCGAAACCGCTTGAAGGAACATGGCCAACATCAGCCATACACCGTCAACTCGCCCGGCGATCCACGTCCGATAGCCACAAAACATCGCGCCGCAAACGCAGCCACCACATCGAACAGCGATCAGGCCCACGCATCACCCGCGCAATCTCACACAAATTAGCCTCACCCCCTCTATATAAATGCTCCCCCCCCACACACACAACCTCACCACACCCCCCCCGCAACCCACCCACCAAACCACATGCCCGGTTCTCCGTCCACCGCCTCACGCTTGCATCCCGATGCCTTCATGCCTGACAATATCAGGCCACCCGGGACTTCCGTTACTTGGAAAGGGCTTTTCAGCGTGTTCTTTGGCTTTCTGGGCTTACCCCGGTCCGTCCGGAAATAACTTGGTTCCCCACTCAGTTTACGCTACTGTGTACCCCCCCCCACAATCTCCCACGCCCCCCCACGCCCCCCTCCACGCCCCCACGCCACCCCACACACGCTCCCCAAGCGCCCTTACGATTTCCACCGCTTTCCGCCGCACCCCGCCGCACTCCACCCACCGCCTCACCGCTCCACTCCCGGACTCGCCCCCAACCGGACTGACCCTCGAACTCACCGGATTCACTTTCGCCATTTAGATGAGCACCCATTTCCTTATGTTTCATGTTCTGCTTGCAATCGATGCGTTTGACTCGTGGCTCCTGGCCTCAGCCTCGGCTTCGGCTTCGGCTTCGGCCAATGCCGCTCCCACTATCGCCACCGATACCGCACTGGCCAACACGTATCCCCAAGCCCACGGCGCAGGAACATGGGGAGTATTGCGCATTCTGGTCATCAGCAGCTATCTCCTGCTGCTGGCACTGATCGCTACCTACGGCGTGCATCGCTATTGGCTCGTCTGGCTTTTCTATCGTCATCGCAAACAGCAACCCCGTGTCACTCAGCACTACCTTCCCCATCAGTTGCCACTCGTCACCGTGCAACTGCCCATGTTCAACGAATCACGCGTCGCCCAGCGCATCATCGACGCCGCTTGCCATCTCGACTACCCGGCTGACCGCCTGCAAATCCAGGTCCTCGACGATTCCACCCCCCCACCTTCCCCCTACACTTCACCCCAAGACACGTCACCCACCAGTTCTGCGGACATCGCGCGTCAGCGTTGCCAATACTGGGCATCGCGCGGCGTCAACATTCAGTACATCCATCGCACCAATCGCGTCGGG
Source organism: Phycisphaerae bacterium (assembly GCA_030426385.1). Classification (GTDB taxonomy): domain Bacteria; phylum Planctomycetota; class Phycisphaerae; order Phycisphaerales; family Phycisphaeraceae; genus JAUHYI01. Next base: position 14,745 of record JAUHYI010000081.1, read on the forward strand.
TATAAAGCTGGCGCACTCGACGCGGGTCTGGCCACGGCCACCGGCGAGCTCATTGCGATATTCGATGCCGACTTCGTACCGCCTGCTAATTTCCTTCAACGCACCGTCCATCATTTTCAATCTGACGATGTGGGCATGGTGCAAACGCGATGGGGCCATCTCAATCGCGGCAACAGCATGTTGACCCGCGCTCAGGCGATGTTCCTCGACGGCCATTTCATCGTCGAACACGCCGCCCGCTGCCGAGCTGACCGTTGGTTCAATTTCAACGGCACCGCAGGCATCTGGCGCAGACAAGCCATCGCCGACGCAGGCGGCTGGCAACACGACACCCTCACCGAAGACGTCGACCTCTCCTATCGCGCGCAACTGGCGGGCTGGCGCTTCATCTATCTGCCTCGCCTGGCGTGTCCGGCAGAACTGCCCCCGGAAATCAATGCCTTCAAAAGCCAGCAACACCGCTGGAACAAAGGGTCGATCCAAACCGCGCGAAAATTATTGCCCACACTCATGCGGGCCAAAGCGCCGCTGGGCATCAAGATCGAAGCCTTCTTCCATCTCACCAGTCCCATGGTCTATCTCTACATTGTGCTGATCACCCTGCTATTCCTGCCCATCATTCTCCTCAACCTTCGGCTCGCGCAGGACAACTCCATGTTCGGCTACCTCCTCGGCTCCAGTTTGCTCATGCTGGGCACCTGCTCGGCAGGCGTCTTTTACACCGTCAGCCAACGCGAACAAAAACGCAGCGTCTGGGCGACCCTCCTGCAAATGCCTGCCATGATGAGCATCGGCATCGGCATCGCGGTCAACAACGCACGCGGGTGCATCGAAGCGTTGCTCGGCCACGAGTCACCTTTCATCAGAACGCCAAAATTCAATCCCCCCCACATTTATCCCCACGTTTACCCCCACGTTGCCACCCCCGACTCCTCACACACATACAGCCATGCTTCGGCGACTCAACGGCTGAATGATGACCACGAATTGGCGATGGATCACATCGACAACGCTGACAAGTTCGACACCGCAGACACAGATCCAGACACAAACACCATCAACAAGTTTGAAAATTTCAATGCCCCGAACGACATGAATGACATGAACGACATAGACGACTTAGACGATGCGGATCAATCTCCTGCCTCTCGCCTTCCCTCGACCAAGTCCATGGTCATTGCCGTCGAACTCGCCATGGCTGCGTACATGCTCGTATGCACCTACTTTGCCATGCAACACAAGTCCGCGCCCATCAGCGTCCCCTTCCTCCTGCTCTTCGCCAGCGGCTATTTCTACGTCGGCTTCACCAGCCTGCTCGCCCTCTTCCAAAACCGTCGAGCCCCCCGACGCCCTCTCATCATCCAACCCTCATAACCCCACCCCCACCCCCCCACTCTCCACTCTCCACTCCCCACACTTTTCTCCTGCATGCTTGCGCTTGGTACATCACGTATCACAAAATCTTAACCCCTTTCCCTACATCACCGCATCCACGCGTCGCACCACTGCGGCAAACGCATCATCATCCATCGCGGGCGTCAACTGATCTGGCCCGTCAGCCACGTCATCCCCATCACGCAACGGCACCCAACTCCGACACCCGCGATAGGCGGCATGTTGTTCGATCACTTTCGGCTCATGTAATCGCCACGCTCGCACGGCCATCAAATACAACGGCCGATCCGGCTTGTAATCAAACCGCATATCAATCTGCGCCTGCGACCAGCAATGTAAATCATCCAGCGCATCCATGGCTTCACGCGAAGGCACTTGCCAAATCCTGATTGCTTCACCCACGCCGGGCAATGGTATCCGGGCAGGCTCCGTTTCTTCCAACACCGGCCGCGTTCGATATGCTTCTTTCAACATCTCCGATTTCTGATGTTCCCACGCAGGAAACAACCCAAATCGCTTATGCTCCAATTCAAAAACCCCCGCCCCCCCTGTCTCCGCTATCCCCCCTTTGCGCAGCAACAACGCCAACTCCCCACTCACCAACAACTCACACACAATCGCCCACTCTTTTAATGCGATATCAAGCATTTCATCATCCTATGTTCCCCCAACAACACCCCCATCACATCCGCCATCCATTTTCCCTCGCGTTTCAACCGATGGCTCACCGTATCCATGCCTCAACACGCCCCACTCCTGTCTTTCTCTGTGCCTCTGTGTCTCTGTGGTTATTTCTTCTGTCCCCTGCACGATGAGCCAACGTCACATCTGTTCCACCGTCGATATCCCCAGCAATCCTAACCCGCGTTGCAACGTGCGTCCCACCAGATCGCACAGCGCTAATCGACTATCGCGCGTCGTGTCATCGTCTGCTTTCAACACGGGGCATTGCTCGTAGAACCGGTGATACAGCGTGGCTAATTCGTACAGATACGTGCATAGCCGATGCGGTTCCAGACTGTCGGCCACCGCATCGATCACGCCCGGGAATTGCAATAACTGCAAGGCTAACTGGCGCTCGGCTGGTTCACCAATCGTGATGGTGGCCTTAGCATTCACGTCGCCCGCTTTACGGAAGATCGATCGAATCCGCGTGTACGAATATTGCAGGTACGGCGCGGTGTTGCCTTCGAGTGCTAACATGCGATCCCAATCGAAAATGTAATCCTTGATTCGATCGTTCGACAGGTCCGCGTACTTGATCCCACCCAGGCCCACCGCGCGGGCGACCTCGCTACGCTCGGCTTCACCCAATTCAGGATTCTTCGCTGCGATCACCTGACCCGCGCGCTCGATCGCTTCATCCAACACCTCGGCTAACTTCACCGTCCCGCCCGTTCGCGTCTTGAACGGCTTGCGATCCTTGCCCATGATCGTCCCAAACGGCACATAATCCAACCTCACCCCCCCCCCTACGTTTTCGCCGGCAAACCCATCCGTTTTGTTTTCCGAATTTGTATCTTTAATCGTATCCCAACCGGCGGCGCGCACGGTCCAGAATACTTGCCCGAAATGATCTTTTTGCCGGGAATCCACCACATAAACCACGCGGTCTGCCCCTAACTCACTCACACGAAAACGCACCGCAGCCAGGTCGGTTGCGGCATAGCCAAACCCACCATCACGCTTGCGCACGATCATGCCCAACTGATTCCCATCGCGATCCTTGTAACCTTCGGGATACACCACCGCGGCACCATCGCTTTCATGCAACAGCTTCGCGTCATCCAACGCATCAACCACGGCTGACAACTTGTCGTTATAAAAACTCTCCGGGCGAATGTCGTCATCGGTCAGCTTCACACCCAGTGCCTGATACACCGCGTTGAAATGCCGTTTCGATTCCTCGATCAACCCACGCCAAATGGTCAGCGTCGTTTCATCACCACTTTGCAATGCCACCACACGCTGCCTGGCTCGCGTGGCAAAATCCGCATCGTCATCAAAATGTTTTTTGCTGGCTTGATACAGCGCATTCAAATCCGAGATCGCATGATCGCCGCCATTGGGATCCCATTTGATATCCAATAAATGTTCGATCAACATTCCAAACTGCGTGCCCCAATCACCCAGATGATTCTGACGAATAACCTCGTGACCTTGAAATGCCAACGTCCGCCCAATCGCATCACCAATAATCGTCGAACGCAGATGCCCAATATGCATTTCCTTGGCGACGTTCGGCCCGGAATAATCAATCACCACGCGCTGCGGCGGCGACGCAGGCGTCACCCCCAATTGATCATCGCTTGCCATCACGGTTAATTGCCCGACCAAGCGCGCGGCCTGCAAGGTCACGTTGATAAAACCTGGGCCTGCGATTTCCAACTTGGCGTACCATTGCGCCGCGTCTTCCTCGGCCTGCAACTGCTCGACAATTTTCGTGGCCAAGTCACGCGGTTTGCTGCCTGCCCGCTTGGCCAAACCCATCGCGGCGTTCGCTTGAAAATCGCCAAACTTTGCGTCGGCGGCCACCCGGATCATCGGATCGCTGTCCGCAAAATCATCGCCTAACGCCGCGATAATCGCTGTTTTAAACCGTGTTTCCAATTGGAACTGTATGTCGTGTTGCTTTTGCATGAACGCAACATCCTCCCTCCATCACCCCCCCCCGTCAACCCACCCACTCTCTCATCCCCATCTCGTTAAAAATTCGTGCGGCCTAAATTTCCTTCGCACCAACCCCCGGTATTCACCGGGGGCTAAAATGAATTCAGGCACGAGGGTTTATCGTCATTCATATCCCCCCCACTCCTCCCCCCCCCCACACACACTCCCCAACACACACACATTTCTCTCCCAACATTGTCCTCTCATACCGATCCCGCTAAAACTCGTGCGGTCTAAATTTCTTTCGCAGCAACCCCCGGTATTCACCGGGGGCTAACATGAATTCAGGCACGAGGGTTTATCGTCATTCATATCCCCTCCACTCCTCCCCCCCCCACGCACTCCCCCCAACGCACACACATTTCTCTCCCGACATTTTCCTTTCAAATTTTCCCCACGCTTCTGTCGCTCTTGCCTCAATCTGCTGCTTGCGGTTTAGCGCATTACTTTTTCATTACTGGCGATGCATCTGCCGAAAAAAAACGCCACATAAATGCAGCGCTGGACATCTTTATTATTGTTGTTGTTCTCTCATCACCCGCGGATCATATCTGCATCACGCTTGGTTCTCTTCTTCCAGATCCGTTCCACGGTGTTGCAACTGTGCTTTCAAACGGGCTAGGATCGAACTATGCATCTGACTGACGCGCGATTCGGATAGATCCAGCGTGACGCCGATCTCTTTCATGGTCATCTGTTCGTAGTAGTACAGAATCACAATCAAGCGTTCGGCACGGCTGAGCCCTTTGGTGATCAGGTCTTTCAAGTCGCGTCGCTGCACTGCGGTCAATGGGTTGACCTGACGCGGATCGCGAATCACATCGATCTCGCGCACGTCTTTGTTTGAGTCGGTTTCAAACCACTTGCGTGAAAGTGAGACGACGCCAACAGCACCGGCATCTTTGCGAATCTTGGCATACTCATCTTTATCGACGCCGATTTTTTCAGCCAGTTCCTGATCCGTCGGCTTGCGGCCGAATTCCATCTGGAATGACTTGCGAGCCTGGTCTACGGTGCTCGATCGCGATCGCACAAGACGCGGGACCCAGTCCATCGATCGCAACTCGTCGAGAATCGCACCACGGATACGCGGAGCACAATATGTTTCAAATTTGACGCCACGTTCCAGGTCGTACGAATCGATCGCGTCCATCAAACCAAAAATGCCCGCTTGCATAAGGTCTTCTACATCGACCTCGTCGGGCAATTTTGTATGAATACGTTCCGCGTTGTATTTAACCAACGGCAGAAAGTTTTCAAGCAGCCGATTCCGCAACTTTTCTGTCGCGCACGATTTGTACTCAATCCAGATATCCAGAATTGGACGGTCATCTGGGGGTGCGGGTACTACGATTGCTCTTGCTCTTGCCATAAGGTCGACTCCTTGACCAAAACCTTGACGTGATTGGGTCGCAGATACAATGATCCATGTCCAATAGTCATGTATTTGCGACGTTCGTCTTCGCGTATCGTCCATGATACGCCCGATGAGCGTAGCGCATTCATGGCACTAACGCAACCGGTCTTTTAGTTATCAACCATTCCTCAACACGAGAAACAGCCCCCCCCACTTTGCCCCATCACTTCCCCCTCACTTTCCCCCCTCATCACTTGCCCCACTCAATTTTCTTCGCGTGAATTAATCACGCATTGCTTGGCACGACTTTTGAATCCGTCTCGAATTCGTTCGCATAAACCATAAACATTGATCCCATTATGCCGCAACCGATCCGGATGATGGCGTTTCTTCGACGCCTTCTAACACTTCGTCAGCAAAGCCTTGAATCGACTCGGCATGCTCGGCCACCTCTTCGTCGAATAGTGCTCGGGTCGCTTGCTCAAGTGCTTCGCTATCAGTCGGAATCGGATAGCGTTGTTTGTAGTCTTTGATCGCGTGGCTCACCGCATATTCTGCCAATCCCCCCAGGATGCGTCCCATCGGCCACGCCACCAGCATGGACAAAATCCCTCGCCACAGAATGACATCTGTGGTGTTCTCTGCCATCACGCCGACGATGATCGTGCCAGCAAAAACAGACAAGGCAAAACAGGTTGCAATGATGCGAGATGGAATTCGTGAGCACTCCGTTGCTCGGACAATAGAACGATAAACCAGACTTTTGACATCAACACACGATGAATGCGGCACTTGGTCGGTTATTGTTTCATCGCTGGGCTTAGCCGAATTCAGTTACGGCCAAACTTCGCAGTTCGTAACTGGCAGGCTTGCCATCCAATCACACGAAACAAAATTCGTAAACAGTGCCTCAAGACGTCAACGTGGCCTCAATGCCAAATGATCTCCAACAATAAAACCCTGACCACTTTCGTCATAGCATCCATGCTTTGACTTTTACAAAACAACATTTCGATTCACCCCAATCCGTCACCTTCGTCACCCGATCAGCCCCAGTTATTCGCCCCGATTATGTGACTGATTGACATGACGAAACACGACCAGCCACACTTTAATTTTTTCGCATTACAAATCGCGATGTGAATAATCTAACTGATTCAACAACTAACGCAAATAGCATTTATGAATTTTGTGGAATTTCAACGCTTTTTTTAAAAAGCGAATGATGATCATCGCATACAAACAAACACGCACGCGCCAAACAACATCATCACTTCACTCAAACTTTGTCGAACAGTTAGTTCAAATGCTTCATTCGAATGCGTTGCTTAAATTCTTTAGCTCGACAACCAACGCGTCATCCGGCGAAACAATCCTTCACCGCGCACCACCACCGCATCACGATCCATACGATGGGCCAACTGACGCATGCATTCACTGGCCTTACTCGTAGGCGTCCCCAAAACAAACGGCACACGATCGCGTACAGCCAACCGAACCTTTGGATCACTCAAGACATAACCACCATAGCGCAATGTTTGCGCTAAGAAGTGACGACTCACGCGATCCAATCGTTCGAACGCGGTTCGCGCTTCACGCTCATCGCTCACCATATTCACCAACACCGCCACTTCCTGGTCCTGGCGTTGGCGATAGATCGTTTTGATCACCGCATACGCATCGGTCACTGCCGTCGGCTCCGGCGTTGTCACCACCAACACCTCGTCGGCACCGGTCACAAAACTCAACACATTCGGACTAACGCCTGCCCCGGTATCCACCAGCACCACATCGGCCATATTTTCGATTTGTCGTAATTCTTCGAGCAATCGCTGACGTTCGTATTCACTCATCGCGGCAATCTGGGCCAACCCCGAAGCCCCAGGCGCCAGGAAAAATCCGCCCGGCGCTTCCACGATCGCTTCCGACATTTTTCGACGCCCCGCCACCACATGGGCCAGGTTCGTCTTCGGCGTCAGGTTGCACAACACATCCGCATTGGCCGTTCCCAGATCCGCATCCAGCAACACCACACGTCGCCCCATTTTCGTCAACATGATCGCAAGGTTCACCGCTACATTCGACTTGCCCACCCCACCCTTACCGCTGGTCACTGCAATCACACGCGCACGCTTGCGCTCTTGACCGGAGGGGCCCTCAGGTCGTTCCGGCGGTGCTGGCAATTCCGCCGTTTCTCGCACCAGGGTTCGCAGCGCTTCGGCTTGATCCAGAATCATCGTGCTCATATCTCCTCTCCCAACAGCAACGCCGCCAATCGGTCCGACGTGCCCGCTTCAATATGATGGGGCACTTCCTGACCCATCGTGACATAGCTCAACGCTTTATTCACTTTCCTGGCCACATTCAACAACACGCCAAACGACACCGCCTCATCTAACTTCGTAAAAATGATACGGTCGATCCGCGTTCGCGAAAATCGTTCCACGATCTGCATCAAAACTTTTTGCGACCCAGTCGACGACAACACCAGATGCACTTCATCAGGATCAGCCGATTCCAGGAACCCGTGTAACTGATCCAGGCGTGGATCATCGCGCTGACTGCGACCAGCGGTATCGATCAACACCGCATCACGATCCGCGCAACGCGCCAGGGCATCTTCCAATTCACCGGGACTCATGACCACGTGCAATGGCACGCCAATGATATTCGCATACGTGCGTAACTGATCCACCGCCGCGATACGATAGGTATCCAACGTGATCATCGCCACGCTTTTACCTTCTTTGAGTTTGAGGTTGGCCGCCAATTTCGCGATCGTGGTTGTCTTGCCCACGCCCGTCGGGCCGATCAATGCGATCTTACGCGGTCCCACCGGCCGACCGGGATTTTTCTCGGGCCATTTCCCCGCATTCGGATCCGTCGGAATCAAGCCCGACAGCGCCACCCGCAGTGCTTCTCGCACCTTGTCTGCATTCCGCAAATCGTCTTCCGACAATTCCTGCCGCACTTCCATGACCACTTCCGTCGCCAGTTCCTGGGCCACTTCTTGTTCCAGCAATGCCAGATACTGATCGAACAATTCATCAGGTACATCGCGCGGTCCCGAGTCATCCTGCTTTTGCATCATCTGGCTAACCATGCGCTTCACCGCTCGCATTTCATCCGCCAGTTGTTCATTGCCCGCATGAATCGATTGGGTCACCATGGGCATACCGTTGGAACCCCCGGCCAAACCACCAGCCCGCTGTTCTTTCATCGCCACCGCCTGGCTTTCTACCACCGCGGGCACGGTCGGCACCGTCGGAATCGTCGTCACCCCTGCCGACATGCCTGCAGAGGCCAACGATGACAGCAATGAATCATTATGTCCGCGTGCCATGCCATTCATGCCACCTGCGCCCCCCGCGCCATTCGCGCGTCCCGTCATTCCCAAACCTTCATGCTCATGGGACGCCGATGCTCGACCCGCTCGCCCACCGGCCGAAGGTTGCTGCTGTTCAACCTGTGCCATCGCAGCCGCATACGTCCGCCGAATCAGTTCCTGCGTGGACGGTGCTGCTTGTGACTCATGTCCCCCTCCATTCCCACCACCACCCACATTCCCACCCGCACCACTTCTTCCACCCATTCCATTACCATTCCCACCCGCATTCATACCATGCCCCGCACTCCCAACACCCACTCCTCCCCCCACCCCAGCACCTCCCACTCCCGCACCCCGCGAACGCAATCCGATCTCAGGCATCGTCGTCGCAATCGGCTCCACTCGCCGACGGACGCGCTCCCGTCGTTGGTTCATGTCCGCCCCGTCCGATGCGGTGATTTCCACCACATCGTGACCACCCAATCCAAAGAACGTCCGCTTACGATATTTCCGGGTATGCAAAATCACCGCGTCCGTTCCCAGGTCGCGCTTCACCATCGCCAGGGCAGTGCTCATATTCGCTGCTGTGTACGTCTTGAGCTTCA
>JAUHYI010000164.1 GCA_030426385.1 Phycisphaerae bacterium
AAACGTCTGGTCGATGCGCCGACGGGATGTCTGGCTGTCGCGATGTTGGCCTCAGTTCCTCAAGTGCTCGCGCCATCGTTTCGCTTCGGCATGGAGTTTGTGTTGCTGTTAGGCGTGGCGATGACATTGTATTTTCTCGCGCGAGCTTGGAATGCGCCACGCACACGAGTCATTGATGTCATCGGTTTGGCGGTGGGATTAGCGATCGGCTTGTACGGTAAGTTTTCTTTCGTGGCGATTGCTGGGCCGTTAATCACCACGTTGTTTTTCGTTCGAATTTTTCGTTGGCCTGGAGCGCCGTCATTCGGTTTTTTGCTACGGGTTGTGGCGCTGACGACGTTATTCGTCTTGCCCTGGTATGCCATGACGTTCGACACGATGTTGGCCTACGCACAATATTCTTCGCGATTCACGCGGGCCCACCTCGATTCCACGTGGATGTATCCCTGGCTTCTGGCGGTGAATGGTTTGGGTTGGCCAGTGAGTCTGTTGATCGCGGTATTGGTCGCCAGAGTCGCGTGGTTGCTTAAACAAAATTATGCGGCTCCCAATCCTCAATCGGCTCCCGTCATGGCCAATAAGCATGTGCTGCTCTTTGCGGGTGTGTTGGTAACTGCGGTGGTGCCCACGTTATTTTTACATATGACTGGCAGTAACCAGCATCCGCGATTTTTTGCGCCACTTTTGATTCCTATTGTTCTGGCTGCGGCGTGCATCGCGGGCGCGAGTGGTTTGTTGCTGCGCCGTTCGATGTATGTCTTCGCCGTTGTGATATTCGCGGCACAGCTAACATTCAGCGTGTTCCCTCTGGTGCATAACACATGGGCAGAAGAACCTCGCAACGCGATCGTTCGTCCAACACCGGCTTACATGCCCTACGATCAATGGGATTGGCGTCCACTGCGAAGTTATTTTCAAACCATTGGTCTTGAACAACCCGCGCTGGCGTATGTCGGTGCGGGCCAATCGTACAACAAGCCTCAAATTCTCCTGGCATGGCATAGGCATGGCGAACATAAAGCCACGGCGACAAGATTGTGGGCCCATGATCAGCTTGATGAAAATTCACAACTGGTCGTCTATCAAACGCCTTGGGCAATCGAACGAGCCCGTGAGTTCGATGCAATTCTCGTGGCCCCCGATGGTTTCAATGGCGTGGTGGCTGACAAGCAACATCTCGATAACGCTCACAATGGTGAGTTCATTCAAGCGATTGAACGCGACCCGCGTTTTCGTGCGGGAACCAGTCTGACTTTCGTGTCACACCTTGGCGAATCCGTGACCATCCAGGTTTATCTCAACCAAGCGAAACTTGATGAACAAGAAACACCAGTCCCTGATGAGCAGCCACCCGCAGTTGATTAATCGATAGGCGTGTGTGCGGGGGAATGTGGGGGGGAATGTGGGGGGGATTCAATGTTGGCAATGCGAGCGGCCAATTCGGACGAATATCGTTTCGAGGCACTGTAGATCACATGATCCACGGTGTCTGCCATGTCTGAAAGCGGAAACTGCATGGGCTCATCCAACAGCAAATGCAACGTAGGATGTCGCGCTGCAATTGTCTGCAATTCACGCTGTAATTTGGTTAGCTCGGTCTGAGTGGATTCGTGCGCCCAGAATTGATCGTACACCGGACTGTACGCAAGATAGACTGGAAAGCTGTGTTGCTCTGCCAATTCGAGTATACGAGTCAATGCTGCTTCATTGAGCGCACTGATGGCTGGTTTGTCGGCCAGCTTTTTATTGGCAGGCGCGTTTGCATCCACGTTTACAAGATCCGGATTGCCTGAGATGACGGGCATGAAACCGTCATCACGAAGCGGCGGTTGTGCCAATCGCACAGCATCAGGGTGCATGATGACTGTGCGCAGACTCTGATTCGAGGCGTATAGCGGCACATATCTAGCCAAGGCAATTTCGACGGTTTGCTTGGCGCCAAACGAAACCTGAGGGTCAACCCGATTCCAGTAACCCCAAGGCAAGGGGACCTGTGCGAAGGCGTTGCCATGTACTTGACGATGGAACGACTCGGGTACGTGCACCATCACCAGTCGAGTTGGCGGGCCATGTTGGTCAATATATTGTTGCAGCATCCAGGTGTCATCGAGCAACATCAGGTTGGCCATCGTGCCCAGGTTAACCCATCGCCCCCCAAGTTTTTCGTGGAACACTTCAGGATCGACCCCTTGGTTGGCTGACGAATCACCCACAATCAGATTAACCCCAGGCTCCTGGAGTTGATTGAGTAACTTCCATTTTGATTGCGAAATCACCATGTAGCGATTCGGATTGAATTGACGAAGGACGGCAATGGCCACGCCATTGATCGCCACCATCACGATGGCCGTACTCACAATCGTGATGATCATGCGACGTAACGTCACCGATCGAATGTGTTCATTCGGTAGGCGATTGATGCGTGGGGTTTCATAGGTGGGTTTTGACATGGTCGTCATGGCCGGCGTTGGAGGATACGTGAGTGAGCGATGAAATTTAAAAGTTTAAAAGTGAGGTACGGGGGAGTTTAGAATTGGAAGTAGATAAATTCAACGGATTCGCGTACACCGAAAATGAAGATCCAGGTCAACAGCAAGGCGTAGTACATGATCGTGATCGGCTGCGGTAAACGCATCATGATCATCAGGTCACGCGATTTGTGCTGAGCCAGTTGAATCAACAACAGCGGTGCGGAAAAGAACAACAATTCGTAACCAAAATTGGCCGTGTGTTCACTGATCGAAAAAGTACATCGTGTTAAAAAGTGACTGATCTGGTCGAGCGAATGACATCGGAACAGAACCCAGCCAATGAGTGTTAATACAAACATAAATGCGATGCGTCCGATGTAACGCGTCCAGTCAATCGCGTTATGGCAGGGCCGACTGTCGCCGACCTTATCAAACACGCGGTAAGCCGCGAGAATGCCGCCGTGATAGGCACCCCATAAAACAAAGTTCCACGCCGCTCCGTGCCACAATCCTCCGAGTAGCATGGTCAGAAATAGATTGCGTTGCGTGGCAAAAGCCGATCCCCGATTACCACCTAACGGAATGTACAGGTAATCGCGTAGCCAACTGGATAATGAAATATGCCAGCGTCGCCAGAAGTCGCTTGGGCTGGTTGCGAAGTAGGGCAAGCGAAAATTCAGCATCAGATCGAAGCCCATCATTTTCGACAGGCCACGCGCGATATCCGAATACGCTGAAAAGTCGCCGTAGATTTGCACGGCAAATGCGATTGTACCCAGCCATAAATCCAGCCCTTGGTACGACTCGTAATTGTTGAACACCTCATTGGCGATCACCGCCGCATTGTCCGCAACCACCAGCTTTTTAAAGTAACCCCACAGAACCAAATACATGCCCGCATTGATTTGGTTGATGTCAAACTGTCGTGGCTTGCATACCTGAGGCAACAGGTGCGCCGCCCGTTCGATCGGACCGGCTACGAGTTGCGGGAAAAACGCCACATACACACCGAAATCCAAAAGACTTGTAACCGGTTTCATTTGACGTCGATACACATCGATCGTGTAACTCAACGTTTGAAACGTATAAAACGAAATGCCCACCGGCAACACGATGTTCAACGTGACTTCGTCAACATGCAATCCAGCCGTCTCCAACATGACGGCAAACGAGTCGGCGAAAAAATTGAAATATTTGAAGAACCCCAGGAATCCCAGGTTGATCAGCAATGATCCGGTGACCAATCGTCGGCGATACTTGTCCGAATCACTGGCATGCATCCACTTGGCAATATAAAAATCGCAAACCGTGGATATCATCAACAATGAACAGAATCGCCAGTCCCAGTAGCCATAAAACACATAACTGGCGACCAACAACAACACGTTCTGATAGCGCAAGCGATTTCGCAGTAGCCAATAGCTACCGTATACCAGCACAAAAAACGCGATGAAAACAAATGAAGTAAATGCCACGTTTGGTTTAGTTCCGTGATTCCTGCGTTACGTTTCGACGTGTGGCCAGTGGCGGTTGATGACGCGTTTGTCAGGCGATTGTCGCGGTTTCTGTTTGTGACTCACACGACGCAAACAACAACTGAATACTCAGGCCATAGCCGGTTCTTTGATTGCCAATGCAGGCATCACATTTCCACGCATGCCATCGAATGTTTCCAAGCCCAACTGATGCAAGATCGTCGGTGCCAGGTCGATGATGTGTGCGTCTTCAATCGTGGTGCCAGGTGTGATATGTGGGGCTTTGGCCATGATCCAACCCGTGGG
>JAUHYI010000082.1 GCA_030426385.1 Phycisphaerae bacterium
TTTCCTGGCACTTTATAATACCCATCCCACCAAAAACGCGCGAGTTCTAAGTGGGATGCGTATTAGCGCGCGGGGCAATGTTGGCGGCGCGCGCGGTGGTAATGTGGGGGGCGTGTGGGGTATGTGTGGGGTATGTGTGGGGTATGTGTGGGGGCATGTGGGGGGGCATGTGGGGGGGGAGCTGTTATACTGTGTTGTCGTTTGATGCACGGATTAGCGCATGGAGGCGGTAGGTTTTGTCTGAGGATCAGCACAGTTCGACAGTATCAGGTGGGTCATCTACGTCGCACAGCCCGTCGGGCGTTGGCGGTGGCGGTGGCGGTTCATCATCGCCGCGCGTGATTGCCTTGTTGAACCAGAAGGGCGGGGTGGGCAAGACGACCACTGCGGTGAATCTGGGCGCCGCCTTAGCCAGGCAGGGCCATCGTGTATTGCTGATGGATCTGGATCCGCAGGCGCATCTGACGTTGCATCTGGGGATCGATCCGGAGACGCTGGACCATACGTTGTACGACCTGTTGACCGATGACACGGGACAGGTGACCGCGATGGGGATGGTGCAACAGGTAGGCGAGACGGGCCGATTGGCTGTGTTGCCTGCGGAAACAAATTTAGCGGGCGTGGAATCGGAATTGGCTCCGTTGGTGGCGGTGGGTGCCGCCCAAACCGTGTTGCGAAATCGCACGCGGGATTTGGTGAAACAGTTTGATTATGTGTTGATCGATTGCCCGCCGAGTTTGGGGTTGTTGACGATCAATGCGTTGGTGTTGGCCCGCGAGGTGGTGGTGCCGATGCAGGCGCATTTCCTGGCCTTGCAGGGATTGAGCAAATTGCTGGAGACGGTGAGCCTGATCCGTCAGAGTGTGAACGAACAATTGTCGGTGGCCGGCGTGGTGTTGTGCATGCACGAGGGGCAAACGATTTTGGCCGGCGAAGTGATTGCCGACCTGACGACGTTTTTGGATGCGGGCCGATCGATGGATGTGCCGTGGCGAAATGCGGTGGTGTATCAACCGCCGGTGCGACGGAATATCAAGCTAGCGGAAAGCCCCAGTTTCGGGCAATCGATTTTTGAGTATGCCTCGCATTGTCCGGGTGCGCAGGATTACGAAAAGCTGGCGCAAGCGGTGCACGCTCAAGCACAGGGACCGGGTCCGGCGCAGGCGCAGGCGACTGATGCAACAACTGATACCACGACAGATACTGCGACGGAAGACGCGATTGGCCAGACGGTTGATGACGTGACCAAAGAGGCGCAGGGCGAATCGGTCGAGCCGAACGCCGAGTCCGCATCGACATCGACAACGGTATCTACGCCGACACCGACACCCGAACCTGAATCTGTCAGTGAGCCCGAGCCCGAGCCTGAGCCTGAACCTGAGCCGGAACCGCAGCCGGTTGCCGAGCGACAACCGTGGGAACTGTAACCGAACGATTGTTCAGCCATCCGTATGTGGGGCGGGTGATTTTGTTGTTCTATTGGCCGGCGCTGGCGTGCGGGACGCATTGGCCGAAACTGAAATTTGATTTGCCACAGGTGCGCGATGCGCCGCCGATTGTGCCCGACAAGCTGGGGCATTTCGTGGCGTTCGGTTTGTTGGCGCTGTGGCTGATCATGTCGATCCGTGGCAAGCGAAGGCTATGGCTGGGGGTGTTGATCGCCTTGGTTTACACGGTCATCGATGAAACCACGCAGCAATGGTTTGATCGGCAGGTGTCGTGGCAGGACTGGGTGCCCAGTGCGTCGGGTGCGATCAGTTGCGGGTTGGTGTGGTGGTTTTTATCGCATAGCCAGGGGCAAGCGCGGTGGCGCATCGGCGCGCGGTTGGCGTTGGTGGTGGTGTTGCCGATGGTGCTGGTGATGACGACGCTGCCGGGGTTTTACCTGGCGTATTATTTCCC
The DNA here is from genome assembly GCA_030426385.1 of Phycisphaerae bacterium. Taxonomy (GTDB): domain Bacteria; phylum Planctomycetota; class Phycisphaerae; order Phycisphaerales; family Phycisphaeraceae; genus JAUHYI01. The sequence goes on from JAUHYI010000082.1 coordinate 1,903, forward strand.
GAGTCCGTTTGGGGCCGCGGCATTGCATGCGTTGGCGGGCGTGATGGGCGTGGTGTTGTTCATGATGGCAGGGTTGCCCGCGCGGTGGGCGATCATGGTCGGCGTGGCGGGCATCGGCGCAGCGATGTTGGGGATCAATGTGACATGGATCGATGTGGCTGGGTACGTGTGGGGTTTGTTATTCGTGTCCGCGCTGGTGGTGATTGAATGGTGGGCGGGCCGAGTTGGCAGCGCACGCGCATCATCTGGCGATGCGCGTGGGGTCACGAACGGCGATGCGAGTAGCGACACCGTTACCGAAGCTGAGCGCGCCGGTGTTGATGTCGGTGTTGATGTCGATGTTGATGCCGAACGGGTTGAACAAGTCGAGCAAGTTGTTGCCGCCGAGCATGTCAAAGAAGTGGCCGATGAAAAAAAAGCCACGCCACATTTTGTAGGTCATGCTAAGTTGGTGGCGCTATTGACCCTGGTGTCGCGCTTCACGGGATTGGGTCGTGATGCCCTGCTGGGCGCGGTGTATGGATTGGGCGGCGTGGGCGATGCGTTTGTCGTGGCGTTCATGATTCCCCATTTGTTTCGTCGGCTGTTCGGCGAAGGGGCGCTGTCTGCCGCGTTCATTCCGGTCTATTCCAAACTGTTGGGCCGCCAGCGCATGACGGCCAAGCGCCTGGCGACCTTGTTGGTGACCGTGTTGTTGATCGGGTTGGCAGGGGTGACGTTGATTGGCGAAATGGTGTTGCTGATCATGCAGCGGTTCGAATGGTCCGACAGCAACCTGTTAGCGATACGATTGACGATGGTGATGTTGCCCTACATGCCGTTGGTGTGTGCGACGGCATTGATCGGCGGCGTGTTACAAGTGCATGGCAAGTTCGGCCCACCCGCGGCGGCGCCGGTGTTGTTGAACCTGGTGATGATCGTGGTGTTGGTATGGGTGGGGTTTTTCAGCGGTGGCGTGTTGGCTGACACCAGCGCTTCGCATTCGGTGATGTTTGTCGCGATCGCGGTGATCGTGGCGGGATTGATGCAATTGGGTTGGCAATGGTGGGCCTGGCGCGGCGTGCAATATGATGCACAAAACACAATTGGCAACGCGATGGCCGCAGACAACGTCGCGATCAGCGCAGCAGAAAACACCGCAGGAAACGCGGAGGAAAACGTGGGGAGCGTGGGGAACGTGGGGAACGTGGGGGGGGTGGAGGGGGTGGGGGGACATTTGAAGCGGGTGTTGTGGTTGATGGGCCCGATGGTGATTGGGTTGGCCGTGTTCCAGATCAACACGTTGGCCGACGTGTTGATTGCCAAGGGCTTTTCATCGGCGGACCCTGCGGCGCGGTTTTCATTGTTCGGCCACATGGTCGCATATCCGATGGATGAGGGCGCGGCGATCGCGTTGTCATTCGCTCAGCGTTTGTATCAATTTCCATTGGGCGTGTTCGGTGTGGCGATCGCGACGGCGATCTTTCCGATGTTGGCCAAATATGCCGGCCGCGATTCGCAAGGTCGGTTGGGCGAACACGCGAACGAATTTGCCGACACGTTGCGACACGGTTTGCGTTTGACGTTGTTCATCGGATTGCCCGCGTCAGTCGGATTGATTCTGGTGCGCGGTCCATTGACGCGCGTGATATTCGGTTATGGCGAAATCGATGCGGCAGACGTGTCACGCATCGCCATCATCATGACGGGCTACGCGATGGGCGTGTGGGCTTATGCGATGACGCATGTGGTGACGCGTGCGTTTTATGCGCAGCAGGATGCACGCACGCCGTTGCGTGTGAGTGTGGGCATGGTGCTGTGCAACATCACGATGAACCTGACGTTGATCGGATTTTTAGGCGCTGCGGGTTTGGCCTGGTCGACGGCGATCTGCGCGACGGCACAGGTTGTGTTGTTGCTGCGACTGATCGGGCGCGATGTCACGCATCTGGTCGATGCCAGCGTATGGCGATCATGGTTGCAAACCATTGTGTTGTCGATTGTGATGGCGGCGGCGCTGTTGGGCGTTCGGGGTTTTTTGCCGACGCATGTGGTCGGGCTGTTGGTGATGGTCGTCGTCGGCGCGGCGGTCGTGGCTGGTGGTTCACGGCTGTTAAAAATGGATGAGCCGGTGTGGCTATTGCGTCGGCGTTCGCGGGGTTGATGTTGGTGCTGGCAATTGCCATCGCAAGCGGCGGCATGAATGGGCTGGAGTCGATTTACTTCGCCTGAAAGTTGGTCGCCGTCGTTGAGCGGCGCGTCGCTATCAACAAACTCCAGTCCTCCCACACACACCGACGCGCCGCCCAAGGGCGGCGGCTAACGGGGAATCATGCGCTAGAAATTAGTGGAATCCGTATAATCAAGATCGGTCCGATCATGCCAACGTTTATTTCACCCCAACCCGACGACGAACGTTTCATGCGCCTGGCATTGGATGCCTGTCGCGCGGGGGTGATGCAAGGCCAGACGCCGTTCGGCGCGTGCATTGTGCGCGGCGGCGAGGTGATTGAATCGACGCATAACCATGTGTGGCTGACCATCGACCCGACGGCCCACGCGGAGGTGCATTGCATTCGCCACGCGTGTCAGAAACTCAACACGATTGATCTAACCGGCGCGACGATTTATTCGACGACCGAGCCATGCCCGATGTGTTTCAGCGCGATCCATTGGTCGCGCATTGAGCGGATTGTGTATGGGGCAAATATCGCGGATGCTCAGTCGTTCGGGTTCAACGAATTGATTGTCACCAATGAGCAGTTGATCGAACTGGGCAAACTATCGATGCAACTGACCCCCGGTTTCATGCGCGATGAGGCGATCGAATTATTCAAACTTTGGCAACAACGCGGCGGCCAAACCTACTAGAGCCACTGGCTTCAATATTCTCCATGGTCACCCGGACTTGCCGCTTAAGCGGCCAGCCCAGAGCACCAAAATCGTGGGTATTAATTACGCCAGTTGCGCTGATACCTATCCCGTTAAAAACTCGCGATTGATTTCCCGTTAGCCGCCGCCTTTATGGCGGCGCGATGGCGTGCGTTTTCACCAACGTTCACGCTGCCATAAAGGCGGCGGCTAACGCGCGAGTTCTATGTGGGATGGGTATACCCCCCCACACACACGCGTTTCCCTCGTACTTCCTTCATCGCGTTTTTTCCGCAAGCTTGCGCATCACTTGCGGTGGTTATAAAAAAACCCCGGCATATTGGCCGGGGTTGGGTTGCGGTTTAGTTTTACAAGGCATGTCGCGATACTACGCACACGCATCACGCTCGACGCTGCCGCGTAGCGATCATGCCCGCACCCATGGCCAACAACGCCAGGCTCGCGGGTTCGGGGATGGCGTTAACGGTGAAGCTGTCGAAGCTGTAGCCTGTTGCGCCGGTTGAGGCGTCAAGGCCAAAAGTGGAGAGTGTTGGCGATGAAATTAACACGCCCAAACCTGGAAATATGATTGTTTCCGTATTGGTGCCGCTGGGGAAATCGAATGTCCCAGTTGTTCCGCCGACATCATAGCTGGCGATTGTGGCACCACTGGTGCTGGTGATGCTGAATGACTTGAAATAAACATCCTGATCAAAACTAATGGTTAAAACTTCAAAAATTGAATCTTTATCGATCCGCGTCGTTTCGTTTGTGCCGGTTGAATTGATGCCAAAATTACTACCGCTTGTATTGAGGACACCATTGGGAGTGGCCGACACTGTGGCAGTAATGCCGTCAACCGTCGTCGGGCCAGTGGCCAAACCATCGACGTCATCACCTTGATCGCCGAGCATATCGAAAAACGCCGCTTGCACGGGTTGTCCAGCCATTGATGTCAATGTCACCGCCCCAGCCAACAACACACCGGCCACGATTCGCGTTCGTTTAATCAACACTTGGCATCTCCTCTGCAGTTTTGCAATGCATGCAATTCGAATTGTCGGGCGACCAGCCATTTACCCTGTAGCGAGCTACCGTCGCACAGACCACCAAAACGGCCAATCAGTATCTCTTTAAATTTAACCCAACTGCCACCGTAACGCAATTGTTTTTTAGCCGAATCAGGCGGGATTTGTGTTTGGTTTGTGTGAACCGGGCTTCAAATCGGGCGTAAATCGGCCCCAGTATCCCCAGCCCCGACTAAACCGCACGATCACCGCTGATCTGTTTGGCGGTGTGCCTCGCGAGGGTTGGTGTTGCAACTTAGTCCGATTGGCTTGCCGGCCTCACGTGGACCGTCAGCGTCTCGCCACCACCGCCGATTGCAGTTGCATCGTCACCATCCGCACCGGCATCGCCACTTTCATGTTCGGTCACATCCACCACCAGCGCCGAACCGTCGGGCACATCACCGGCGATCAATTGTCGGCCGATCCGCGTTTCCAATTCATGTTGGATATAACGTTTCAATGGTCGCGCACCATACACCGGGTCGAATCCCGCTGCGGCGATGTGATGTTTGGCCGCGTCGGTCAATTCGATGGTGATCCGCCGATCGGCCAAACGCGATCGCACCAGATCAAGTTGCAGGTCCACGATCTGCGTGATCTCGGCCAACGACAGTGACGTGAAAATCACGACGTCATCGACTCGGTTCAAAAACTCAGGCCGAAAGTGACTGCGCAGTTCAGCCATGACTTGGTTTCGCGCTTGGGCACCCACGTGTCCTGCGCTATCGCCTGTGCCTGCCATTGTGTCCTGAATCAGATATTGCGAACCCAGATTGCTGGTCATGATCACCACGGTGTTTTTGAAATCCACGGTGCGACCCTGGCTGTCAGTCACGCGACCGTCATCCAGAATTTGCAACAACACATTGAACACATCGGGATGGGCTTTTTCAATTTCATCAAACAGGATGACCGAATAGGGCCGACGTCGTACCGCTTCGGTGAGTTGTCCGCCTTGTTCAAACCCGATGTATCCGGGAGGCGCACCGATCAATCGCGAGACGGCATGTTTTTCCATGTACTCGCTCATGTCGATGCGCACGATGTTGTCTTCGCTATCGAATAAACATTCGGCCAACGCCCGGGCCAATTCTGTTTTACCCACGCCGGTCGGGCCCAGAAAAATAAACGAACCGATCGGACGCTTGGGGTCTTTGATCCCTGCCCGGGCACGGATCACCGCGTCAGCCACCAGTTGCACCGCTTCGTGTTGACCAATCACGCGCTCATGCAATTCATCGCTGAGCTTCAACAATTTTTCGCGCTCGCCTTCGACCAAACGTGCCACCGGCACGCCCGTCCAACGCGACACAATCTCCGCAATCTGCTCCTCAGTCACCTGCTCCTGTAACAACTTCCCCCCCACATTCCCCCCCACATTTCCCTCCACATTTCCCTCCGTATTTCCCCCCGTATTCCCACCTGCCGTGTCATCTTCTTGGTCGTTCTCATCATCGTTGGCGTCGTCCTTCGACTCCGCGTCGGCCAATCGTTTCTCCAGTTCCGGCAACTTGCCGTATTTCAATTCTGCTGCTTTTTCCAGGTTATATGTTTGCTCGGCCAGTTCAATCTCATGGCGAACCTGATCAATCTCAGCTCGCAAGGCCTGCGCATTGTTCAGGCCTGCCTTCTCCGATTCCCACTGCGCTTTCATCGCGTCCGATTTTTCGCGCAGGTCCGCCAGCTCTTGTTGCAGCGCGTTCAATCGCGTTCGACTCGCGGCGTCGGTTTCTTTTTTCAATGCCGCTTCTTCAATCTCCAATTGCATCACACGGCGCGTGATCTGGTCCAGCTCCGCAGGCATCGAATCGATTTCCGTTCGGATCATCGCGCAGGCTTCGTCCACCAGATCGATGGCCTTGTCAGGCAAAAATCGATCCGCGATATAACGATGGCTCATCACTGCGGCGGCTACGATGGCGTTGTCCTGAATCTTTACGCCGTGATGCACTTCGTATCGCTCGCGCAGGCCACGCAATATCGAAATCGTATCCTCAACCGTCGGTTGATCGACCATCACCGGCTGGAACCGTCGTTCAAGCGCCGCGTCTTTTTCGATGTGCAATCGATGCTCATCCAATGTCGTCGCGCCGATGCAATGCAATTCGCCGCGAGCCAACATCGGCTTCAATAGATTTCCTGCATCCATTGAGCCTTCGCCTTTGCCTGCGCCGACCACGGTGTGCAACTCATCGATGAACAGCAAGATGCGTCCGTCCGATTCTTTGACTTCGTTCAGCACGGCTTTCAATCGTTCTTCAAACTCGCCTCGGAATTTCGCACCGGCAATCAACGCGCCCATGTCGAGCGCGAATATCGTTTTGTTTTTTAAACCCTCGGGGACATCGCCGCGCACGATGCGCTGGGCTAATCCCTCGACGACAGCCGTCTTGCCCACACCGGGTTCGCCGATCAGGACCGGATTGTTTTTGGTTTTTCGCGATAGGATGCGAATCACCCGGCGAATTTCTTCGTCGCGCCCGATCACCGGATCCATCTTGCCCGATCGCGCGTACTCCACCAGGTCGCGTCCATATTTGTTGAGCGCGTCGTAGGTCGCTTCCGGGTTGTCGGTGTTGGCCTGTTGGTTGCCACGCACTTCGGTCAGGGCAGACAAAAATTTATCGCGCGTGATGCCAAACGTATCGAACAACTTGCCTGCGGTTTTTTTCTTGTCACTGCCGATCATCGCCAGGACCAGATGCTCGACACTGACATACGAATCGCCGAGTTTCTGTGCTTCGTCGTCTGCCGCAATCAACACCTGGTTTAACCGACCCCCCACATTTCCCCCGGCGTCCTGCCCGGCATTGCCCCCGCGCACTTTGGGACGGCTATCCAAGTCGCGCCGCAATTCCGTAACAAACACATCGCCAGGCACGCCCAGCCTGGTCAGCAAACGAGGCAACAAACCATCGGGCTGTTCGCACAAGGCCAACAGCAAATGCTCTGGATCAATCTGCTGATGGCTGTGCTTGATCGCAGTGGTCTGCGCCGCATGAAGCGCTTGTTGTGATTTTTGTGTCAGTTTGTTTGGATCCATGATTCATCCCTCCCGAGGTTGGTTGGTTTGCGTTTTTATCCACAGATTTTTTTAACGAGGAAAACAGGAATGCAGGAATTTTGAGCTACACATGCGATTCATTTTGCGCACCGTTTTTCCGTTTACTCGTTGAGTCATAATTTTTCTATGGTTCCCTTCTTTCTTCTTCTTCTTCTTGATTTCCTGTCTTCCTCGTTAAAAAAATCTGTGCCATCTGTGAAATCTGTGGACTATTTTTCTTTTTCTGCTTCTTCCACGTCTTCTATCTCATCCAATTCTCGTAGTCGTTCGTACGCGGCGCGTTGTTCGTCGGTTAGTTTGGGTGGGATCACCATGCGCAAGGTCACGATCAGATCGCCTGCTTCCTGTTTGCCGCGCGCGGGTAGGCCTTTGCCTTTCAAGCGTAATTTTTTGCCTGACTGCGAGCCGACTGGCACGGTCATGCGCACGGTGCCATCCATCGTGGGCACGTCCACGCGATCGCCCAGCGCTGCCTGCCATGGCGTGATATCCAAATCGGTGGTCAGGTTGCCCTGGTCAATGCCGAATTGCTTGTGCCTGGTCACGTCGATGATGAGCAGCAAGCCTTCGCCGCCCAAACGAATTTTTGAACCCGGCCTTGTGCCTGCGGGAATTTTTACCTCGATCGTTTTTCGCCCGGTTGGACCTTGCACATCCAATCGGCGCGTGGTGCCGTGATACGCTTCGTCCAGGGTCACCGACACATGGGCTTCCTGTTCGCGCGGGGCTTGCCTTCTGGCTTGTCGGGCGCCCGGCCCGCCGGCACCACCTCGAACGCCTGCGCCGCCTTGCTGGCTATTGAAAAACATTTCAAAAAAATCGCTGAACTGTCCGCCGGCATCGAATCCAAATCCTCCGCCTGCGCCACCTGCTTGTCCCGAGCGGAAATGCGTGTTTTCATAGCCGGGCGGTGGTCGAAATTCCTGGCCGTTTTTATAGTCCGCGCCCAACTGGTCAAAGCGCTTGCGCTTGGCTGGGTCTTTTAGGACTTCGTAGGCCTCGCCGATCTGGGCGAACTTGTCGTGGGCGTCGTCGCTCTTGTTCACGTCCGGATGGTATTTCCGAGCTTTTTGCCGATAGGCGCGCTGGATTTCCTCCTGCGTCGCACTGCGCGACACGCCCAGCGTTTCATAATAATCCTGAAATTTCACACTCATCCGTTGGCATCTCCTGCTGGTCAATTAAAGCAATACCCACGCCATGATTATCACCGATAACCGGGTTGAATTGGCTTTGTGCACAGGTTCTCCCCGTCAAAAGCGCAAAAACGCCGACGCGAAGGTGCCGGGTTGGCAGGTTGATTTCAGGGAGGGTTGGGGAGACGCGGGGCAAGTGGGGGGGCTAACTTAATGCGGCGGAGTACCACGTTTGGTGTTCGCCCACCGTGATCGGGACCAACAGATGCACATGGATCACATCGGTGAGTTGATGCACCATTGCTGCGGCTCGTTTGGCGGCTGGTGTGAACAAATGCAGCGCGGGCGGTTGCGTGGTATCGAATTGAATTTGCCGTTGACTCATGGCCAACAGTTGGGCGTGTTCAACCACCCAGGCTCGCGTTTCGATCAGTTCGATCAGCGTTGACGCGATGGCTGCTTCATCCGTTTCGTATCGCAACAATCGGATTCGCCCGTCCGGATCCACGGCCAATTGCACCTCGGGATGTCGCGGACATCGCAGCCGAACATCCAGCGCCACATTCCCCCCCACGCTACCCCCCACGCGACTCCCGGTATGACTAGCCACAGTTGATTCGTTCAATTGCAGGTAGTCCACCAGATTGATTTCTGTCGGTTTGGCATCGAAGCCTGACGGTGTTGCTGATGTTGCGGTGGGTTTGGGTTGGGGCTGACGGGTGTTGTCGCGCGATGCTGTGGCCATTGCGGGTGGTGGGTTTGTTGTTTGCGTTTCTGTTTTAATTTCGGTTTCGGTTTCGAGTTCGGTTTCGAGTTCATTCACCCAATCGGTGTCGTATGCGGTTTGGTCTGCCGACTCATCAAACGATGCTGTGACCGGTTCAGCCACAGGCTCAGCCGCCGATTCGGATTCGATGGTGTGGGTTGCAGGGGTCGTGGGTGTTTCGATGGTTTGCGGAGCCACATCCGGTCGTGCGGGGGTCGCCTGCGTGGGGGCCTGTGGGGAATCCGCCGCGTCACGGTCTTGCGTGGGGGAAGATGTGGGGGAAGATGTGGGCGGGGGTGCGGCGAGTTCGTTGAGGAATGGGGCGATGTCGGGCCAGATGGCCATGGGGTTGGGTTGGGTGGTCACATCGCGTGAGCTGACCGGTTCCATGCGTGGCTGGACGCCGACCAATTGCACGGGTCGTTCGATTTGTTGGCCCAATCGTCGGGCCATGTCTTGGGCATCATTCGTTTGCGAGCCCATCACCACGACGGATAGGTGTGGTTCATGAGCGACGGCATCGGTCAGTTGGCTAAGCAGTTGGCCCGCGGCGGCCAGCGCGGTTTCGTCGGCACCGGTTAACAGGGTCCAACGTTGCAATGACGCGGCAATCTGCAACAGGTCTTGCCGCGGCAAACTGCTGGCCGCGACCAGAATATGCGTCGATGCCCATGGCTCATCGGGCCGAGTCAGGACATCCAACGTGCCAAGCATCGCGGTTGATGGGCCGTCGCCTTCGGTGGCTTCTTCCAGTTGTTCCAGGAGGTCCAGCGAATCGCGTTGTTCGTGATCATGGCGATCGTGGAATGACTGCACCAGATCCATTTGCACCTGATCGTGATCAAAGCGCAACACAACCACGGGGCGATGTTCGGGATCCTGTACGGCTAATTGATGGGCGTATTGCGTGAGCCATGGCCCGCCGAACCCCGGCAGATTGCCAAGCAATACCATTTCCACCTGAATGGGTGAGGTGGTTGGCAAGGCGGTCTCGGTATCAGTCGCGCTGGTGCGTTGTGATGTTTGAGCTGCGACGGGATAGCGAGACTGCGCGGTATGTCCGGAATGCGCGGTGGGATTCATGGTTTGCGAGTTGGGTCCGGTTGGCTGTTCCATCTCCGGGGCTGGATGCAGTCGCAGGTTGGGGCCATCCGGTTGTGCGGTGCGCGGTGTGGGATTTTGTCCCGAACGATGTGTCGAACCGGGCGGCACGCGCGTTGGCTTGGGTCGCAATCGAATCGGCTGCGGGCCATCGAGCGCGGACATCGCGTCTCGGGCATCCATAGCATCGATGGCGTTTCTGGCATCCCGGGCATCCACAGCGTTAGCGGCATCGGTCTTTGCCGACGGATGGTTTGGGGAGCCAGGGGGGATGGGTGGGGTAGATGCCATGGGCGATTGCTTGGATTTCTTGCGTGAAAGCGGGGGAGTACGGGAGGGTGTGCGGGGGGGTGTGCGGGGAGGTGTGTTGGAGGGGGAATGTGGGGGGGTCAGGTAAAGTTCGGCCAGGGCGTCCAGCGTTTTGTCGGTACGGCTTTCATCCATCACTAGGCTCGGTGTTGGGGTGTTTAGGGTACCGCGAATACTACACAAGCGTAGTTTATCGGACTATGCGGGCTTTGTGTGTCGGCCTTCGGGGCATGTCTGAAAAAACAAACAGGCCCATGCAATCTCATGTTGTCCGCAAATAATTTGTCCCCCCCCACATCCCCCCCACATCCCCCCCACATTTCCCCCTCAACCATTCCCTCTCAACTATTCCCTCTCAACCTTTCCTCCTTCAGCCCTTCTCTCTCAACCTTTCCTTCCGAAGTTTTTCCCAACTTCCCCTGGTGTTCGGCTCTTCCGGTTCATCAGGATGCCCGGTTTGATGCGTGGCTTCGCGTTACTTTGTGCTATTTCATTATTTCATCGCGTCGCTGTCGGGCACGACGACGATGTTGTTGAGTTCGCCGAATGGATTGGCTTCGACTTGGCTGTTGTGCGGGTCTTCGATCCATTGGCCATCCACGATCAGCCGGTAGTGATGTAGGCCTGGCTTGACCGCGATGCACAGTTGCCACACGCCGGCGCGGGCATCGCGTCGCATGGGTGTCGTGTGCGGTTTCCAGTTATTGAAATCGCCTGCGATTTCTACCTTGTCGCCGAGGCTGATCGGTTGGATGAACAGTAGGCCCTGCTGCGTTGATCGCACGCCGAACAATTTGGCGACTTGCGATTCGGTCTGAGCGCTGGGCTTGGGCTCGCTTGTTGATTCGATGGCATCCAGCGTCGGCCTGGCGATGTGGGTCATCGCGTCGGCGGGGCGATCTAACATCTTGGTCGCGACATCTTGCGCGGCGGTTTGACGTGCTCCAGCAATTGATGCGGCGGCGATTGCGGTGGTCATCGCCTGGACCGCGGCCCGAGCGGGTGAATGCGCTGCGGGTTGGGCCGGTTGGGCGGTGGGTTGCATGGGTGACGCAGGGGCGACCGGTCGCGTAATCACGGCAGGAGCAACCACGGGCGGCGTGATTGTTGCGGGTGCGATCGATGCCGCAGGTGCCAGCGGTGTGGCAGGTGCTGTGGAAGTTGATGACGAAGTTGATGTTGATGATGGGGCTGATGATGGCGCGGCGGGTATCGCGGTGGTCGGTGCAGCCGAATGCGAACGGGTCGGTTGATAGGCAGCGGCAGGCGTGATCGGTGCTGGTGCGGGCGGCATGACCGGCGCGGTTCGCGCGGGGGTTACGACCGGCGGGATATAGCCGGGCGTGTTGCGCCCATTGCCATTGCCATTGCCGTTTCCATTTCCGTTTCCATTGCTGTGGCCGTTACCGTTGGCGTGGCCGTTGCCGTTGCCTTGTGCGTTGCCATGATCGTTGATTCGTGCCGCCAGGGTTTGCGTGCGTGCTGCCAAGGCCCGAGCGCGTTCCACCAGTTCCGCAGCGCGACTCATCGCGGGATTCTTGACCCCGCCTTCGCCGTTGTCGGCTTGACCGAACTGATTCATGTTCGGCGGATTGGCAATCAACCACGAAGCCAACTTGTCGAAATCCTGGAACCCACGACTGCCCGGATCGTATTCGGTAATCGGTTGGCCGAAGCTGGTGGCTTCTTTCAACTTACTATTGAAGTGCACCACGACCGGCATGAGGTGATCATTAAAATGCTTGCGCAATTCAACGAGAATTTCCCGGGCCAATTTCGTGCGCACGTCATACATCGTGGCCATCACGTGGAACTTCGCGTGATGGTTCGCACGACGGGCCAACATCTGAATCGTCGCTTCCTGTTTGAAGCTCCCCTGCAAGGCGAAGTAACCGGTTTCGACCGGCGTGATAATTTCACCGGCGGCTCGCAATGCGTTAAACGTCAAAAGCCCGATCGAAGGCGGGCAATCAATAATGCAAAATTCGTAATCGTCGGCGACCGTTGACAGGATTTGCGACAGTCGCCGATCGCGGTCCGGCATGGGTGCCAGTTCCTGTTCCATGGCGGCCAGGCTCATGCTGCTGGGCACCAGATCCAGATTTCGCGACACTTGCCAGATCACATCCGACAGCGATAGCGAACCATCCAAACCCGCTCGCAATAGATCGCTCACATCCGTGGCAATCTGCGAGTCAGGCACAGCCAACCCCAGGGCGCAGTGGCTTTGCGGATCCATGTCAACCAACAACGTTTTGCGTCCGCGCAAGGCGAGCACAGCAGCGAGGTTGATTGAACAGGTGGTCTTGCCGCAGCCACCCTTTTGATTGATGATCGCAATTGTTCTCATCGGTTCCGTCCGTGGAACATGCCAGGGCATCCGCAGGCTCGGCCGAATCGTTGGTGGTCAATCTTCCGTGGTCGACCATCCTGCCTGCGTCGCCGGTGAGCCCCTACCTTTTTAAATGATAGGACCATTGCTCACTGTTAGGTGTTATCGGGGCGTTGGCCCCAAAATCCTTAATTATCGACCTTTGCCTTCAGATTACAATACCTTGATGACCCCGCAGATACCGATTTCAACCCCGCTCGGCTCGCCCGACAGGCCCCCCTCGGCGACCGATGTTCCTGCCCTCATCCTCGCCAGCAAAAGCCCACGACGCGTCCAGTTACTTACCCAACTTGGCTACACTTTCCTACAGATTCCCAGCCCATTTGAAGACCCGCCCCAGCCGGATCATTCCGACGATCCGACTGCCCAGGCCCTCGACCTGGCGCGAAAAAAAGCCCATTCCCTGGCTGTCAGCCACGATTTTGACCAACAACGGCCAATCGGACAACCCGCGGTCATCCTCGCCGCTGACACCATCGTCATCGCCTCCGACGGCACACTGTTGGGCACCCCCACCGACCGGACCATCGCCGAATTCACCCTCCGAAAAATCCTCGATGACCATCATGATGTCGTCACCGCCGTCGTCCTTTTACAGGTCTTGCCCAACAGCCCAACCCCCGCATCAGAAATCAAAAATCAAAAATCAGAAATCGCCTTCACCGACATCGCGCGCGTCCACATGGGGCCGATCCCCGAACCCCTCCTCCAGCGCCATCTATTAAATGATGCATGGATCGGCAAGGCAGGCGGCTACAATTTTGCCCGCGTCACCTCCGATCCCGACCCCGCCAAACGTTGGCCGGTTCATCTGCAGCAAGGCCACTGTTCCCACACCGTTACCGGCCTACCCACCCGCGCCCTCCCCCAACACCTCGCCGCGATGAATGTGTTTCCCTCACCTGCGGCATCGACGGCCCAACCATGAAACAGATACAGCGCAATATCGAACACATCATGGCTGGCGGCGGCAAACCCTGGCAACGCGCCGCCCTCGCCGCGCTGTCCAAACCCTACGCGGCGGCCATGCGATTGCGCAACCGGGCCTACGATCGGCATCTCAAAAAATCCTACCCCCTGGGCAGACCCACCATCAGCGTCGGCAATCTCACCACAGGCGGCACCGGCAAAACTCCCATGGTTTGCCTCATCGCGGAACGACTCCTGGCCATGAACACCTGCCCAGCCATCCTGCTCCGAGGCTATCGTGGCGATGAACAGCGTATCTACACCGACCTGTTCAACGATTGTGTGCCCGTCGAACCCAACCCCGATCGTGTCCGTGCCGCTGCTCGCGTGCTGTCCCAACATCGTCAAACAACAACGTTCATTCTCGACGACGCGTTCCAGCATCGTCGAGTCCGACGCGACATTGATCTGGTCTTGCTCGATGCCACCGAGCCGTTTGGCTACGACCATGTACTACCCCGAGGCCTGCTTCGTGAGCCAGAAACGGGGCTGACCCGCGCTCATGCGGTCATCATCACCCATGCGGATCTGGTTGCCCCCGAAGCCTTGGCGGACCTTGATCGTGAGGTTGAACGCCTGACCAAACACCCGCCCCTGGCCCACGCGGTTCACGCATGGACAGCGTTCAGGGATGCCCGGAACAACATTCACGACATCAACCATCTCCGCGCGAAACGCGCTCATGGCATCTGCGGCATTGGCAACCCCGAAGCCTTTTTTCAGACCCTCGTCAAACATGTTGCTGAGCCCGCTTACTTCACCGCCAAGCCCGACCACCACGCCTACACCGCGGACGAATTGCAACATCTCCTCGCCGCAGCCCGCGATGAAAATATCCAGGCACTGGTCACCACCGACAAAGACTGGGTCAAATGGCGATCCTTACTCCCCCCCACACCCCCCTCCACCCCCCCCACATCCCCCCCCACACACACCTCCACCCACACATCCCCCACCACATCATCCGCCTCATCTCCCCAACCCGCATATCCGCCCATCTATCGCCCCGTCCTGGCCATGACGATCCCCGATCCCGCAGAGGATGCCGCCCTGACCGACCTGCTCAAAACCCTCCTCTAACCCCCCACCCCCCCCCACGTTTCCCCCCGCATTCCTCCTCACGCTTCCCGATCCATGTTTCCCCCAAACGATTAACACGCATCCCATTTAGAAATCGCACGTTAGCCGCCGCCTTTATGGCGGCGCGAGGGCCTGAGCTTGCTCCACGATTCGCGCCGCCATAAAGGCGGCGGCTAACAATAAATCATGCGCGTGGTTTTTGTGGGATGAGTTTAAGCTTGCCAAGGGAAACGTGGGGGGGTGGGGGGGCTGCCAAATCGACACGTGCGGACCGCGCGCGCGCTACCGCTTGGCAGACCTTCCCGGCGGTCCACCTCGACCCAAAACGCGCCATTTGTGGTGTAATTGATTTATTGTCAGGCAATTACGAATAAAAACGATCGCTTGGGCCTCGTGTTATTCTCGGCACTGCCTTTGCCACTCTGTTATCCCACGCACGGATGCGCTATTGGAGAATGCTGACGTGAATTCGCATCATGGCCAAAACTCGACCCACGCCGGTGGCAGTGGAAGGGGGGCCCGGTTCAACGTGTTGTTGACCGAGGATCGCCCGCGCACCGAGGCCGAGGCCCACTGGACCAACCAGCTTGGCCGACTCCTGCAGCCTCAGGGCGTAACCGCCTTCGTCGCACGGTCGGCCCAGGAAGCCGTCGGCCTGGCAGAAAAAATGGAATTCCATGCCGCGGTCATCGATTTGGCGACCCCGCGGGCCGCAGCACAGTCCAGCCTCAAGGCGGACAGCGAACTCTGGCTCGTGGAACTCATGCGACGCTTGCCCAATCGGCCCCCGATGGTCGTGCTTCGCAACCCCGCGTTCAGTCAGCGACAGGCAGACCGCCTGCTCCGTGACCTGCTCCACCTCGGCGCTTTTAGCGTCCTGGTCAAACCCATAGCCCTCGAGCAATTGCTCGTCGTCTTCCAACGTCTCGTCGATCGTCAATACAAAGGCCTCTGGCCACCTCACAACCCCACAGGCCCACCACCCCAAAAATCCAACAACTAAACCCCCCACACCCCCCCACATTACCCCAGTGCTTTTGACGTGAATATGGATTCGTGAATGGGTTGACCGTGTCACAATTCGCCCGACTCACGACTCACGACTCACGACTCACGACTCACGACTTTTAACTTTTAACTACTAACTACTAACTACTAACTACGTACCCCAACCTTTAACTTTTTTTTCAGGAGCTACCCTATGGCAACCGCCACCAAATCCAAAGTCAACATTCGTCCCCTCGGCGAAAAAATCCTCGTCAAGCGCAAGGAAGCTGAAACCCAGACCGCGTCCGGCATCTTCCTGCCCGAGTCGGCCACCGAGAAACCACAAGAAGCCCAGGTCGTCGCCGTCGGTGATGGCAAGCTGCTTGACTCCGGCGAACGCGCTGATTTCCAGGTCAAAGTCGGCGACACCATCCTCCTCTCCAAATGGGGCGGCACCGAAGTCACCGTCGAAGGCGTCGACTACATGATCCTCAGCGAAGACGACGTCCTCGCCATCGTGTCCTGACCCCCCCCACATGTAATCCCCACATGTAACCCCCACATTTCCCCCGCGGCCTTACTTATTAGCCCCGGGTGAATACCCGGGGGCAGCGACCCACAACGTTCAATCAAACACGTAACGATTAAAACCCAGCCCCGGGTCATTGACCCAGGGCTAAAAAACAAGAAAGAATCGGAGCAAAACCATGCCCGCTAAATCAATCAAGTTCGATGCCGAAGCCCGCGAAGCGATTCGTCGTGGCGTTTCCAAACTCGCCAAAGCCGTCAAAGGCACACTCGGCCCATCGGGTCGTGTCGTCATCATTGAAAAATCCTATGGCTCGCCCACCGTCACCAAAGACGGCGTGACCGTTGCCAAGGAAATCGAGATCGATGACGCGCTGGAAAACATCGGCGCTCAGATGGTCAAAGAAGTCGCCAGCAAGAGTTCCAAGGACGCAGGCGATGGCACCACCACCGCCACCGTCTACGCCGAAGCCATCTTCACCGAAGGCCTCAAGAACATCACCGCCGGCGGCAATCCTAACCAGATCAAGCGCGGCATTGATAAAGCCGTCTCCGCCATCGTCGCTGAATTGCAATCGATGTCCAAGAAGATCAAGTCCAGCGAAGAAATCGCACAGGTCGGCACATGTGCGGCCAATCAGGACAAACAGATCGGTGCCATCATCGCCGAGGCCATGGACAAAGTCGGCAAAGACGGCGTCATCACCGTGGAAGAAGGCAAGAGCCTCGAAACCAACGTCGACCTCGTCGAAGGCATGCAGTTCGACAAGGGTTATCTCAGCCCGCACTTCGCCACCGACCCCGGTGCGATGGAAGCCGTCCTCGAAGACGCTTACGTGCTGATCCATGAGAAGAAAATTTCCAACGCCAAGGACCTCGTCCCCGTGCTCGGCAAAATTGCTGAGACCGGCAAAGCTGTGCTCATCGTCGCTGAAGATGTCGACGGCGAAGCGCTCGCTACCCTCGTGGTTAACAAACTGCGTGGCGTTCTCAAAGTCGTCGCCGTCAAGGCCCCAGGCTTCGGCGATCGTCGCAAGGAAATGCTCGACGACATTGCCACCCTCACCGGCGGCCGTGCCATCATGGAAGAACTCGGCATCGATCTCGAAAAACTTGAACTGGCTGACCTCGGCCGCGTCAAGAAAGTCGTCATCGATAAAGAGTCGACCACCCTCGTCGAAGGTGCTGGCAAAACCAGCGACATCAAAGCGCGTATTGAAATGATCAAACGCCAGATCGAAACCACCACCAGCGATTACGACGCTGAGAAATTGCAGGAACGCTTGGCCAAGCTCGCCGGCGGTGTGGCACAGATCAATGTCGGTGCGGCCACCGAATCTGAAATGAAGGAAAAGAAAGCCCGCGTCGAAGACGCCATGCACGCTTGCCGCGCTGCGGTCGAAGAAGGCATCCTCCCAGGCGGTGGCACCGCCATCCTTCGTGCCCGTAAAGCCCTCGACAAAATCGAAGGCCTCATCGGTGACGAAAAAGTCGGCGTCGACATCATCCGTCGCGCTGTGTCTGCTCCGATCAAAACCATCTCACAAAACGCTGGCCTTGATGGCAGCGTTGTCGCCAACAACGTGGAGAACAACAAAGACGCCAACTATGGCTTCAATGCGTTGACCCACGAATATGGCGACATGCTCAAGATGGGCGTCATCGTCCCGACCAAAGTCGAACGCACCGCCCTGCAAAACGCCGCCAGCATCAGTGGCCTGTTACTAACCACCGACGCCGTCGTCACCGAGATCAAAGAGAAAAAAGCCCCCGCCGGCGCACCCGGCATGGATGACATGGGGTATTGATCCCCCCCCGGAAGTTTTTTAAACCAACCCCTGAAGCCCACGGATTCAATCCGTGGGCTTTTTTTACCCGTGCATAACCCGATATAATAAAACACCCATGCCGAGCGTTCAGAAAATACTCGACGCGGTTTTGTCAGGCCGCCGTGATCAGAACATTCGTTTTGCGGATCTGTGCAAATTACTGGCCGCTCTTGATTTCGTCGAAAGGATCAAAGGCAGCCACCACATTTACACCCACGACCGCGTTGAAGAAATCATCAACCTGCAACCGCGTGCCGACAGCCAGGCCAAACCGTATCAGGTCAAACAGGTTCGCCAGATCATCACCCATTACAAATTAGGAATCGACACATGAAATACGAAGTGATCATCTACTGGAGCGAAGACGATCAAACGTTCATCGCCGAAGTACCCGAACTGCCCGGCTGCATGGCCGACGGCCCCACCAAAGCCGACGCATTACAAGCCGCCGAAAAGGTCGCCGAACAATGGCTCGCAACCGCCCGCGAACTCGGCCGCGATATCCCACAGTGCAAAGGCCGATTAACATTCGCGTAATAATCCGACGAACAGCCGTCGCCACCGAGATCAAAGAGAAGAAAGCGCCAGCGAGCGTACCAAGTATGGATGATATGGGGTATTGATCAATGCCAAATTTCCGGGACAATTTGAAGTAACACACACAGCGGGACTGCGAAAGCGGTCCCGTTGTGTGTATCATGAGAATATTTAAATGATTTCAAAATTATATAAATACTTGTTTGTATACAGTGGAATATTTATTGGTGTCGGGATTGGATTTATCTACCTCCACTATCTGTGGATAGCAAACTTAAATCGGTTTGTTTCGGTTTCTGCATCTTTGGTTGTGCTGGCATCTGTTTTTTTCGGCCTTAGCTTTCGAATGGCCAATACGATAAAAAATTCAAAAGAACAAGAACTTGCCACCTATGCCGCCGAAAGATTTTTTTATGCAACAGTATGCTGGGGCGTTGCGGGAATGGCAGGGTATTTTGCTTTTTCGTTTGAAGAAATTTATATAGTCAAACACGTTCCCGACACATTAAAATCAGTAAAATCTTGCCTTATCGTATTGGCATGGATATGGCGGTCGTTCGCTTTCCTTTTTGCAATACACGCACTTTATTCAATGGCCCAGGGTTATTATGACATGATGGAATTACTTGAAAAACATTCGTAAGGGTCCGAAAAAATAAAGTGAACAAAAATCCACTTCGACGGTCGCTTCTTGTCTCATTAATCAATTAGTTTTCAGACTGCTAATGAATATATCTAGACTTAAAAAAATAGCTAATCGACTTGGCATATCACACGCAGCCATTCCATTACGGCAAGGCGTCCATCATGGCACATGGGTTAATCCGTCAAACAACAAATCCGTGAATCCAGAAAAAGCAGCTTTGGGAAAGTATATGGCTGAAGGTTGGCGCGGATATGCTGGCGAAGGGGGTTTGATTTTAAATCTTATCAAGGCGATGTCTATTAAAAAAGTCGCGCCTCGCCACCGCTCGGTTTTTGTAGAAGCTATATACGCACAAAATGTCGCTTTTGAAGAAGATCGGTTTTCACCAGAAGCATTGCTGGCTGCGCTTTCACAAGCAGACAGAAAACAAGTGGCAAGTAACTATGACATGCTTGCCTCAAAAAAATCATATCCTATTCGTAATGGAATATTGTCGGGAAATTGTTCATCATCAATGTTGGATTATTTTCCCGAACTTGAGCGATGGATGTTTGTCGAACTATATGCACTTGCTGGCAACAAGCTTCTTCATTCAATTGCGGCTAAGTTTATGGAGGACCCTTATGAATATAGGCGAGGGTGGCCAGATATAACGATGTGGAAAGATGATGAGATTCGCTTTGTTGAAGTTAAAACACCAGGGGATAATATGCGAACCAGCCAAAAGATAATCATAAATGAATTTGTAAAGCCATTGGGATTAAATTATTGGTTGGCCGAAATTCAAATGGCATAATTGTAATAGTGAAGAAACGGGTTCGGGAGTTGTTTTTTAGGCAAGCAAGAAAATGTGAAGCAAGAAAAGAAACTATGAAAGCCGGGTCTCCCGGCGGGCGGTAGCGGGATCGCGTTAAGTTAACGTGTCCCATACAACGCTCGTTGTACTAGACCAACCTCTTACCCAAGGAGACCCGACATGACTGATTCTACCACCCCCGCCCCCGGAACTATTGCCAACACCGCGGTTGACACGCCAGCCCTCGTCAAGACCCAGCGCATTCTGGCGATCGACTTGGGCAAGTTCAAAAGTGTCGCGTGTGACTACGACCCGGCGACGGGCACGCACACATTCACGACGCTCCCGACGCGGCCGCAAGACTTCCACGATCTGCTGGCCGATCGTTTCGGCGATACTTCCGGGGGGCGTTTGGTGATTGAGGTCGGCTCGGCGTCGGGCTGGGTCAAAGACCTCGCCGAGCTACTTCACATCGAGGTGCAGATCGCCAACCCCAACCCCAACCACGAGGCGTGGCGTTGGAAGAATGTGAAGCGCAAGACTGACAAGGATGATGCGCTCAAGCTCGCGCAGCTCTCGGCGATGGATCAACTGCCAACGCTCCAACTTCCGTGCGCCAAGGTGCGCCAGTGGCGCAGCATGATCACGTACCGGTGGACGCTGGTCGGCCGACGGACTGCGATCAAGAACAGCATCCGCGCGGTGCTGGATCGCCAGGGCTTAACGCACCACTCGGGCAAGAAGGGCTGGACCCAAGCGAGCATGGCGACCCTTGGCCTGATGGCGTCTCGGATCGATCAGGTGGACGCGGACGAACTCTGGCGTGGGCAGTTGGATATCGAACTGCAGGCGTTCGAACAAATCGAAGGCTTGATCAAACAAGTCGAAGCCAAACTCGAAACGCTAGCCAAGTCCAATGAACGCGTCGCGCTCTTGCAAACGATCCCGGGGGTCGGCCCGCGGCTCAGTGAGGTGGTCGTTGCCATGATCGATGACCCGATGCGGTTCAAGTCGGCCAAGCAGGTCGGCGCGTACGCGGGGCTGGTGCCCAAGCAGTACGAGTCGGGCACGATGAGTCGGCAAGGCCGAGTCACCGGCCGGGGCAACAGGCTGCTGCGTGCGTTGTTGGTCGAAGTCGGTTGGCTGATGCGTCGTGACAACCCGGTCTTAAATGCGATCTTCGATCGGATGTGCGGAGCGAGCAAAACAAGACGCAAGATCGCGGTCGTGGCGACAGCGCGAAGGTTGCTGGTGATGTGCTGGGCGATGCTGCGTGATGGCACGACCTGGAGTCCGCCGCCGCCGAAAGTTGGCCAAGCGTTGGCGAGCCCGGCGTGATTGATTTGGCTAGCGACAGAAAGATTGAACAAGGCTTCGGATTGAAGCATGACGGATACCGATGTGAGCGACGAGAACCCGACCGACCCCATGGGCAAAAGCTCGGCGAAAAGAATGGAAATCGTCATCGCAGCCAGTTGAATGGGTCGGCCCAACAGGGCGTGAACTCGGATAGGAGGCTGGAAACATCGTCATCCAAAGGCAAAACAATCAACGCGAAATCAATACAAAATCAAACACTTGACAAACCCGGCTTCATAGGAGGG
>JAUHYI010000165.1 GCA_030426385.1 Phycisphaerae bacterium
CCGCCCCCCCGCGCGTTGCCCCATACTAGCCCCCGGTGAACACCGGGGGTTCGCTTGAGGCACGCGCAGGAAAAACGGTCACGCGAGCAAAAGCAGACACGCGTAGAAAAAGCAGGCACGCGGGGAAAAAGTGGGGGGGTTATTTCGCACGGATGCGGACGGATGCGGCGTGGCCATCGAGACCCTCAGCCTCGGCGAGTTTGGCGATGGCGTCGATGGTCTGCGTTGACATACCCTGCGGGCTCGGCGGGTAGGCGACTGTGCCGGTGCGTTTGAGAAACGTGTAGGCACTGATGCCGCTGGCGAATCGTGCGGTGGTGCCGGTGGGCAGGCAATGCGACGGGCCCGCGTAATAATCGCCTGCTGCCACGGGCGTTTGATCGCCCAGAAAAATTTCACCCGCATGGCCAATGGCAGGCAACATCGCTTGCGGATCATCGACCGCAAGGTTCACGTGTTCAGCGGCAAGTCGATTGGTCAGGTCGATGGCCTGTTGTCGATCGGAAGCCAAAACAGCGGCAGATTCATCGGCAAACGCTCGGCGGATGGCGTCGGTGCGATTGCGTTGTAGCAATTGCTCGTTGACCTGATTGAGGATGCGCTCGAGGACCGCGAATTCCCATGCGATCAAAAAACATTTGCCCGGATCATGTTCAGCCTGCGCGATCAGGTCCGCGGCCACGCATGCGGGGTCGGCAGATTGGTCAGCGATGGTGACGATTTCACTGGGGCCGAGGAACCCATCGATGCCGACGGTGCCAGCGAGTTGTTGTTTGGCAAGCTGGGTGTAGACATTGCCGGGTCCGACGATCAGGTCGACAGGCGGCACGGTGTCGGTGCCATAGGCGAGCGCGGCGATGGCCTGCGCGCCGCCGATGCGGTAGACATTGGTGAGGCCGAGCATGGCACAAACGCCAAGGACGAGTGGCGAGATGTCAGGCACGCGGTCGGGTTTGTTGTTGGAGGAGTCGTGGTCTTTGTGGTCATCGCTGTCATCGCGATCGACGGTTGGGGGTGGGCTGACGATGTGAATATTTTGCGGTTTGACCCCAGCGGCCAAGGCGGGGACAGCGAGCATGATGACGGTGGACGGATAGGCTGCGCGTCCACCGGGGATTGCCAGGCCGACGCGATCGATAGGCGTCCAGCGCAGGCCGAGCGTGGCGTTGTCGATGGTGATGGGAGCCGGATCGGTTGGGCAGATGTGGGATTGATACGCGTGCACGTGATCGATGGCGCTTTGCAACGTGTCGCGCATGGTGGGGTCAGATTGATTGAGTTGGTTCAGCGCGTCAGTGAGTTCATCGGAGGTGACGCGGATGTGATCGATGGTGAATTCGGGATTGGTCCAGCGCCGCATGTAGCTCACCAGCGCGGCATCGCCATCGCGGCGGACGTCTTCGATGATAGTGCTGACGGTTTTGGCTGCGTCATCATTGGACGCGGTGGTGGCGCGTAGTTTGTTGAGCCGTGCTTTGAATCCGGCTTGGCCAGCGGGGGTGGCCATGTCGAACACGGGTAATATCGAGGGCGTTGTGGAGGAAGATGACATGGGGATATGTTAGCCGGAGATGGGGTTGGATTCAGTGCGGCTTGCGGGTGAATTTTCCGCGTTTGGTTTCGAGGAGTCCGCGGATTTGCAGGAGTGTGATTTCCGCCTGAATTGCGGGCGGACTCAGACGGGTGCGTGCAGTCAGTTCATCAATGGTGCGCGGTTGATCGAGGGCTTCGAGAATCGCTCGTTGGGATGCGGTCAGGTTTTGTTCGAACAGGTTGGGCGCGGTGGGTTGATCGGAAGGGGTCGAAGATGTCAACGTGGTGAGCTGTTGGCCGGTTTCGCCCAAGGCGTTGAGGATGTCTGCGATCGAGGTGACCAACGTGGCCCAGCCTTCGCGGATGATGCGATGACAACCTGCGGAGGCCGGCGAATCGATACGGCCGGGGACGGCCATCAGTTCGCGGTTGTGTTCTTCGGCGCAAATGCGTGCGGTGATGAGTGCGCCGCTGCGCAGAGCAGCCTCGATGACGAGAATGCCCAGGGACATGCCGGAAATAATGCGGTTGCGTCGCGGGAAATTTTCGGCGATGGGTGGGGCGGTCATGGGGGTTTCACTGATGACCGCGCCGCCTGCTGCGACGATCTGATCGAACAGTTCGATGTGATCGTTGGGATAGGGCCGAGCTAGTCCACTGCCGATGATGGCGATGGTTTTGCCGCCCGCGCGCAACGTCGCGCGATGGGCAGCGCCATCGATGCCTAACGCGCCGCCGCTGATGATGCATAGGCCTGCTTGTGCAGCCATGACGGATAAACGGTCCGCCTGTTCGCGTCCGTATGCGGTGCATTTTCGTGAGCCGACGACGCCGAGGGCGAGTGTGTCGGCGGGATCGAGTTGGCCGCGGACGTACAACATGGGCGGCGGGTCGTCGATGAGTTTGAGCGGCGGGGGAAAGGATGGATCGTCGAACAGAATGGCGGTGGCACCAGCGTCGCGCAGGCGTTGTTTTTCAGCGGCGATCTGATCGGTTTGTTGCAAGGTATCGATCTGTTGGCGAATTTTTTCGGCGCGATTTTTGCCGATGCGATGGATGACCGCCAGTCGCGACGCGGGGGCTTGCCAGACTTCGGCGGCAGAGCCCAGTGTGGCGATGGCTCGACGGGTGAGAATGGGGCCAAGTCCTGTGACCTGGGCGAGGCCGAGGTGGGCGTCGTATTCCGCCTGGCGTGAGGCGAGGGTGGCGGGCGTAGGGGGCGTGGTGGGGGGCGTGGGGGGGGTGTGCCCGGAAAGTTCGGATTGGGGCGATGCGGAATTCAAGGGCACCATTTTACCGGGAATTGCTGAGGATTCCTATGGCATGACCGGCGTAATCGGATCAGGCGGTGCAGTTGTCGGGCCATGTGGCGAGAATCGCCATTAATCGACCGGGGCATTGGGTTTGCGGGGCGAGGGCGGCTATAGTAGACGTTGAACAGGTTGATGTAATCATTCTTCATAATGCGCACAAAACGGAACCATACGCTCGATCTACGCACCGCTACGGAGATTGTGCGCGCGGCGATCGACCCACAATTGTTTGTGATCGAAATCAAACCGTTGGAAGGCGGGATGATCAACCATGTGTCGGAGTGGGTTTTGAACGGCCCGCCTTGGTCAGTGGTGGCGAAATTCAGTCGACAAGGTGGGCACGAAGGCATTCGCAATGAGTACGAAACGTTGCAGTGGTATCGGGATCACACGACGTTGCCGGTGCCCACGACCTTAGCGTTGGTGGAAGGGCCGATCGGACAATTCAAGGGCACGTGTCTGTTGATGCGCCGGGTGTACGGCCGACATGTCGATCAGGCGCGGATGAGCCACGAAGGCCGAAAGCATTTCCAAAATCAGTTGGCAGACCATCTGATCGAGTTGCACAACCATCGACGGGAAACCTACGGCTCAGCTTTACGTGAGGGCGAGTCGGTGCGTTGGTTGGATCGATTTGGGCCGGACTTTAAACATCAATTCAAAGCGGTGATGCCCAAAATATCGAGACGCAGTCGAGTGGTGGTAACCAAGGTATACAACGAACTGGAAACGCTGTTGCCTGAATCGAACAAGCCGACGCTGATCCATGGTGACTTGTGGTCGAACAATATTCTGGTGGATGATTCGAATCCGAATCTACCGCAGATTGTGTCGTTTATCGATGGGCACGCGTCGTTTAGCGATCGCGAATACGAATTGGCATATCTGCGATGTTTTCAAACGGCCGACGAAACATTTTTTCGGCGATACACCCGCGTTCACAAAATTGATCGTGGATTTCAAACGCGCTGCCAAATTTATTGGCTGCCTACCTTGATGCGGCATGTGCGTTACTTTGGTTCGCGCTATCTGCAGCCGTTTGAAAAGCTGGTGGACGAAGTCGAGCGCATGATTTGAGGGGTTCACTTGCGCGATGGGGGCCGGGGGAGTGCTTATGCCAATCCCGTTAAAAACACGCGTGTTCTAAAACTTTCCCT
Organism: Phycisphaerae bacterium; assembly: GCA_030426385.1. Lineage (GTDB taxonomy): Bacteria > Planctomycetota > Phycisphaerae > Phycisphaerales > Phycisphaeraceae > JAUHYI01. The sequence goes on from JAUHYI010000165.1 coordinate 4,004, forward strand.
TGTACAAACCCCCGGTATTCACCGGGGGCTACTATGAATCGAAGCGCGAGTATTTAACGGGATTGGTATTTGAACTCGTACGTTAGCGCGTTTTCACTTTTTCTCTAGCGTGTACCCGCAGTGGTTGAAGAAGCCCTCGGCGTCGCTTGGCGTGATTGCGTCGAGCAAGCGTTGCACATCACGCCATAACGCCTGTTGAGCCCGGTG
>JAUHYI010000083.1 GCA_030426385.1 Phycisphaerae bacterium
GGTGTGGATGTTGGGACGGCCTCGGGGTTGCGAAGGTTGGGGTGATGTGGTGGGACCGAATGAATTAGCCGTGGGCGAACGGGCAGCGCATCATCTGGCCAAGCATGGTCATCAGCGTGTGGCCTATGTTTTTCCACGAGCGGATCATGTGGCGATGGAGAGGCGGTGGATGGGGTTTGAGCTCGCCGCCAAATCGCTAGGGATGTCCTGTCATCGATTTGTGCCTGAATCAAGCTTTTTAACAGATGAGCCACTCAGCGCGGCCAAGTCGGATATGAATGAGATACAGGAATTGATTGATCAAGTGCTTGCGAGTGATCTTCGGCCGACGGCTGTATTTGTGCCTGCCGACAGTGTGACCGTTTTGGCGTATCGCGCCTTGGCGATCCGATCGGTGAAGGTCGGAACGGACTTGAGTGTGATCTCTGCGAATTACGAGCAGTCGATGGTTAAGGGTTTGTATCCCGACCTGACCACGATCAATGTGCATTCAGAAGAAGTGGGTCGAAAAGCAGTGTCTCAACTCGCTTGGCGTATGGCCAATCCGTGTGAGCCGTTTGTTGAAATTGGTATTGAACCGTCGGTGGTTGAAGGCCATTCCGTACAACAGCTTTGATTTTTTTGAAGGTCGGTTTGTTGTTAACAGATATCGCTTTTGCCTTGGTTGTATTGTTGCAAAATATGTTGTGAGTCGACAGGCCTATTTGTGTAGCCGGTCTGTGTTCGTGTCTTGATAAATTCTTTGTGTCTTGAAATGCATTTCTTACCCCTTATGGAGGACTTCAAAATGAGCAAGTATGTAATTAGCATGGCAGCGTCTTTGGCGGCTTTATTCGGGATCCAAGCGGCTTCTCAAGCTGATACGATTCTGGATCAGGAAGCGACGGCTTATACCACGAACTATGTGGTCTATGAAGCCGAAGGTGTTCGCCCCATCATTAGTCAGAGTTTTGAGGCAGGCTATGACAATGTCTCTGCGGTGGGTTTTTATGTCAACGATCCTAGCGAGGCGGTAGGCTCTGGTTCAGAGAATGCTGTGTTGACGATTGAACTGTTTGCATCGGGTGGCTCGCCTGATGGGCATGCGCCGACTGGCCTTGCGCTCGGGACAGTTTCCAAGACTATTTCTGCGATGACCAATGTAGGGAATCCGACGTTTGAAGTATTTACATTTGCTTCGCCTATTTCGGTGACGCCAGATTCTGAATTTGTTCTGATGCTAACCTACGACGATCCAGACACCACGGATCAATTCCTTCGTTTACGCGGTAACTCCGTAGGCGATAGCTATCCAGACGGAAACTATTTGATTAACGAAGGGTCGTGGATGTATCACGATGCAATTGCCTCTCGCGATTTGGCGTTCCAAACATTCTCGGAAGTCTCAATTCCTGAACCGGCCACGATGGCGATGGTCGGGTTGGCTGGCTTGATGGTGATCAAACGCAATAAGCGTAGCCAGTAAAGAAAACAAGTGAGTGTCTAGCACTGAGACGCAGGCTGTGATGTGTCAGCCTGCATCAGTGCTCTTGGAATGGATCAGTAACATCTTTCGGTATTTCGGTGGGGTACGGAATGAGGGTTCGCACATGCGTATCAGCGATAGAAAACAAAGCTCGAGTCAACATGATTCGCAACATTCGTCGCGAGCATTCACCTTGATCGAACTGTTGGTCGTGATTTCTATCATCGCATTGCTGATCGGTATTCTACTGCCCGCGTTGCAATCCGCGCGGGCGGTAGGGCGGCAATCGGTTTGTCTATCACGAATGCGACAAGTAGGCGTGGGCGAATTCGCTTATGCGGCTGATTACCAACAGCGTGTGGCCTATAACCGTATGGACGAAGTTGGTAAAACGTACTATTGGGCGAGTATGTTGTGGAAGTATATTTCCGAAAAGGATGTGTTTAACTCTGGCGCTACCGACCATAACGTGTCGTTTTATATATGTCCTGAAGCAGCGTCGTACCTGGATCTGTCCGCCTCTTACACGGTTGGCGAATCATGGCGAGGTGGCGCTGCTCCAAGTAGTGTTTATTATCTGTGGAATGTTTGTTACACACGCAATGTCGGTATTGGTGGGTGGACAGGCGTTCGCGAGTCGCCGGATATAGCGGATATTATATACCCATCGAAAACAATCAATGTGACTGAGGGGTGGAGCCAAGTCTTTGACGACAATGGAACGCGACAAGCCGATGTCGCTTTTCGTCTTCGGTACCGTCATCCCAATGTAAGTGTGAATGCTTTGGTCTGGGATGGTAGTGCTAAAAATGATACGGCAGATTTATCGCCAGTTGGTGATCCTTACAGTAAATTCTATTTTCACGCGAACCCTAATCCATATTTGAATCCGTGAATTAGTACGCATGTATTCTGGAGTTGATTTATGGCGTTTTTTAGTCGTGTGAATAAAATCAGTGTGATCGTGATGATGAGCGTGGCCTTGGCTGCTACGTTAACACGAGCCGAGGATGTGGTCCTGGTTCGTGATCAAGCGTCTGTCGGGCGAATCGTGATTCCGGATCACCCCTTGCCCGTGGAACGCTTTGCGGCCGATGAATTGCAATATCACATTGAGAAAGCATCGGGTGCAATATTACCCGTTGTCAGTGAAAGTGAATTAACGGGCGCCGATGGCAATTTAGTCTACGTCGGCCATTGCCAGAAGACCAAGGCATTGGGGATTGCGTCCGATGATTTGCCGGCCAATGCGTTTCGCATCAAGGTTCAGGATGGCAATCTGTTTTTAATTGGGCACGACAGCGAAGGGTCAGTCCTTGATAGCAATGGCATCAAAGGGCGTTTGCATACCAATCGTACACGCGTGGGGACATTGTTCGCTGTGTATGAATTCCTGGAAAAACATCTGGGTGTGCGTTGGTTGTGGCCGGGCTCGCTAGGTGAGATGGTTCCAGCTCATCGCAGTATTGCTGTCTCGCAATGGGATCAGATCCACGAGCCGGTTTTGTTGACGTCGCGTTTGCGTGACTACGCCAATCGCACCGGGCGGGGATGGAACAGTGAAAAAACACGCGAACAATTTTTTGTGGATCAGGCTATCTGGATGCGTCGGCACCGATTTGCGCAAGGCTTGGATATCGATTATGGCCACGCGTTTGTCACGTATTGGGAGCGTTTCGGTGCAGAGCATCCGGAATATTTCGCGCAACGACCGGACGGTGTACGCAAGCCTGCGGGACAGAATCAACATGTGCAGATGTGTGTGAGTGAGCCCGGGTTGTGGAAACTGATCGTCAAAGAATGGCAACGGCGCGGTGATCCTTGGATCAACGGTGCGGAAAACGATTATCATTCGGGGCCGAAGGGCGATCCAGCATGTCATTGTGAGAACTGTCAAGCCTGGGATGTGCCGGGGCAGACATCGATGTCGGATCGCTATGCCAAGTTCTGGTTAGCGCTGCAGCGTGAAGGTGAAAAAATCCAACCCGATGTCAAGGTGATTGGCTATGCCTATGGGCGATCCAATGAGCCACCGATTCGAACGAAACTGAATGATCGGATTGTGATCAGCATTGTGCCGCAGTTCTATTTTCCCTGGACACCTGATGTACGTGATAAATTTCGCAAGCAGTGGCAAGGCTGGTCCGATGCCGGGGCGCAGTTAAATTTGCGACCGAACTATTTTCTGGATGGCCACAACTTTCCAATCTATTTCGCAGACCAGTTTAGTGAGGATTTTTCGTTTGCGGCAGAGCGGGGCATGTTGACCACTGATTTTGATTCGCTGACCGGACAATGGGCGACGCACGGGCCCAACCTGTATGTGCTCGGCCGAGTACACGAGCATCCGGAAATGTCGGTCGATGAAATTTTAGATGAATACTATGCGGCGTTTGGTCCAGCCGAGCAGGCAGTTCGTAACTATTTCGCGCACTGGAAACGAAACAGTGATTCCATCACGGCAGAATATTACGAGCAAGCATGGCAATCTCGCAAAGCACATGGCGTTCCAGACAATCCCGAGCACCGTTTGTTTTTATGGGCCGACGCGCTGTTTTCGCCCTCGACGATGCAGCAGGGCCGTGAACTGATTGATGTGGCGATAAGGCAGGCCAAGGGTGATGCTCAAGCAGAAGCGCGTGTGGCATTTTTGGAAAAAGGCTTGACCAATGTTGAACATACGCTGCGCACCTCGGAAGCTTATGCACGCTACAAAGAGACCGGTAAAATCGACGCGTTTCTGGCGAGTTTGCGGAAGCTTGATCAATATCGACAAAGCGTCGAAGCTGACATGGTGGCGAATATGGGATATCTGGCTGACAAGGAAGCGATGGCTTGGGATCGATCATTGCTGGACGAAAAATGAACCCATCACGGTATGAATGATCCCATGTGAAAATCCAAGATAGATCCCCGGAAATGTCTCGGAACAATATCTCGGAACGCCACACCGACAAGACGCACATTCTGTTGGTCATCGCGATGCGAACCCGACCCAATAGACGTGGCTATTTGGTTACTCCCCCCCCCCCCCACACACACACCACACACACATGCCCCCAGACAGACGCCCCGCACCACACGCACTCCGCATTCCCGCCTCACACACCCTCCCTGTGATTTTGTGAATAGTATGTCAGACACAATCCAAATAGACCCAAGTGTGGTAGCCCCAGGTGTGCACTCGCATTTTACTGGCGTTGTTCCCCATGATATTGCCAAGGCTCGTTGGATTTGGTCTAACGATGATCCGGACGAGACCAACGTCTGGGTGTATGCCCGCAAATGTTTTGAGGTTAAAAACCCACAGGATGCGGTGTTGACGATCACGGCTGATTTGCGGTACGTCGCATGGGTCAACGGGCAATGCATTGGCTTCGGCCCAGCCAAGTCAGAAATGACTCAGCCGACTTTGGATCAGATTCCGATCGAGGACTATCTGGCTGTCGGCGAAAATGTCATCACGATTCTGGTTTACAGCCTGGGCAATGTGAAAGATATTTCGTCTGTCATGCCACGGCGTGGCGCGCTACTGGCATCGATTGCGGTCGATGGCCAACTGATTGTGACGGACAAGCAATGGAAAGTGCAGCGCGAGCGGGCCTATCAATTACATGCGCTGCGACGCGGGGAAATGCAGCCGCATAACGAAGTGTTTGATGATCGATTGAGTTTGCATGGCCTGCATGATTCGCCAGCATTGGCCTATGACGACTCGCATTGGGCCAATGCCACGGAACTATCGGATGGCCCGATGATGGAGCCTTACACGGGTTTTGAAACACGGGATATCCCTTTGATTCCGTGGCAGTTTTACCCACCGGATCGCATGGTGGAGTGGGGTCACGTTCGATTTCAATCGGCAGTTGATCATGAATCTATTGCCGACATGGCTGAGCAAATTGCTGGCGCATCGCGACATCCGGATCAGGAAAACCGCATGGCGTGGAATCCGCATAAACATACGGCCACGGCCTATGCGCGTGGGCTGCCCGAGACTGATGGGGTTTATGTGCGTTGGGATTTTTCAACGATCTGGACCGGTTATCCCGTGATAGAAATCAGCGGTGATCCGGGCACGGTCGTCGATCTGAGTTATGGCGAACATCTGCCCGCAGGAAGAATCGACCCGCGCAAGCATGGCATGGAATATTTTGACCGGATTATTCTGGGCGAACAAGTATGTCGTCATCGCATCATGTGGCCTAAGTGTTTTCGCTACATGCAGGCAGACATTCGTGGCGGAAAGGCAACGATCCATCGCATTGGATTAGAACGTAGCACTTACCCTGTGCAACATCATGGGAGTTTTCACAGCAGTGATGCGTCACTGGATCAAGCATGGCGCATTGGCACGCACACGTTGCAAATTTGCATGGAAGATAGTTTCATGGACACGCCCTGGCGTGAACGAGGCTCGTGGCTAGGCGATACGATTCTCAACATCATGGGAAATTACTATGCCTTCGGTGATACGGCGCTGGCGCGACGGTTGTTGCGGTTGCATGTGTTCGGGCAATTGCCGGACGGATCAATGAGTTGTAAGTACCCTGGCTGCAAGTCGTCGTATTTACATACGTGGTCATTGACATATCCCGTTATTCTGTTTGACTATTTTAAATACACCGGCGATGCTGAATTTGTACGCGACATGTGGCCGACCTGTGATCGCATTATTGATTGGCTGGAAAGTTATCGCGATGAACAGGCGTTGTATTCGGGATTTCCCCTGAAAGTGACGGCGCATGACAACATCTACATGCCCATCGATTGGTCGCCAGTGGATACGTCGGGGACCAATGCTGCGTTCCAGGCCTATGCCTATGGCTTTTTTAACGTCTGCAAAAAACTCGCAAAAATCGCTGGGCATACCGAGCGAGAAGAATTTTGTTCGGAGCGTGCGAATACCATCCGGGAACGTTTTCAGCAGACTTTCTGGGAGGATGAACGTGGGGTTTTTGTGAATGGTTGGAAAAATGGCTCACGCATGCGGCGATGGGGATGTCAGGAAAACTATTTAGCATTGGCGTTGGATATGGCAACCCCGGAACAACGGCAATCAATTATCGAACGCCTGGTGCAGGAAGATTTGATGGCCACGTTTGTGCCGAAGGATGGGGAATATGACGATCCGTTGGCCACGATGTCGATCGCATTGAATCGCTATCGATGGGACGATGAAAAAATGGTCCCGCTGGGCACGCCGTTTATGGGATGGTGGGCGATGGTGGCGTTATTCGAAGCGGGCATGGGAAGCGAAGCGTTGAATTTGATGCGGTTGCATTGGGGAAATTATTCGAAGCAGGGCGCTACGACGACGTGGGAAAACTGGGATATGCAAGCGTCGCTCTCGCATGCCTGGGGTGTGGGGCCAACCGTGGTGCTCGGTCGATATGTCCTGGGTGTCACTTGGTCGGAAACAGGCGAGAATTATTTTCAAGTGTTACCGCAGCGCGTGGACTTAACCCAAGCCAAAGGGCGTGTACCGTTGCGAGAAGGTGTCGTCGAAGTTTCCTGGCAGTGGCATGATCGCGATGGTTGGGAGATGTGTGTTGTCGTGCCCAAGGGATATCGTGCGATGATTGGTTTGCCTGGCGATGATGCAGAAATACTGGTCATCAATGGAGAGCAAGTCGCCTCGCCGATCACGATGAGCCGCGGCAAGATTGAATTTCTCGCATGCGAAATGGGTGATGGAATACATCGTGTGAGTAGCAAGTAGCAAGTAGCAAGTAGCAAGTAGACCCAATGGTCTGCTTGACTGAAGGATTGAGACAATGTTTGCCCCGGTACGAATACATCCTGACAACCCGAAAGTTTTTGAGTTTCGCGATAAGCCATTGGTGCTATTGACCGCGACCGAACACTATGGGGCTGTGATGAATCGTCGTTTTCGATTCGACCGTTATCTGGCTGATGCCGCTGATAAAGGGATGACGCTGACACGATTGTTTATGCTTTTTCGTGAGTTGCAAAGTGCTGCGAATCCCTATTCGACGTGCAAGCCTGAGTCGACGGATTATGTGGCACCATTCAAGCGAGTCGGTCATGAGTTGGCATTGGATTGCCAACCCAAATATGACCTGAGCCAATGGAACGACGAGTTTTTCGATCGGCTTGAGAAGTTCATGGCATTGTCGTCGGAATATGGCATCGTTGTTGAAATTGTTTTGTTCAGTAACACGTACACGGATGCCGTGTGGGCACTCAACCCGTTGAATCCTCGCAACAATATTAATGGGATTGAGCCGGTGGAATGGCCGGAGTATACGACCACGCGACATGCGCGATTGTTTGAATGGCAAGTGACGTATGCACGCAAAATCGTTGAGGTCACGCGGTCGTTTGACAATGTGATTTATGAAATCTGCAATGAGCCCGGTGGCGGCTACTGGAAGAAGCCCACGTATCCAAGTCCGCAAGAAGTCGATCAGTGGCAAGCGGCTATCGTGGATGTCATATGTGAAGCGGACGCCCCGTCATCGCGTGGACATTTGATTGCGGGACAACCGGCTTTTCATTATCCGACCGAAGAGCACTGGGAAGATCCCGTGACGCAACCGGCAGATGCGGCATTCAATGGTTTTCCGATTGACGTGGTCAACATGCATCCTTTGCCACGCATGGCATATGGTGATCGTGTGTATAACCTGGGGCGATTCATGTTGGGGGATTTGAATCTGGCGGAATTGCGTGCGTATGTTCTGGCCTGTTATCGCGAGGGTAAGCCTCTCAATTTGGATGAGGATAACGTCGCCACGCAATATCGTGACACGATGGGCTGGACCATACATCGAAAACGTGCATGGACCACGGTGTTAGGCGGGGCGCATTACGACATGATTGATTTTTCGATCTGGCCTTACCTGGAAACCGGCACAGAAGATTCGCAGCGTGAACTGCGAATGTGGTTTAAATATTTGTCGCAGACGATTGACTCGTTGGATGTGGTGCGCGGTCGTCCGATGATGAATTGGGTTACGTGTGATGATGCGAATGTCGTGGCATCTGTATTCGCCGTGGAGGGTGAGGACTATTGCGTGTATCTGGCGGACGGGCGTGAACGTTATGACGATAACTATGGCAAAGCCATTAACGCTGAAGTTGGCTTTACATTGCCAGAGCGTGAAGATGGTTATCGATTTTCAGTTTTTAATCCCGTCACCGGACAAACGTCACCACATGGCACACTAGAAGCGGGTCAGGAACACATGTTGACTGTGCCTGCATTTGAGCATGATTTAGTTTTACGGATTCGTTGTTCATGAAATCGCAAGCATTAAAAAAATTACGTCGTAAATTGCAACAGTACGAAGCCGTCTATGGGCTGTGGGTCACATTGGAATCCGCCAGCATCACAGAGATGGCGGTGGCTTTAGGATTGGATTGGGTGGTGATCGATGCGGAACACGGGCATCTGGATTGGCGGGACATTCTAGCTCACGTGCGCGCGGCGGTACGCAGCGACACGGTGGTGTTGGTGCGTGTGGCCGAACTCAACGCGGGGTTGATCAAGCGGGCATTGGATATTGGTGCAGATGGTGTGGTGGTGCCGTGGGTTGAAACGGTTAGCCAATTAACGCAAGCGGTATCCTACGCGCATTATCCGCCGAACGGCTTGCGTGGTATTGGTGCAGAACGAGCGACATGTTGGGGGCAATGCTTAGATGAACACGTGCAGGAAGCTGATGAAAATGTGTTGGTGGTACCAATCATCGAAACGGTCGAAGGGGGACGTAACATAGAAATGATATTGGATGTGCCGGGCGTGGAGATCGTTTTTTTCGGTCCAGCCGACTATTCATCGACGGCGGGGTATCCCGGTCAATGGGAAGGGCCAGGTGTTGCCGAAGCGATATTGTCCGCCAAGGATGCGATTCGTCGTCGCGGTAAATATTGTGGCGTAGTGGCTACGGGTAACGATAATTTAATCGAACGGCGCAAGCAGGGCTTTCAAATGCTGGGGGTCGGTCTGGATGGCGGCTTAATGTTGCGAAGCTTGCGCGGTGCGTTGGGCGTTGTGGATCGTGATCGAAAAATCGCTTCAGGTTTTACGTTGGAGTCTGATGCCTCAGCATTGGAAACGCCAGTGGTATGTGCGCCGCAATCTATGCGTCCGGATCGTATGGAAGTGATGAACGAGGTCGGTAGCGGTTCGATGATTGAACTTGAGCCGGGTGTGCATTTCGAATGTCTGGTTGGTGCTCATAATGATGCGCGAAAACTGACCACGGGGTTGGTGACGTTTGCGCCACAGGCTGCGCTTTCGTATCACCGTCATACCTTTGGCGAGTCGATCACATTGTTACAGGGCGATGCCACCGTGGAGGTTGAAGGCCGTCGGTATAAACTTGATCGGATGGATAATATTACGATTCCACGCGGGCTCGCTCATGGTGTGATGAACAATTCCAATCGAGAGCCTGCGGTGTTCAGTGTGATGATGGCCTCGGACAAACCCGCACGCACGCTGGTCGATCACCCGAACTCTCGTCGAGCGATGCCGAATGATAGTCAGGGGTATCCGGGTGGTGAATATGTAACCCGTTTCAAGACGGCACCACGCTATGAGCCGGGGCCGAATGCGTCATTCATCGATTTTTTCAATCGCGATTTAATTCCTGATATCGAAATGAGCGGTGGGTATGGTGTGTTCCAGCATGGTGGACGATTACCTGCACACCTGCATGATTTTGATGAATCGATTTGCATTATTGAGGGCAATGCGACATGTATTGTTGAGGGCCGAGAGTACAACTTGTCGAGCAACGCGACAGCACTGCAGCCGCGTGGACGGATTCATTATTTCATCAACCATACGCATGAACCGATGGCGATGCTATGGGTTTATGCCGGGCCGATGCCGGAACGATTGGTTGTTGATGAATCATGTGCGACGGCGCAAGGGAATCCGTGGCAGCAATCGCCCGTTGTGGGGGAACGCCCATGAGTAATAACACTGCGTCAAACCGCAACGTATTTTCCGTGGCGCTGACGGCCGATTTTTATCATGCCGATGGTTCGCCCAAGTACGCGGACATGGGGTTATCTGTATTTGAAGACGTGCCGTATATCACGTGTACGCCGTTTACAGAACACCAAGCTCAAATCACGCCGGAACAAATCTGCGATGCCCAGGGTGTGATTGTGTTAACGCCCGCGGTGTTAGCCAGCACTGTGTCGCGTGCTGAAAAACTATTGGCGTTTGGTCGATTTGGTGTGGGTTACGATGCTGTCGATGTGGACGCGTGCACTCAGGCGGACGTGGCGGTGTTCATCACACGCGGCGCGGTGGATCGTTCGGTGGCTGAGGCCACAGTTGGGTGGATGCTGGCGTTAACGCATCAGGTGCGTGCGAAAGATTTGTTGGTACGTACGGGACAATGGGATGAGCGTTCGAAATTCATGGGATGCGAATTACGCGATCGGACATTTGGTACGGTGGGCTTAGGGGGTATTGCTCAGAAAACGATGGCGTTGCTGCGCGGTTTCGGCATGAATAAACCGATAGCTTTTGATCCGTTTGTCTCACAGGAAAAGGCAAGTGAATTAGGTGTCGAGCTGGTCGAACTCGATGAGTTGATGCGTCGTGCGGACTTCGTTTCTATTCACTGTCCGTTATCCGATGCGACCAAAGGTTTGATCGGTGAACACCAGTTGAAGTTGATGAAGCCTGAGGCCTACCTGATCAATACGGCACGCGGCGGGATCGTGGATGAAGAAGCGTTGTACACGGTGTTGCAATCCAGCCGTATCGCGGGAGCCGCGCTCGATTGTTTTGCGGACGAACCGGTGACATCGGCGCATCGCCTGGGTGAATTGCCCAATGTTTTGCTGGCTCCGCATTGCATCGCATGGACCAACGAATTATTTCGTGATATCGGCCGGGCAGTGTGCCATGGCATGGTGGATTTGTCATGCGGAAAAATGCCCAATGGCGTTGTGAATCCCGAGGTGTTTAAGCGAAAAACCTATCAGGAAAAATGGAACCGGTACATTCAAAAAACTCAGATCACCGATGGAAGTAATCACCATGAGTAGTCAACGATTGCAGGGAAAAGTTGCGTGGATCAGTGGTGCAACCTCCGGCATCGGCGAGGCCGCTGCTCGTCTGTTCGCCCAAGAGGGGGCTGCAGTGGCTGTCATTGGCCGACGTGTCGAACTCGCCAACAAAATTGTTGAGGATATCGAAAAGAATAATGGGCAAGCCATCGCGATAGCATGTGATGTCAGCGATGAAACGCAGGTGCGCGATTCAATTGTAAAAACGGTGGAACGCTTTGGCGGACTGCATATCATCGTGAATAACGCGGGCATGGTGGATTTGCGGCCATTGCATGAAGTTACGAATGAACAGTGGGATCGGGTGATGGGCGTAAATCTGAAGTCAGTGTTTTACTCACTTAAACATGGGTTGGCAGCTCTCCGTAATAATCAACGAAGCTACATTGTGAATGTAGGATCGATCAGTAGTTTTGTGGGTCAAGCCAGCACGCCGGTGTATACGACATCGAAGCACGCGATGCTGGGGCTCACACGTTCGATCGCGTTGGATTATGCGGTCGAGGGCATACGTTGTAATTGTTTGTGCCCGGGGATTACCGATACACCGATGTTGCGTGAGCATCTGAATGAGACGGTTGATCCTGATGCGACATTGGCCAATCGGTTGCGGCGTGTGGCGATGGGTGTGCCATTGACGCCGATGGATGTGGCCCACTCGATTGTCTATTTTTCCTGCGAAGATTCGGTCGGTGTGACGGGCACTTCATTGGTTATTGATTGTGGTTATCTCACCGCTGCGGAGTGGGAACATTCCGGGCATACCCGTTTCATGGAGCCAGCATGAACTTTAAACTTGCCTGTGCCGATTTTACGTTTCCGCTGGTGGAACATGAGGTGGCGTTGAAAATCATTGCCATGCTTGGGATGCAGGGCGTCGATATCGGTTTATTTGAAGGCCGATCGCATTTATGGCCGTCGCGTGAATTTGCAGACGTGTCGGCTAACGCACGCCATATAAAATCAAAACTCAACGATCTTGGGCTTGAGGCGGCGGATATTTTTCTACAAATGGATGAGGATTTTGTGCCGTATGCGATTAACCATCCTGAATCTTCGCGTCGTGCCAAGGCGCGTGATTGTTTCTCAAGGACATTGGAGTATGCGTCGGCTTGTGGTGCGACCCATGTGACCACGTTGCCCGGTGTGATTTTCAATGAGGTGGAGGCTTACGATAAATCACTAGGCCGAGCATATGAAGAGTTGGAGTGGCGGGTTGATCAATCTAAATCGCATCGCATTACCTTTGGTACAGAAGCTCATGTGGGTTCTTTGGCACCGACTCCCGTGGAAGCCCACAATCTGATCCAGGCGGTGCCCGGCTTGACACTTACTTTGGATTACACGCACTTCACCCGCGTTGGTGTTGCTGATGAAGATATTGAGCCGTTGATTCCTTTGGCCAGTCATTTTCATGTGCGCGGTGCCAAGTTGGATCGACTGCAAACGACATTCGCTCAAAATACGATCGATTACGAGCGTGTGGTATCCATGATGGAACAAACAGAGTATTCCGGCTGGCTTGGTATTGAATACGTTTGGCTTGATTGGGAGCACTGCAATGAGTGCGACAATCTTTCCGAAACTATTCAGTTTCGAGATTTTCTTCGTGGTTTGGGGCGTTAGTGTTTGTTTGATAGGCCTATTGCCAGGATATATTTCTCATGTTCTCCATAGGATTACTTATGAAAATCAAGCCCGGGTGCTATGAACAATACAAGCAGGCGCATGATCAGCTATGGCCTGAAATTGTTGAAAGTATGAACCAGAACAATATCAGTATGTCTATTTTTCACAGTGATGGTCGTCTGTTTGTTCATGCGGTGGCGCCTAGTGAATCCGACTGGTCGGCAAGCCGACAAGGGGAGGAGTTCGAGCGTTGGCATGATTATATGGCCACATTATTGGAGACCGATGCAAACGGCGACATCGTGTTTGAGCAAATGCCTGCAGCGTTTACCTTTGGAATGTTCCAGTCCGATTCAAGCGGCGATTAATAGTTCGATATTAATACACACGAGACTTACGGAATTAACTCGTAGATTCATACCTTTTGAGGATTCTTCCCATGCGTTTTATCATTGTTGGTTGGGGCGGTATTAGTGGCAATATGACAAGCTTTTTGCGAACCAAGCCATGGTTCGATATTGTCGGGGTGGTTGATATACGTCCCGAGGCGTTGACCAAAGCACAGGAAACGCTGTCACTCACAGATGAACAGTTGTTTACTGATCTGGGAGTCGCGCTTGATGAGGCTGATGCGGATGGTGTGATTATTAATACGCCTTCTGAATTGCATTTCGAACAAGCGAAACAAGCGCTTCAAGCTGGTAAACATGTCCTGGTCGCGAAGCCAATTACCAATAATTTGGAAGATGCTGTTGAATTGGTGAAGCTTGCAGGCGAGAAATCGGTCACGATCAGTGTCGGGCAACAGGTACGATACAACCGACATTACACAGCCGTGCGGCGTTTCATCGAATCAGGCAAGCTGGGGCGTGTCGAGGCCATGTGGTTCATGAATGCCAAGCCACGTCCTAATCCTGCCAACCTCGCCAACATGAGTCAGCCTGCCTTGTACGAAATGGCCTGTCATCATTTTGATTCGCTGATGCATATCCTCAATGATCCGCAGCCTCAATGGATTTCATGCGATGGGTTTAATCCATCATGGTCGCCCTATGCGGGTCCGTGTATGGTCAACGCACTGATACGTTTTACAGGTGATTTACATGTTTCGTATCACGGTGGTTTTTCTTCTCGAGCACCGATGTATGAGTTGCGCATCGAAGGCAGCGAAGGGGCGCTCAAGTGCAGTGGCTTGCATATGTCCAACGACACGATGGCGTATGAGTTTGCACCGGCATTGGGGCAGTTTGAATCGATCACCATTGATGAGGATTTGCCGCAACAGGATCCATGGCTCACGTATGCGGATATCTGGCATGACTACATGAACGGTGGGGCAGAGCCACCGTTTTCGGGGCGTAATAATCTCAAGGTGTTTGCCACTTTGAGTGCCGCGGTCGAGTCGGTCGAGTCGAACGCTTCGGTCGACCTGGCCAAACGCCAGGAATTTTTAGCAGTGATGTAATGAAACCTGTCGGAATTGGGATTGCATCTGTCATAAGGACACTCAGCATTGAACGAATCACGTTACGAAACACGTCAAGCATTAGTCGATCACACCGCAGGTCATTATGTGATTGAGTCGGCCACGGGCCGCATTCTCGCAGGTGTGGGGCACAATCCTCATCGAGCCTGGACCTTTCCGTTAAATACGCCCAATGGTCACAATGTGATACAAGAACATGCGTTTGACCATCCCTTTCACAATGGCATTTTTGTGGGCCAGGGATATGTGATGCGCGGTAATCAAGAAACAAATTTTTGGTGCACGGGCCCTGATTTTCGTAAAACGCATAACCCCGTATTTCTACATATCGGGCAATTGCGATATCCCACCGCACCGGACATTGAAATCACTGACGATGGTGTGACGTTTACTTACAAGACCACATGGTGTGATGAGAATCATGACCCGATGTTAGAAGAGGTTCGGCGTGTGCATGTTTGGGCGTGTGATGATGCGACCATTTGTGATACCTACACCACGAAAACAGCAGCCTATGGTCCGGTTACTTTCGCGGCCAACAAATATGGTTCCATTGGTGTGCGCATTCAACCACAATTGTTGCCGCCGCTTGGTGGACAGGTCGTGGCTGGTCGTGATGGTGAACTTAAGCGAGGAACTGCTGGCGATGTGGTCGGTAATTTTCCGTGTGATTTTGTCGCGTTCGAGGCGCAGCCACATGGCCGTGAGCCGATGGGGGTTTGCATGGCCATTCTCGATAATAGTGCCAGTTCTGATCGTAGTGGTCCATGGCTGGTGCGGGATTACGGCATGGTTATGTTCAATGCGACGCTCAACGATAGTATTCCGCTTGAACAGGACCAGGCCTGGCAATGTGCGTTACGTGTGGTTGCTTATGACCAACCTATTAGTCTCAAGCGTAGTCAGTCATGGTTAATGCCATAGGTTGTTTTTTAGATAGTAAGTGGCGTTGTTTTGTTTTAGAAGTAGTAGAAAACATTAATGGCTTGGGGATTTAGTATGAATTACATTTCTATAAAAAATGTTAGGCGGTTGGCTCTGGCGATGCTCTGTTTTGTACCAAGCCTGGCCTCTTCCGTGATGGCGTTTGACATTGTTTCAAATGGTCAAGCGGTCACGGCGATCGTGATTCCCCTTCATGAAACACCTGTCGAGCAGCTCGCTTCGAAGGAGATGCAATACCATATCCAGCAGTCTACCGGTGCTGTCGTGCCCATCATTCGTGACACGCAGGTTTCCTCGGGAGCGACGGGCTATATCTATCTGGGAGCCACGCAAGCATCCCAGTTGGCTGGAATTGATACCACGAATCTCGCTCCCAACACATTCGTGAACAAGATCATTGGCGGCAATCTATATGTTACTGGTAAAGATGGATCAGGTGCTGCGATACTCGACAGCACGCATGCGGGGACATTGTTTGGTGTATATGATTTTCTTGAAACGCAGATGGATGTGAAATGGTTGTGGCCGGGAGCTGGGGGTGAAGTCATCCCGACACGCAATGACGTTTCTGTATCTTCATTGGATCGCAGTGAAGCCCCCGCGCTTATTCATACTCGATTCCGTCCGGCGAACTTTTTTTATCAACCTGCTTCTGAATCTGCGGGTTGGACGACAAGTGAGATCAAGAACAGCTACCACAACGCCGAAGATTTATGGCTGCGTCGCCAGGGATTCGCTCGAGAGGTTAACCTTGATGCCACGCATTCGTTTTCGCAAAATGATTACTGGGAGCGTTTTGGTACGACGAACCCGGAATTTTTCAATCTTCTTCCAGACGGAACACGTCGGCCTGACCCGTTGTATTTCAATGGCAACATCGATCTGGTTTCCATGAATGTCAGTAATCCTGATTTACATGATCAGATCGTTCAGGATTGGTTGGCCAAGCGCACGGAATTGGAACCTTATCTGGCCGCCAGTGATAACGATACCCCATCGCGAGACCTGTCGCCTGAAAGTTTAGCGTGGGATGTGCGGGATCCGAATCTTACCCAGTCGCAGTGGGACAATCGTGTGGCGCTGGCCACCGCTGCCTACAACAATAGCGAGTCGGATTGGACAAAGCATTTGGGGCAGCAACTCTCCGATCGATATGCTCAATATTATCTGGCTGTTTTAGAAAAAGCCAAGGTCCATGATCCCGATGTTAAAGTAGTGGCGTTGGCGTATCAGAATTACACCAAAGCGCCTCTGGAAACCGAACTCAATGAAGATGTCGTGATCGCGTACACTTCGCAATTGGCATACCCGTGGACCGATGAACAGCGGCAAGCGACGCGCGATGATATGGCGGGTTGGGCGTCGGCAGGTGCATCGATGTTACTACGGCCGAACTACACCCTTGATGGTCATGCCATGCCGATTTATTACGCGGATAAATTTTCCGATGATTTTACGCAGATGTATAGCACCGGCATGATTGGGACGGACTTTAACGTCTTGACAGGGCAATGGGGAACCCAGGGGCCGACGCTTTATGTGATCGCTCGTAAGCAGACTAATCCCACGATGTCCTCCGAAGATATTCTGGATGAATATTATGGCGCGTTTGGAAATGCGGCGGGAGAGGTTGAATCGTATTTTAATCATTGGGAACAGGTTTCCGATGCGGTGCCGGGTAATGTGTGGGAGACATCTGAAGCCCTGGCCAAAGATTCAGTTGAGCCGGGGCATTGGTCCGAATTTTATAAAGCAGCGGATGTGGTCTTTACGCCGCAAGCAATGCGCGAAGGTTGGCAACTATTGGCTGATGCTACGCAAGCGGCCATAGGTGATCTGGCAACAGAACAACGCGTGGCTTTTCTTGAAAAAGGTTTGACCAATGCGGACCTAACGTTAGCGGTGCAGCGTGGGTTGCGGGAGTTTCAGACTACAGGCAATAATTCGTTGTATGCGGCAGCCATCAATGCTTTGAGTGTGTACCGGGCCAGCGTCGAAGAGGATTACGTAGCCAATATGAATTACGTGGCCTGGTCCGAAGAGCGAGGATGGGACTATTCGCTGGTCAATGGTGACACCGAATCATTTCTTCCGACGCAAATGACGCGTAGTGGTGGCGAAGGCCTCAATGCTTCACGGCCAAAGATCGGACAAAGTTTTGTGCCATTTCTACCTGCGATTACCGGTGTGACAGTGAATTTAACCGGCGGCGATACCGGTGATGATCCCAATGCATTGGTGCGTCTGGATATTTTTGAAGTGGGTGGTGAACCCGATGGCCATGCGCCGATCGGTGAGTCGCTGGGTTTTGTGACCCGATTGCTGTCGGACCTTGATGCGGATGACTCGATTTTTGATTCATTTGTGTTTGACAGCCCCGTTATCGTTTCGCCGGGAATGCGTTATTTTTTCCAACTGACACTTGTGGATTCAGCCGGGTTGGCGGCGCTTCTTTTTGGGCAGCAAGCGACCTTGGATTCCTATCTCTTGGGCACCAATTTGGTGTTTGAAAACAATCAATGGCTGTATCAGGATGGCAGGATTAATCGTGACTTGCAGTTCGATGTGATGCAGTCCACGTTGTATCAGGCGTATGCTTCCATCCCGGAACCGGCCTCAATAGCAATGCTTCTGTTCGGGAGCTCAGCCATATTTGGGAGAAAGCGTACGGCGTGACATGTTTCATAGCATTCTCCAACATTCAACAAAATGGTGTCTTGTTCGTTGGGTGTTGTGACTGATTGGCATATGAAGGTGATGGATCGATTAAGCTTTGCGTGTCTGATTTATTGTAATGACCAAAGACCTGCGATATTTTCTTGATGAATTGGGTGCGAAATACCCGGATGACCTCGTGCGCATCTCGCGGGCTGTGAGTGCGGACCAGGAACCTGCGGCTCTGCTCAAGCGATTGCATCAGGAAAATCGTTCGCCGGTGCTTTGGTTTGATCGTGTGGGTGAGTCCGAGTTGCCCGTGGTGGTGAATTGCCATGACACGCATCGACGAATCGCGTTGGCGTTAGGTGTTGAGGTACACGAAATCAATCGTACCTATGGAGAACGTTTATCGAAGCCGATCAAGCCTGTGCATGTTGATACGGGTCCAGTGAAAGACGTGATTCACACCGGCAACTCGGTTGATTTGATGACGTTGCCGTGGATACGTCCTTCTGCCAATGCGACCGCACCGTATCTGGGGGGTGGTGTCCTTGTCGCCGAGGATCCGGAGTCCGGCATTGCCAATCTGAGTTTTAATCGTTTGATGTGCCAGGCTCGTAATCGATTGGGTTTTCACGCAGCGCCCGGTTTGCATCTGGCCCGTATCTGTGACGCCGCAGATCGCCGACAGGAAGCATTGCCCGTGGCGATTGTGATCGGCTATCATCCCGCGTTCAGTTTAGGCACGTTGGCGAAGGTACCTTTTGAAGTCGATGAATATGACTGCGCGGGCGGCATGTTGCTGGAACCTGTGCCGCTTGTGACGTGCGAGACGGTGCCTTTGAAAGTACCTGCGAATGCGGAGTGCATTCTCGAGGGCCGTGTATTGCCTCATGTGCGTGAATTGGAAGGACCATACGATGAGTTCACGGGTTACGCTGTGGCTGCGAGTTTGCAACCTGTGATTGAAATCACCTGTGTGACGCGACGTCACGATGCGATCTGGCAGGACATTATTGGTGGCAGTCATGAACATCTATTGATGGGTGCGATTCCTAAAGAGTCGAGCCAACTAGCGAAGTTACAAAGCCGGTTTCCATTTGTGCAGGACTTTCATATGCCCGCGTCTGGAGGGTGTCGTTTGCATGCGGTCGTGGCGATAGGGCCGCATCAATCTGGTGATGGCAAGCGCGTGGCTGAATCGGTATTGGATTTTGACCATTTTCTTAAGCATGTTTACGTCGTGGATGATGACATCGATATTCGTGATGATAAGCAAGTCGCTTGGGCGATGGCCACACGATTTCAAGCGGAAAGCGATATGATCTGCCAGACGAATAAATTGGGTAGTAGCCTTGACCCTTCACTGGGCGAATCGGGTTTAGCCAGCAAGCTAGGTTTCGATTGCACGCGTAAAAAAGATGATTTTCCAACACCAAATCATTTGAGCGAGAAAGTGCTTTGCAAAATGAATCCTGCGGAATATATCACCGAAGGGGTGGCGATTGAAAGGTGATATCTATCCATCTGAATCCCAGGTGATCATTGATGAGAAGACCGGCGTTTCCATTCGTCGTGTCACCACGCATCCATCAATTCACCATCACCCGTTTTATTACTTGCCTGCCTATGACATGGCGATGCGCTGGCTTGTTTTTATATCGCATCGCACTGGCACGCCACAGATATTTGTGGAAGACCGACAGTCTCAGCAACTGATTCAGCTAACCGATCGCCCGGATCTCAGTGAATGGTCTATTCATCCATCGCACGATGGTAAGTATGTCTATTTCACGACCGAGCAAGGTGCTTGGCGTGTGGATTGTGAGACTCAATTGGAAGAGGAACTCGTGCATTTTGGCGGCGATGATATTCGTGAGCCTGGCATGGTGGGGGCGGCCATGGGCACCACCTCGGTGAGTCACGATGATCGATGGTGGGCAGTACCGATCAAAGCGAAAGATGTGGCGAGTTTGTTTGTGATCAATACGAATACCGGTGACCATGATGTGATTCTGCAGCGGGACACCATCGGACATCCGCAGTTTCATCCTGATGATGCGCAGTTGCTGCGATACGCGGGACCATACGATCAACGTTTATGGGTGATCAACCGTGACGGCAGTGATAATCGTTTGGTTTATAAGCGAGAAGAATCGATTAAGCAGTGGATCGTGCACGAAACATGGATGCCCGGACGACGCGAATTGCTTGCGACGGATTGGCCGCATGGCGTGGTGGGTATTGATATCGATACTGGCAAGGTGCGTCAGGTTTGCGGGTTCAATGCCTGGCATCCCATGGTCAATCGGCAAGGCACCCTGATGGTAACCGATACCACGTATCCGGATGTCGGCCTACATCTATTTGATCCGCAATGTCGAGTCAATAGCAATGGCAATGGTACTGGCAACAGCAATGCTAATGACCAAACGACGTTGCTGTGCGAATCGCGGGCCACGAACATCGGCGCTCATTGGAATAGCGATCACTGTCCTTATGACGATGGCCCCGTCGATGTGTTTTCGCCACAACACACGCATCCTCATCCCAATTTTTCACCTGATGGATCACGCGTTGTCTTTACGTCGGATCGCACAGGCGTTGCTCAGATTTATGAGGTTGAAGTGTCACACTGACTCGGCATGCAGCGGTGCGCATGGCGTCTGATATACTTGTAGGAATATTTCTGTGAAGTTGATGTGATGTGATGAGGCAAGTGCCGATGCAGGTTGAGCAAACCATTCCCATGTTGCGTATATTTGATGTCGCTAAGGCGAAAGAATTCTACGTGGATTTTTTGGGATTCGCGGTGGATTGGGAAGCGCATATTTTTGAGGGATCGCCGCTGTACATGCAGGTGTCGCGTGGAGGAATGTTGTTACACCTGACCGAACATCATGGCGACTGTTGTCCAGGCGGTGCGGTTTTTGTGTGGATGACAGGACTCGCAGCATTTCATCAAGAGATCAAGGCCAAGAAATATCGAGGGAACAATCCTGGCATCGAAGATGCACCGTGGGGTGCTCGTTTGGTGAAAGTCACCGACCCGTTTGGCAACAGAATACTTTTCAATGAGAAGGTTGAGTCTGAGCCGGACCATGCCTGAGCCGATCTGCCCGCGTTTGAGTACGGGCTGTGAAATAGCTTGAGATATTTGCCGTATGTCATGTTTGTAATGCTGTGCTAATGCATGGATTACGTGCTATTGTTCCGGGCATTGTTCGCGGGAGGTTTGTCGCTTTATGACGGTCGAATGTGGGTGGTTTTTGTTTTGTTTGACACGCGATAAGGCATGAAGTGGGTGACCTGTGGAGGCATGCGGGGGAAAGTGGGGGGGGTTGTGGTTGTTTCATTAAATGATACACTGTTTCGCCATGGACGAGTCAGTGATAGGTCAGAATGTACGTCGAGCCCGCGAGTCGGTGGGGTTGACGGTGACGGACGCGGCCAAGCGGGCGGCGCTGAGCAAGGCCAATTTGTCAAAAATTGAAACGGGACAAATATCGACGCCGATCGCGACGTTGATTCGCATTGCGGATGCTTTGGGCGTTGAGTTGGCATCATTTTTTGTGAATCCAAAACGTCAGCCGTCCTATGTGTTGACTCGCAAAGATCAAGGGCAAGTGATTGCTCGTGATGGTTCAGCGTTTGGTTATTCGTATGAAGCGTTGGCGATCGGTATTGCGGGTAAACATGCGGAGCCGTTTGTGTTGACGATCAAGCCCGGCGACCCGGTTGGAGATTTTCAACATGGTGGCGAGGAATTTATTTACATGTTGTCGGGACGATTGGGTTTTACGATTGGTGATGCGACGATGAAGCTGGGGCCTGGGGACTCGTTGTATTTCGATCCGGAAATTGTGCATAAGACACAAGTCATCGGTAAGCGACCTGCGCGATTCTTGTGTGTTTTTATTCAGAAAGATGGGGCGGGAGTGCCACACGGTGGGCGGGCTGTGCAAGCCAAGCAAGCCAGGCAATCCAAGGAGAAACGTAAGTGATCGGCATAAACCTGAATGGCAAAGTCGCGCTGGTGACCGGTGCGAGTCAGGGATTGGGCGAGACGACCGTGCGACGTTTGCATGAAGCGGGCGCGGTGGTGGCGATCAATTATTTTCCTGATCGCGAAGGTGTTCATGCGAAAAAGGCCGAAGCGTTGGTGCAACAGTTAGGCGAGCGAGCGGGTTGTTTTACCGCGGATGTCACTGAGCCGAAGCAGGTGAGTGCGATGATTGCGGCGATCGTCGCACAGTTCGGCGGATTAGATATTGTGGTAAATAATGCGGGGATCTTGCGTGATCGCACGTTGATGAAAATGGAACATGCCGACTGGGGCGCGGTGATCGCGACGAATCTCACCGGTGTTTTTAACGTATGCCATGCGGCGGCGCCGGTGTTGCGTGAGGGTGGGCGGATAGTGAATATCAGTTCAATCGCGGCGTTCATGGGATTTTTTGGTCAGTCAAATTACGCGGCAGCCAAAGCAGGTGTGGCTGCGATGGCACGGGTGTTGAGTCGTGAATTAGCACGGCGAAAAATTACGGTCAATGCGATTGCCCCTGGCGTGGTGTTGACGGATATGGGGAACAGCATTCCGGAATCAGCACGAGAACAGATGTTGGGACAGATACCGTTAGGGCGATTTGGTGAGCCCACGGATATTGCAAATGCGATCACATTTTTATGCAGTGATCTGGCGAGCTACATTTCCGGGCAGACGTTGCATGTCAATGGTGGTTGGTATGCCTGACGGCGGAGAAGATTTTGCGGCGCAAGCATGAAATAGTTTCGGCTGACGTGGCGATCGGTTGTATCCGTGATGGTATGACGGTGGTGTCAGGTGGATTCGTAGGCGCGACGCATCCGGAAGGATTAACGTCGGCTCTTGAGCGTCGGTTTGTGGCGACGAATGGGCCACGTGATTTAACGTTGGTGTATGCGGCGGGTCAGGGTGATGGCGGTGATCGTGGTTTGAATCACCTGGCGCATGAGGGATTGATCAAACGCGTGGTGGGTGGACATTGGGGATTGGCCAAGCGATTGGGACAGTTGGCGATGGACAATCGGATTGAAGCGTATTGTTTTCCGCAGGGGGTTTTGTGCCAGTTGTTCCGCGATATTGCTGCGGGTCGGCCTGGTTGTATCACGCATATCGGTTTGGATACGTTTATGGATACGGTGCACGATGGCGGACGTTTGAATGCGCGTACGCCAGTTGATGCGGGCGAATATGCTGGGAAAAGAACAGTTGAATGTGCGGGGGAAAATACGTGGGGTGG
>JAUHYI010000084.1 GCA_030426385.1 Phycisphaerae bacterium
ATCCGCTGCCATTGAGCGTCGGTCAACTCGTGGCGATGTCGCATCAGGGTCCTCCTTGACCTTGACCAAAAATCAATATGTCGGCGCAAATCATCAACCGGCTTGAATGTCCGTAGCAGCTAGAGCACAACCATTTCAATCGTAGTGCTTGATGTTTAGCGGGCGATGCGCCAGCGTCCCGTTTCGTAGACGCAAATGGGACGATTGAAATGGGAATGCTCTAGCGGCGGTCTTCGAGTGGCGCGAACGCTTGTGAAAATACAAGCCAGCGCGTCGCCATAAAGGTGACGGCTAACTATAAACCACGCGCGTATTTTTGTGAGATTGGTCGTATTGAATTGCTGGTTTGGTTCTTTACCCGTTCCCCGAACCACGGCTATTCTGTTTTACTCGGCTGCGCGTGGGCTCGTGTTGGATTGTTTTGGTGAAATCGAAGTTGCAAATCGACACGATTTTCTGTATTCACGAGTTGGAGATTGGGCGTTTGGGGTCGATTGTGATCGTGACCTGCATTATGGAATAGCGCGGTTCTCCGCTAGACTTGGTTGTGTAGTTTGCGTCAGAAACAACAAATCGAAAGTGTGTATGGAAAACGTAACGATTAAGGAGTTGGCAGCACGTGCAGGCGTCTCGGGAACTACCGTGTCGCTGGTGTTCCAGGGGAATTCGCGTGTAAGCGAATCAACCCGCAAAAAAGTTTTGCGCATTGCCCGGCAGATGAATTATGTGCCCAATCTTGCCGCTCGACAATTGCGCGGAGGCAAGAGTCGAATTAAGACCATTGGTTTGCTCGTCAACAACCTGATCAATCCGTTTTATGCCTTGATGGTTCATTCGGCTGAGAAAGCAGCGCTTCGGCATGGCTACGAAATTCTTATTGCGGACACGCAGTGGAACTCTGAAAAGGAGTTGACTGAGCTGAAGAACATGATCCAGTTTCGGGTGGAAGGGGTGGCCGCGTGCATATGGGGCATGAGTAAGCAGAGCCTGGATCTGATCCACCGCTTTCCTTCGCCTTTTGTCATGATGGATACAGTGCCAGAAGTCTATTCGGGTTCGTACGTCATTAATGACGTGCCTGCGGCGGCGCGGCTAGCGACGGAACACTTGATTGAAGCTGGCTGCGAACGCATAGTTTTTTTTAATAGCGACAAACGCACTGCCGGATTTAGTGGTTTTCGTTTGCTGGCCGAAACGTTCAAGGATACGCTTCGCGATCATAATAAAACATTCGACGAGAAGATGATTTGCCATGCGGGCTTGGATATTGATGCTGGTCGAAACGCTATGGCAGAGATTGTGAAGCAAGTGCCGGACATGGATGGTTTGCTTTGTGCCAGCACATTGTGTGCGATGGGTGCCATGGAAACTGCTACTCGTTTGGGAATCAAAATCGGACGTGATCTGGCCGTGGTGGGAATTGATGATTTGGATATTTGCGCTTTGGATTGCATTTCACTGACTGCGATTCGTCAACCGTTTGAGCAGCTCACACAGATCGCTATTGACACGCTTATCGGCAGTATTGAGGAGAGGCGTTCCTTGGATGTTCAGGTGTCGCTTAAACCAGAACTGGTCGTGCGTAACAGCACGAATCGAAGTTGAGCTTGTAATATCCATCTCACAAAAACCACGTGCGATTTCTAAGTGGGATGCGTATTAGCAGCTATTTTATAGCGACTGCAATAGATCTCGAAAGAGTATGGTTTCGCTAAGATTGTCTGTTTGGTTACATTGCTTCCAATCAATCCAAACATATTCGAGACAAATGTAGCCACGGTATTCCACGGCATGCAGTTCACGGATAATTTGTGGATAGTCGATGCAGTTTTCCGTGAACGAACATTGGATTCGACCTTTGCGACCGCCGCGGCAATGAAAATGGCTGGCATGGGCGATCAGAGGCGCTACTTCAATATCGGGAATACCCATGTATGCAAAATGGGTGTAATCAAGCGTGAGGGTGAGCCCTGGCACTTGCTTGATTAATCGCAGCGCTGCTCGTGGTCGTGGCACGACCGAACCGAGGTGCGCTTCGATACCGAATGGTATTCCGGCCTGTTTGGCTTGTTCGACTCGCCAGGCCATCTCATCGCAGCAACGCTGGAACGAATCACGCCGACTTTCTTTTGCGAAGTATGCACCGGGCAGGGCACTGACATGACGAGCATCGCATTCCTTTGCGTATTCGAGGGTGTAGAGAAATTTATCGCGGGCTTGTTGACGAATCTGCGCATGAGGATGATTGGCTGCATGGGTTTCAAAATCTGGAGCTACTTGCAGGTAGATGTCGGATGCGATTAAGCCACGGTCTGCCAGTTTGCGGCGAATCGCGCGTGCTTTTGTCGGCTGAACAAATTCGCGTGAAGGCCATAGATGCGATCGTTCCTCAAACAGGCCAATGTCTACTGCGTGAAAGCCGAGCATCGCAATTAAATCGAGCGACTGTTCATGCGTTAACAGTGGAAACGTGAAATCGGCGCAAGACAAGTTTTGTTTTTGTGTCATGGATTTCACTTCGGACTCATCTTTTTGTCGTGGTCATGCATGTTGTAACTATGAGCGGGTGGAGTTGGCTTTCGTAAGCGATGAAAATAAGCTTGGGGTTAGTGATGGGGTTGCGGGGCCCATTCTGCGGCGGCAAGATAGCCACCGTCAATGAGAATATGGGTCCCGGTAATGCTCGACGAATCATCGCAGGACAAATACAACGCGCACTTGGCGATGTCGTCGGGTTGCACCATGGTGCCCGTAGGAACTCTGCGGAGTCGGTCTGCCAGTATCTGCTCAGGATTGTCAGTGGTATTGAGGTGATATCGCAGCATCGGCGTATCTGTGATTCCTGGGCAGATGCAGTTGCAACGCAAGCCACTAGCGGCATATTCCAATGCGATTGATTTGGTCAGCATCATTACACCGCCTTTGGATGCGCTGTAAATCGATTCGCCGACATCACCGACAAAGCAACTGGTAGAGCCGACATTGACGATATAGCTGTGTGGATTTTTAATCAGATAGGGAATCGCATATTTGCTGGTCAGAAACATCCCTTTGAGGTTTACCCCCATAATGCGATCCCAGTCTGTTTCGTCGAATTCATGAAAGGTTTTAAAACTGGCAATGCCCGCAACGTTGATGAGTATGTGCAAGTTGTTGAAACGCTCGATCGTCTGTTCGATGGCTCGTTGTACTGCCTGGGCGTTCGATACATCGCAGTGGCAGAATATCGCTTGTCCTCCTGCATCCTGTATACGCTTAACAACCTCCTGGCCACTTTCGACTTGCACATCAGCGATCACAACAGAGGCACCATGGCGAGAAAATTGTTGAGCTGTTGCCTCACCCATGCCTGAGGCCCCGCCGGTTATGAATACAACTTGTTGTGCAAACTTGTCAGTCATAACGAATGGCCTTTGGCGATGATCGATTAAGATTAAACAGGAACGGTGCGTGGAGTAGGAGCGGTTGTTCGGGATGGGGGCGGTGATAATGCCGAGGGGTTTAGCGAACACAATTGATCCTGCATAACGATGCGTTCAGGCGTGGGCCCGGCATAGACCCAAATCATGACCATGGGCTGATCTGTTTCGTTAATGAAATAGTGACACAGGCCACGCGGTTGCAATGCAGTCGAATAGTCGCTCATCAGGTATCGTTTCCCATCCACGAAACATGTAGCTGTTCCTTCGATAATGGAAATCGATTCGTCAAAGTCATGAATATGACATGGCAAGCGTCCGCCTGGCGCAAACAAGCCGTGTCCGCCGCACATTTCGATACCCGGCATCAGATCACGGTTGAACCAGTCCATGAAAGTGGCGCCGGGCCCGGCCTGGGATCGTGGCGTGTTTTTGAACCAGTTAATACGCTCGGCCTTGGCTACCGGCGGGGACAAGTCGGGCATGGCACGCCGAGAAAAAAAACGATCAACCCACGCACGTGTTGGCTCGCTACTGGCCATCGCCACGTGAAACACGGCGGGCTCTTCTGATGATTGGTTTATCATTTGATGAGCCACATGTCGTGGTAACACAACATTGTCCATCACGCCGATTTTGTAGCAACGACCTTCTACTTCCAGTTGGGCGCTGCCTGAAAGCAGCGTCACCGATTCACTAAATGGATGGGTGTGGTAAGGCAGTTTTGCATTCGGAGAAAAGGTGACGATCCCGGTGGTTAATTGCTGAGCATGATTATGGCGGCCGACCAGGCATTCGAACTTAACCCCGTGTGCAAGGTCGAACACAACGCCTGAACCCAACTCGTTCATGCTTTCGTGATGTTTGGGTTTCATCGCGTCAGGGACTGAACTCAATGGCACGATCGGCGGATCATCAGGTCCACCACATTCAAGCGTGAAAGCGGGTCGTGGTTTGTCGTCTCGACCAGCCGCGGCCATCATCTGGCGAATCGCACGAATCATTAGCGAGCCATCAAGCCCCAGGCCGATCATGTTAAACCCCTGAGTTTTTCGGAGCGAAAGATTCTCTGCATCGGTTGCTACTATTCCGCAGTGTTTGCCGGCTTGTCGAATAGCCTGTTTGACCTCAAGTATTTGCGATGCCACATCACCGCCTTCCCATTCGCCGGGATATCCTGCCGTTGAGGAAAAATCTGCTGGTCCAAGAAAGAACATGTCGACGCCATCAACGCGTGTGATAGACGCAATATTTTTACCACCGAGCACAGATTCAATGATGGGTACGACCAGCACGTGTTCGTTGGCCTCGTCCACGCTTTCTTGAGTGCAAGCGCCCCAGCAGGTAGCTCTCTCGCCGCCAATGCCGCGTTGGCCTTGCGGAGGGTAGTGGGCAAACGATACTGCTTGTTGAAGTTGTTCTGAAGTTTCGATCCAGGGAACGACCACACCATCAGCGCCGATGTCGAGAGAACGTTTGATCAAACCACCATTTAATTCTGCAATGCGAACAAGCGTTACGGTGTTGCTGCGCACCGCAGCACGAATGTGACCGACAATGGCTTGCCAATCGAGGTGCCCGTGTTCAGCATCGATAACCACCCAATCCAAACCCATCGCCACGGCCATTTCTGTAATGCTTGCTGACTCCAGTGTGACCCACAGTCCGTAGGTTGGCTTGTCCTGTGCGAGTTTTTCGCGCAATCTTTTAATGGCCGAGCTGTTCATGCGGGTGCGTTCCTTTTTTCATCCTGGCTTTGCACGTTATTGTGGCGCCGCTACCGGCTCGGACAATACCGGTGCATTGCAACCACCCGACCAGGCAGGCACAGCTAACTCGGTCATCAGACGCATGCCCGACCGTGCGTTGAGCAATCGTGGTATCGCATTGACCAACGCGGCCACGGTTGCCTGTTCGCCTGCCACACCACCTCGTGCGATAACATCCAACGGCGGATCGCCAGTAATTTGAATCGCGTCATGTGGGTCGGGAGCGCCAAGATACATTTTTAAATCGAGATCGATTTTGATCTCGCCTGAGATCTTGCCAACACACCGTTGATGTAGACCACACGTCATACCGCTTGGCACCTGAAAATACTCGGTGTGAATATCACTTTGTGCGATCATCGGTTCGCAGGTTTCCAACATCTCATCTAACAGCCATCCCATACTGTGGGCGATTAACGCAACAGACTCTCTAAACCCCGCATGTCCAGCTTTGCCTTGAGCGAACAATAGACGGAACTGGTCTGGCTCCATGGTGCTGCCAATTTTCTTTTGTAGTGGTTGGCGTCGTGTCGAAGCGTTAACCACACGCTGAACCGCTATGTGCGAAACATTGCGTGATACGCCGGTCATACATACCGGCAGTACATCCATCACAAAGCCCGGGTTCACGCCGGTACCAACAATGCGTGCCCCGGTTTGTTGTGCCAACGCATCGATCATCGCTGTTTCCTCGGGTGCACGTAGCGTGGGAAAAAGAAGCTCTTCACACGTCGATGCGACACTGACGCCACACTGAATCATGGGCGTAATTTGTTCGATTGTTTGAGTTGCTTTGGAGCCCGCGGTGTGTAGGATCACGTCTGGTTGCACATCCGAATAAAGCTCATCGAACGAGCCATAGACACGGGCATCCGCTAACGATTCAATACCCGTTAACTCGGCCAACGATCGGCCAATCTTGGCAGGATCAATATCGACGGCTCCGACAACGCGTGCCCAGCCGGTCTGTGCGGCAAGTCGCACTGATTCGATTCCAATGGGTCCCATTCCAAATTGTGCGATGTTGATTGGCTTTGTTGTTCTCATTGTTCTAATTCCACGTTCTGATTTCACAGCGATAAAGTCATGTCGTTCGATCAGTTATTCAGATCGCCTGCTTCTTTGAGCAAACGGATTGTTTTGCGAAATGCCTCCGCAGTACGATGACAGTCCTCTGCGGTATGTACCGCTGATGTAGGCGCGCCGGGCCAGGGTTGTATATCCACTCCATGTAGAAGGCAGCCCAGACGTATTTTCATCATGAGCCCAGGCTTCAAAGCTGGTCGCAATGTGGCGTAATCAAATATTCCTGATTCGATTTGCTCTTGTGTGGTATCAATATTGTTCGGATTGAGAAACACGTGGAACCCACCAAAAGTTCCATAGGCAATCCAATTCACGGATTCTTCACGAAACACCACATTGAGTGCGTTCTGCAATCCTCGGCCATAGGCAATCGCACGTTGGGTTGCGTCGGTCGATTTAATAATTTGAAGCATCGTTATCGCTGCGGCACATGTCGTTGGTCCTGCGTTAAATGTTCCTTGATGAAACACTTTTTCGAAACCTCCTGCCGCAGCGGCGCGGTGATCGATCCGATCCATAATGTCCGATCGACCGACTAACGCAGCGCCAGGCATGCCACCCGCTACGATTTTTCCCAGCGTCGTTAAGTCAGGTTTAATTCCAAGTGCTTCCTGTGCCCCGCCGGGCGCACAACGGAAACCGCTGATTACTTCATCAAAGATGAGTACGATCCCGAGATTTTCAGTGATCTCTCGCAGTGATTTCAAAAACTGTGGTGTAACTGGCACCTGGCCCCATGTCGACCCGGTTGGCTCGATAATCACCGCAGCAATGTCGTCATGTTGTTCAATGATCTGCCTGGTTTGGTCAAAATCCCAAGGGGGCGCTATGAGGGTATTTTCAGCAATCTCGGGTAACACGCCTGGCGTTGGAGAGCCATCGAAATGTGATGTTACATTAAACGACACATGATCATGCCAGCCGTGAAAATGGCCTATGAAACGAAGGATTTTCTTTTTGCCAGTAAACGCGCGCGCCACGCGCATGGCTAATAGGGTTGATTCGGTTCCCGAA
Organism: Phycisphaerae bacterium; assembly: GCA_030426385.1. Taxonomy (GTDB): domain Bacteria; phylum Planctomycetota; class Phycisphaerae; order Phycisphaerales; family Phycisphaeraceae; genus JAUHYI01. The sequence continues at coordinate 7,289 of JAUHYI010000084.1, forward strand.
GAAGTGATGCGCACCCGCTGAGCACAAGGGACCATCTGTTGGATGAGTTCACCCCATTGCAATTCCAATTCGTGACACGCGCCGTAGTGTGTCCCTTTTTCTAATTGTTGTGCGATAGCCTGTGTTATTTCTGGGTGACAATGGCCCAGAAGTAATGCCCCGTGTCCGCCGGGGTAATCGACGTATTCGTTGCCATCCACATCCCATTTGTGTGAACCGTGGGCATGGGTAACGCATATGCCATGTGGCTCGATGTAACGCACGTCGTGGGTGATGCCGCTGGGAAAAACTTCGCGTGCGCGTTTTGCGATTGCGGCTGAGCGTGGTGTTTTTTTGAGGTATGCCTGGACCAATGGTGAATGGTGGTCCAACTGAAACGGGGATGGTTGAGCTGTTGTTTGCGTTGAGGGTACGGCAGGCATATGCGAGTCCTTGCAGGTGAGCCGACGTATAAGTTTTACGTAAAACCATATTATTGCATCCAACATATCGTGTCAATGGCTGTTTGTTTTGTATTCCTGGCTATGCACGGAATTGCCAACAGGGATTGGGTTCCAATTGTTGGCAGAGCTGAGTGAGGTGGCATATGTCGCGAGATATATTGTTGTAATACTATTGAATAAAAGAAATTGCGTGAATTATAAGCCTAGTGGCATGCATCTGCAAGTGGAATTGATGGGCGTTTTGGAACGTGGTCTACGGGCCAGTTGCGACTAACAGCCGTGGGTCACATATTTGGGGGCCTTACGTGGGCAGGGGTTGCCATGTTGAAATGAATCTATTATTATGATGTAACGTAAAACTTACTTGCCTGGAGCGCAATGCATGAGAGCGTCACATAAAAACACAAAGACTTCCGTGTTAGATATGGGAGGTGAGGTGGCGTCTCATGCGGATTCAGCCAAGCGGACTTCCCAAGAGGTCGCTACAGGTGCGGGGGAAGTACCTGGCGGGCAAGAGACAAGAGGTGTGCACGGGGAGATGTGTCGGGGCGCGAGCGAGGCGCGAGTCGAGGGACATGTGGAGGGACATGTGGGGGGAGAAGTGGGGGGTAGAGTGGGGGGCGGTGGGGGAACATGTGGGGGGGCAAAGACGTGGTACTTCCCTGACGGTTATCTTCCTGCCAAGCGAGCTGGTGATGAGGTTGAAGCTCATGAAGCGTTGATGATCCTGAATGTGGTCGACCAACCCGCTCGGATTCAACTCGACTTCTATTTTGAGGACCGCCCGCCGGTTCTTGATGTCGCCATCGAAGTGGGAGCCATGCGTGTGCGTTGCATTCGACTAGATCATCCTGAAGATATTAACGGTGTCAAGCTACCTGTTTGCACGCAATATGCCATTCGGCTACGTAGTAATGTCAAAACGATTGTTCAGCAAGGGCGAATAGATACGACCCAGACCAATCTGTCCTACTATGGATCAATGGGGTTTTGTGAATAAGGTAATTGGTTTGTCTTGAAAAATATTGCCGTCACAGCAGTGGGCAATATGGAATGCTATGACCGAAAATTGATCTTTGGGGTTTATCGTCTAAGCCGTTGATATTACGGGTCTGCGAACATTGACATGAATACAACAACCGTCATGAGTGTGTTGGGGCCGGTGCCACGCGATCAACTTGGCATCATTCTTCCACACGAACATTTATTTATTGACTTGCGTAACCAATTCACTGCGTTCGATGACCCTGAAAAACATCGGATTAGCCAGGAATCTGTATGCATGAGCAACTTGGGATATTTACGTTGTAATCCCTACGCGATTCAAGATAACCTGGTGTTAGATGATGTTGAGGTTGCCGTCGAAGAGGCCATGGCGTTTGAGCGATGTGGCGGTCAAACTATCGTGGATTGCACCTCGATTGGTATTCATCGCGAGCCATTGAAGCTGCGCGAAGTTGCCAAGCGAACGGGGTTGAACATTATTGCAGGTTGTGGCTATTACACGCATGACACGCATCCGCCAGAGATGGATACTTGGAATGAACGCGAAATTGCAAATCATATGTTGCACGACATGCAGCAGGGGATTGGGGATACCGATATACGTGCAGGTATTTACGGCGAGATTGGCACGAGCGATACGATTCGCCCCAATGAAAAGAAGGTTTTGTGTGCTGTCGCGCTCGCCTTTGCCGAGCACCGTGCAGAAATACAAGTGCATACCTACCCGTGGGCAACCGCGGGCCTCGAGGCTGCGCAGATTCTTATTGATCGTGGGGTTGATCCGGCCAAAATTGTGATCTGTCATATTGATATCGAATTCAATCAGCCTTACCTTCACGATCTACTCAAACTCGGCGTAAATATTGAGTTTGATAACTTCGGCAAAGAGTATTACATCAACAAGGCAGAGCGGGGTTTTGCTGGTGGTGTATTTGCACGCGATATTGATCGCGTTCGTGTGATTCGTGATCTTCTTGATCATGGTTACGAGAAGCAACTTCTGATCACCAATGACATCTGTCTTAAAAGTATGTTACGGAGCTTTGGTGGAAACGGATATGACCACATTCTACGCAACATTGTTCCCATGATGCTTGATGAAGGTATTGCCCACGAAACCATCGATCGCTTAATGAAAAACAACCCTGCACGCATTTTGACACAATGATTTATGCGGCGGGTGAATAAAAAAAATAGAAAATAGATGAAAAACAGAGGCAGGGGAATCGCTGTAAAATTCACGATAGCGAAGTTGTTTTCGTGACCAGAAATCCAATTAGCATGACTGCGATATGACGTTTGGCTGTGCAAGGTTTTGTCTCGCAATTGTTTTGACATAGCAAGCGGTGAAAGTAGATGGCGTTGAAAAAAGCCGCTATAGCTTTTGATCGGTGAGTTCGCTTGAGTGCATCAAATGATATCGTTCAGATCGAAATTATAATTCGACGTCACTTTTTTTATTCGTGATTTATCAATTACTCGTATGCGAGTGATTACTGTTCGTGATCAGCGCTATGAAATAACGCGGTACGATCTGCTTGAGCGTGTTGTTTATTCGAAACGCTAAGTAAGGTTTGAGTGCAGTCAATTAGATCAAACACATGCATAAATTCTGGGACGCGGATGACTGGCCGTTGATTGACCAAATCTGCATCAAGCCCCAGCTTCCCATCGGGCGACATCAGGAGTAACGGTAAGGGGTCAATATCAAATTCGGATTCGATTTGAAGCAGCTTGTCGCTCAGCTCTGTAGGATCTGAAAAAGTGTCAATAAAAACGGCAGCAAGGTTCGGTGGCTGATTATCGTCTGACACACTGATCGAGTTGAAAAACAAGTGGTGCGCATCGAAGGCCGGCTCGTCACTCAGGTAAACCGAATTAAGCGGTTTGTTCAAATAGTTCTGCCATGGCATATGGTATTCGGACCATTTGACATCTATATCGCAGTTCATGAGTAACATTTTTAAGCGATTAACATGCTGCGGTACTGAACGGATCGCTTTGGATATTGCGTCAGGCTTTAAGCCAAGGAGTTCCGCATATTCGATTGTTGATTCAACAAAGTCATTACCGTTGACGCTAAGCATCATGGCGTGAGCAAATCGATCTGCCAATGCTACCGTCGTGATAACACGTAAATGATTGGGCTTGGCCTGTTGGATTTTTGAAATACTTTGATGATGATAGAAGATTGTGGCTTTGATCGATTCGGGCAGCTGCTTCAACAAAGGATTTTCATCAATCACTGCGGTGTGATCGATGCCAACCATGTGGCGCTCGATTGTTTGTAATGGCAGGCGGTATTTTTTAGCGGCATCGATGACTAAAGCGTAAGTGGGTATCGTCTGTGCGAAGAGTGATCGTCCCACGTCATGTAAAAGGCCCGCAAGATAGGCGGCCTGAATTTCAGTGGTTGATCCGCCCGAATGGGCCACGATTTGAGAAGCAGTCACCGCACAGATAATCGAGTGCTCCCAGAGCATCGGGAAATCAGCGCCTTGAAAATCTAACGATTCGTTGAATGGATTGTCGCCAATCATGTCGGTGGCAATGGCTTTTACTTTGTCCATTCCCAAGCGTACGACAGCGGATTCAAGACTATCGCATTTTGCGGATTCTGTTTTGTCAGCAGTCGATGATTCGACCAAAATACGAACAGTCATCGCCGGATCGAGTTGAATAATATCAACCAGCTCCGACGCTGATGCGGATTTGTTCTGGATCACATTTGCCACATGAGCGGCCAGCGGGCCGATGGGGACAAGATCCGTATGCTGGCGAATAGGCGCAAGGACTTGCTTACCCGTGATCAGCGGCGGAATTTCAGCCAATATTTCGTTGACGTTTTTAGGCACATAATCAGCATTGGCAGTGCTGGTTTTTGTAGGCTGTTTCCGATCGTGCGCTTCACTGTCGGGTTTATTCAATACGGAGTCGATTCGACTGATTAGGCCTTCAACTTCAAAGCTGGATTTGAGTATGTAGCCGTCGATGCCATGTTTTGCAAGCCTGACAATGTGATTTCTTTGATTGGCTGTGGTTAACATGATGACGGGCGTATCACGAATCGTAGGATCCTGGCGAATACGTTTGAGTGCCGTCGCTCCGTCAATGTGGGGCATGAAATAGTCGAGCAAAATTAGATCCGGATTGTGCTGTCTGGCTAGCGATAATGCTTCGCCCCCATCTTTTGCACCCAGTACGTCGTGACCCGCATTGGCAAGGGCATTGATAATGAGATGGCGCGTTATGGCTTCGTCGTCAGCGACTAAAATTGTAGGCATGAAACGCCACCTTGTATCGGCTGTGAAACGAGCTTCAGCATTCTCAGAAAACACAATCAGCGACATGTCATCATCAACACTCAGTCCTGTCTTGATTATCGTTCTTCATTATCGTGTGCTTTAACAAGAAAACATTGTGTTTGCGGTGTTTACGCAGGGTTTACAAGCGTTTTCTCAATTTGAGTGACATCGAACGAATTTGTAATAGCAAATTAATGGCGTATATGTAACCAGCCGATGAATCACCCGGTGCATCGTTTGTAAATCCTGCATATGACGGCAGGTTGTGAAATTTTTAAAACTAAAACTCCCTGTCAACCTGGTTGACCATGACAAAGAGGGATTCATGTTTGGATTGATTAGTAAAACGAATCGTAATCCAATCGGTCTGGTGGTCGATTCTGACGCTGTCTATTTGGCAAGAATTCGTAAAAATTTCAGAACTGGGATGGATGTAGACGCGGTAGCCGTTCCGTACTCGAGCGATGTGCCTGAGTATTCTGATCGGTGGGCTATGTCTGTGGCCGACGCGATTCATCAAGGATGGGCAGAACAATCGTTCGCTCATCGAACGGTTGTATCCTGTTTGCCACAGTATCGCACCGGTTTGCTGCGTCTTCGGCTACCCAAAATGCCAGTGTCTGAATTAGACCGCGCGGTGCATTGGCTGGCAGCGAAAGAATTATCAAAACCCAAAGATGATTTGTGTGTTTCCTATTATGACGTCGGCACGATTAGTCATGCTGGTAAACGTTATAACGAAGTGATCGCACTATCTGCGGCGACACAAGATCTTGTTGCCCACACAAAATTTGTGAATGAGGCGGGCCTGACTCTGGACGCTGTCGATAGTGTTCCCGGTGCACTGGTGCGATGCCTGGAAATGGGGTTGTGTGAGCCATGGAACCATGATTCAAAATTGGTCGTCTATATAACGGCGTCGCAAACGACATTGATATGTGTTCATAACAGCGAACTGCGATTCGTGCGTGATTTGCCATCGTCAGGATTGGAAAATCTAGCGGATCGAGTCAGAAAAGGCTATCCAAACGATGCATGCACACAATCGGTCGTCGCAAGACTGTTGGGGCAATCCTCAGGCAATCCTGTTCGTTCGGGCAAAACAAGCCAGCACAGCCAATCTGTCCTTGATGCTCAGGTTGATAGGCGGTTAAATGAAATTTGTGCCATTTTGGCCAATGAGATTGTGCATGAGATTGATTTGTGCATGCACTATTTAAGTGATATTGGAGTTGATGATTGTTGGCCCAAGTTTGGTTGTGTCGTTGGAACGTCATGTGATAACGCATTTGCACAAGCGTTTGACAACAATTCGGATTTAAAGTTTTACGGTTTGGGTGACAAGTGGTCGCCAGAGTTTAATTCAATATTCGATAAAGCGGCGATGGGTGGTGATGTCTCAAAATGGTTGCTGCCGATCGGCCTAGCGTTTTACGGTGTTGAAAACATGGTGTTGAGGTGCGCATCATGAGACGAATAAACTTGATGCCCAATCATTTGATTCAAGGCCAGGTGAGCCGCCGTACCATATGGAACTCCTATCGCATTGGCATTGTGGCCACGGTTTTTGTGTTGTGGATAGCTGTGGCTTGTGTGCAGGTGAAGCGTCTCGATGGTCTTAACGAAATCGAATCAAAAAAATACCAGGTAATCAGTGCGCAATACGAAAAATTACAAAGCGTGAATCAGGAACGCACGCGACTGATTTCTGAAATTGAACGTATAGATTCAATGCGTGAGCCGATGCCTACTGTGGCGATCATGGCGTTACTGTCACAGGGCACACCTGACAGTATTGTCATCACGCGATTGGCCATCCGGCCGTTCCTTAATCATAAGAATAGTAAAAACCATCGTTCTAATGCTAGGAAGGCATCCCCGGCGACGTCGTACATTGCCATTGAAATGGAGGGGCAAACCCATACGGATATGGCGATTACCCAGATGATCAGTCAGCTTGGTAAACATGGTGTATTTGCTGATTTCAATATTGATAAAAACGAAAAGGTCCAAACGGAAAGTGGTGTGGTGTGGTGCTTTCAACTGTCTACAAAAATTCCGTTAACCGGTTATGTGGCCAGTTCGAATCGGAGGGCATCCATTGACTAACCAACTTCGTCATATTTTGCGGGTAGCTGTGTTCGTGGTGGCTGTGGTCGTCGTTTTTGTCGGTGGCGTTGTCCATTGGCGCATGGTTGGTGTCCGTCAAACCCAACTTGAGCAGCAACGCCAGAGCATCACCGCGATAGAAAAACAGTTATTGCAAAGTGACGCTGTTGATGAAATTGCATTGTTGCACTCGCAAATTGAGGGCATGATGAACCATGACGTATCGCGTGTGGTGCAACAAGTGATGAGTCATCTCGACGACGTTAACGTGATCGATCGTTCGGTGACAACGGCGGCTACCATTGAGGGCTCATCATTGCGTATGTTTCCTACTCACGTGTCGTTTCATGGGTCGCTACCACAAGTATTTGGATTGTTGGATTATTTATATAAAAACGAAAAAGTTATTCGCGTTGAGGAATTGGAAATTAGTCGGTCGGCGATTACCGATGAGGACTTGTCGGTATCGCTACAGTTAGTTGGATTGGCATGTCGGCAGGAGAAAGCGACAAGATGAAATTGGATGCCGGGCAACGTGCGATGCAAACCAAGCACCATCGACAACGCATTGCGTTGGGGGTTGCGCTATTGGTGTTGGTTCCAATCACTATTTTTCGGTTGTTAGGGAAAGCTCCGCAAGATGCCAGTGCGATGCCTGCGTCACAGAATTTACAAGAGCCACGACAATCGCAGACGAATCAATCGCTTTTGCCATCCTGGCAGCCGGTTCCAGTGACTTGGCCAATTGAGTTACGTCGTGATTTTTTTGTATCCAATAAGCCGATCGTTGAAATCAAAACGATGACAAAGATATCCTCGTCCCAATCTACTTTGGCTGTGGTGCGACGTGACGCGGCAGAGCAATTGTCGGTTGAGGCGATTATGGGTGGAAAAAAAGTCCAGGCCTTGATTAACGGAACGCTAGTGGTCGAGGGCGATACGATCGCTGGATTTTATGTACGCCGTATTCGTAATCGGCGAATCCTGGTTGAGCGTGATGGTTTTCAGGTTGTGATTGAACCCTGATTTTGAAGCGAATTTTTAAACCGTCATCCTAATTGGAAAGCTGGATTGATTGTGCAACAGGAAAACAACATACATGATCGTCATGGCAACGACACGCGTGGTGTCCACGATACTCGCGAAGCTGGTGGTGTTGACAATACAGCACACGGCGACGCAGGTAGTCACATGAACGCGATTGTTACACCAGTGCCTCGACGCAAGCGCATTGGTGAAATTCTCATCGACAGGAAATCGATTACACCGGATCAACTGGAAGAGGCGCTGGTTCGTCAGCGTTCTGTGGTGCCGCGCAAATTGATTGGGGAAATACTGATCGATATGGGTGTGGTGGGTACGCGTGTGTTGGCTATGGCGCTGGCTGATTCGGTCAATGTGCCGTTTATGGATATTGAACCAGACGCCATACAGCGGGAGGCAATTGATTGCTTGTCGCCGCAATTGATGGAAGAATACAACCTGTTGCCTGTGGCTATTGACGATGGCTGGTTAACGATAGCGGTTGAGAAATTTACCGATGTCTGCTTGATCGATGATATTGGTCGGTGGTCGGGTCTGAATGTGATTGTTGTGGCGGCGGATGCGAAGAATATCAGTGAGTCACGACGAATTGTGCTCGATCAACCGGCATCGGATTCCAAGTCGCACTCCGGCGCATCGACCGTTGAGCTCGACCGAGTGTTAGGGCAATTGCATGTTGAAGAACTGAATATCGTTGATCGTGTTCACGATGACAATTCGCAAATATTGGTCGGTGATGAGAATGAAAATTCGCCTGTGGTAACGTTGGTTCGCTGTGTGATCCAGGATGCGGTTACTGCTGGTGCCAGTGATATTCATATTGAACCGATCAAGAATAATTGCAGGGTTCGATATCGCATAGATGGTGATCTGGTTGAGAAAGTGAATTTTTCGGCACGATTGCTTCCGCCGGTGGTGAGCCGACTGAAAATTCTGGCAGGACTTGATATTTCGGAACGCCGTTTGCCGCAGGATGGTTCTATTACCGTGTCCTTGGCTGATCGGCCTATCGATCTGCGCGTCTCAACCATGACCACAAAATTTGGCGAGAAGGTGGTGATGCGTATCGTGGATCGCGATCGCGTTGCGCCCAACCTGGATAAATTAGGACTTGATGCCGTTGCCCTGGGGCGATTTCGCACGCTGATTCGTGAAACGCATGGCATTGTGATTGTGACTGGTCCAACGGGTAGCGGTAAAACCACGACACTGTATGCGGCGCTATCGGAAATTTTAGACGTCAAACGGAACGTCAGCACGATTGAGGATCCGGTAGAGCGCCAGTTGGATGGTGCCAATCAGTTTCAGGTTAACAAAGCGGCCAATTTTACTTTTGCCAGTGCGCTGCGATCGTTGTTGCGGCAGGATCCTGACACATTGATGGTGGGTGAGATTCGCGATACTGAAACGGCGCGGTTGGCTATCGAGGCTGCGCTTACGGGGCATTTGGTTTTGACGACACTGCATACCAACGATGCGCTGACATCGATTCCGCGCTTGATCAATATGGGAGTGGAGCCCTATCTGGTGGCGGCATCGTTGCGTGGTGTGATGGCTCAACGGCTGGTGCGGCGATTGTGTCAGGACTGCAAGCAACAGGTTGCGATTCCTGATGACCTGCGTGATGTGCTGACGCAACTATGTCGTGGTCAATGTCCAATTGATAAACATTATGTGTGTGCAGGTTGCTCGCGTTGTGGAGACACGGGGTATAGCGGACGTATCGGGGTGTATGAACAGCTCATTCTCAATGAGAAAATATTGAGCGCTGTCGTTCGCGAACCCGACGGTAGCCAATTGTCGGAACATCCTGCGATTCGTGGGCAGAAAACATTATTGCATGATGGATTGGCCAAGGTTGAACAGGGTGTGATCGGGATTGATGGTTTGTTGGGGATTGTTTCACGTGTGGACGATCTTGTCAGTCGGGCGGGTGATGAACATGATGTGAATCGCGGCCAAGGGCAAGGGAGGGCAGCATAAATTATGGAAGACTATGCCTACGAAGCCCGTAATGATAGTGGCCGTCTCGTCAGTGGTGTCATTGCTGCGGAGTCGGTTGAGCAAGCCAGCACGTTGCTGGGAGAGCAGGATCTGTTTGTGGTGCGATTGGCCAGCGAGCGCGGCACCCCGCGACGCACAGCCACGCCACATGCCGGTCGAGCTACGCGAGCACAGGTGGCCTGGTGTATGTCGCAACTGTCAATCATGGTTGAGGCAGGCATTTCGTTCAGTGAAGCGATTCACTGTGTTACGCGGCAGGCGTCCGACTCACAATTGCGTGCGTTGTTGGAAAACATATCAAAAAAAATTGACGAAGGCTCGTCATTTTCTGATGCCCTGATGATGTATCCAGAATCATTTCCACCCACACTGGTTGCCCTGATTCGTGCTAGTGAAATGAACGGGTCGTTGAGCGAGGTTTTGCAACGTTGTTCGACGTATCTACTCAATGATCTACAAACGCTGCGCACGGTTCGAGGGGCCATGATATATCCGATTTTTATGCTGGTGTTGAGTCTGGGTGTAACGGTGTTTTTGTTGACATTTATATTGCCGCGCTTCGCGATGATTTTCGCAGGGCATGGTGCGGCATTGCCTGCGCCCACGCGCGTATTGATGGCTACCAGCGCTCATCTCGTGGCCTATTGGTTTGAATGGTGTATGGGCATTGCCAGCGCAATTGCGATCATCACGGCGTGGGCCTATACCAACACAGGCCGACGTCAGCGTGATCGACTGATGCTGATATTGCCGCTGTTTTCCGGCATTTTACATGGGCTTTATCAATGTCGAACATTTCGAACGATTGCGGTGTTGTTGCGTGCGGGTGTGCCCGTGATGGATATTGTGGACATCGCCAAAAGCATCACACCCAATGTGCATTACCGGGCGCTATGGTCGGATGTGGAAGTGCAACTGCATAATGGCAATCCAATGTCAGCGCCATTGTTGGAATCGTCGCTTATTTCTGAGCCGGTAGCCCAGATGATTGAGGCGGGAGAAAAATCAGGCCGACTGGGACATGTGTTCGATCGTCTGGCTGATTTTATTGAAGCGGAATACAACCAGGCGCTCAAAACCGCGATGCAAATGATCGAGCCGTGCATGATCTTGTTTATTGGCGTGATGGTTGGTTTTATCGCGGCGTCTTTGATGTTGCCCTTGTTTCAGGCGAGCAGTATTTCATCGGGTTAACCGTGATGTTTATTGCACCGAGGGGGTGCCGGTGTCCATGTCAACCGTGATTGTTTTGGAAATCGAACCATAACTGAGTGTCAGCGTAGCATCAGAGTTTTCCTGGAGCGCTCCATGCGTCGCAAAATCCAAAACACTATCGCCGCCAGCCGTGACGCTGTCGAGACGAATGCCGACAAACCCGGATGTACCGGTCTGTCCCATTTCGACGGTGTAAGCGGTGTGGGTAATGGGATGTTCGATTGGTGTTGTGGGGTCCGAAGCACGAGCGAGGTGGTATCGTTGGCCGGGGATGTCGAACACCATAACGCAACGATCGTCGGCACGACCGATGGATGCGAGTTGAGCGTATTCAATGTCAGTGATCAATCGGTCTGTGGCGGCTTTGAGTCGAGTTTGTGCCTGACTGGCGCGGGGCAGGGCAATCATAGCAACGATGGCGATGATCACTGTGACAAGAATCAATTCCAACAAGGTAAACGCTGGTCGATGGCAAGGGGCAGAACGCAGCGCGTGTGGAAGGGACAGGCTTTTCATGTTTCTAATCACATAAATTTTATCGGTTGGGTGAGCGGTGATATTGAATCAAAGCTATCGCCATCAATGCACAGGCGTTGTCGCGGCATCACGTTGGTTGAATCACTGTTGGCGGTATTGATTCTATCCCTGGCCGTGATGGGTTTGAGTTATGCCACCACGGCGGGCCATCAACATTTGCAACATGGTGACATGATGCTGCGCGGTACTCGCCTGGCAGAGCATTTGATGGAAGAAATCCAAAGCAAACCCTATGCAGGTACGGGCGCGAGTCGAATGCTGTACTGCATCGATGATTATCATGGTTTTACCGAAGCTGCAGGCAATTTGAAAAATGTGCTAGGCGAATTATATGACGAGGCAGACCAGATTTTTTCACGGTCAGTGACGGTCGCAAACGGCACAACCACGATTGCAGATTTTGAAAATGCAGTCATCCCAGGCAAAACGGTTGTGGTTACGGTGAGCGATGGCAACGGTGCATCATGGAGTTTAACCCGATTTATTTCGGAGGTGACAACGCCATGAAAATTAACCAACGGCCGAGAAAATTGTATCGACGCGGGGGGTTCACGTTTGTGGAATTGATGTTGTCACTGGCGATTACCAGTCTGGTGGCAATCACGGCTGTGGCCATGCTTGGCGCGATGTCGAGTGCGACGCAGGTTGAACACGACACCCGACGAGCCACAATTAAACGTCAAGTCGCCATTACACGGTTAGGGGCAACAGTAAGGCGTTGTGCGATGGTGCTCAGTGCTGGGGTTGATCACGTTGTGCTGTGGGTTGGCGATATTGATGGGAGTAGAAATCCCAATTTGTCTGAGTTGGTGCGCATTGAATGGCAAAGCGATGATCAATGGATCATGGTTTATGAGGCTGATCCGAATTTATTGCCTGCGTCGGACACGCCCTATGTGTTGGGAGATGATTTCAGCGCTATAACCAACGCACTGGCGGGTGGTTCGACATTTCCCGGCAGCACCATATTGCATGATGTTTCAGTGTTTGACTTAACGCTTGATGCTGTAGCGGTTCAGGATACGCGTGTCGTGCAAATAGGTGTGACGATGGATCATGATAGCGGGGAAGATATTGCCGTGATGGTTTCTGGCTTACGATCGATGGTGCCATGATTTTCAGGAGACGCAAATTGTTTTCTAATTACCGCGTACAACAATACCGCCAGCGCGGCTTTGCCATGTTGTTGGTGATGTTTGTTGTGATGATGGCATTCATCGTGGGTTTGACGTTTTTATATACATCAAGCACCACGACCAGTATTGCGCAAACAATGAATCAACACGCTCAGGCCAGGCAAATTTCCGAATCAGGTGCACTGATGATGGTGCGATACATGGAACAGACTTTAGATTGGCGGACCGCACGTGACTCGGGGGTATGGCTTAACGAGACGGCGTTTTTAGATGGGACACTGACAGTGGATACTGTTTACGATGCTGATCCACAAATCACTTCGGTAGCCATAGACGATTGGAGTTTTGAAAACTCAGTTACGTCCATGCCTAATCCGATACTGGGGCCGCCGATGACAGCGACGCTTGGCAATTGGGATCTATCGCGAACGGCGTTGGTAGTTACCGGTTTGACTGTGCCGCAGATTGGAACGGAATTGTCGGCTTATAGCAGCCATGGCAACAACCATGTTTACGTGATTTTTTTAGCAAGCGTTGATGGTTCCGCAACAATCAGTCAGACCCTGGCGGATTCACTGGAGCCGAATACTAACTACGCCTTTAGTGTTGATGTTGGCCGGCAGTTGTTGGGCGGTGCGTTGGCCAATGTTGAAATGCGTGTTTATGCCGGTGGGGTACTGATCGCATCAGACGCTGATCCAACGATCTATACCCTGTTTACAGCTTTGGGAAACCCATCGGTTTTAATCAAGTCGATTATTGATCCTGTACATACTGAACATGTGTTGCGGTTTTCAACGGATGACACGCCGCCTACTGGAGTGGTTACGCTTGAATTACATGCGAAATCACTGGTTGGCGTGCTCTCATCGGTGACGTTCGACAACATGCGCTTTGAAACCGAAACCTATGGTGACGCCACGATTAATGTGTTGGGCCGATACGAACAAGCAAGTCATCGTATTTCGATGACTACCAAGCAAGCGATCAATTTAGGGCAAATTGACATTGTGCAATGGAGCGAGCCATAAGCCTGTGCGGATAACAAGTACGGAGGTGGACAAAATCACGGGGAATGTGAAAGAGAGTTACTGATGAGGCCGGATACGGTTGATTGGAATAATAAACGTAAGCATGTGGCGGTTGGTGATCTACCTGACCGCTGGATCCATCAAGTGATACGTCGATGGATGGTGATGTGCGTGCTGATCCAAGCAGCAACAACGATGGCGTTGATCGTTGCGATTGATCAGGTGAAATGGATCGGCCAAGCACTGGATTCACTGACGAGCGATTTGGGGCAATTCACAGAGGAGCAATGGGGGTGGGGGGTGTGGTTGACGCCGTTTGTTTTAGGCAGTGCGTTTGCGGTGGCTGTTGCACTGTTATGCGTTGGTATCATTTTGTTAACGGTGGCAAGGGGTAAATTATCACAATGGACCCGTGGATTAGGACGACTGCATGAAACCACCCGTACATTGGCATCGGGTGGCGAGCCGTTGCCGTTGGTTTTGACGGGTAATGCGGAAATCGATCATCTACTGGCAGGTTTTAATGATATGGCTGCGCGGCTGCGTGCGGATCATCGTGCATTGATTGCGACAAATAAAAACCTGGAAGATCTGGTCGCTCAGCGTACGAAGCAATGGCAGCGTGCGAGTCAGGAGTCTGAACAAGCCAATGAAGCCAAGAGTCATTTCCTCGCAACGATGACGCATGAAATTCGCACGCCGCTCAATGGGGTTATTGGCACGCTGCAATTGTTAGAACGTTCGGCGCTTGATAGCAAGCAAAATCAGATGGTGCGAACCGGAACGCTGGCAGCCAAAGCGCTTTTGAATTTGATCAATGATGTTTTGGATTTCTCATCGATTGAAGCAGGCGAACTGGAATTGGCTCACGGTCCGTTTGTGCTCGAACAGGTTGTTGATGAAGCGGTGGCAATCGTTGATGCGCTTGCCAAACCCAAGGGTCTGGAACTCACCTATGAAATAGATTCAGCCATCCACGATGCCTATCAAGGTGATGCGGCCCGTTTGCGCCAAATTCTGATGAACCTACTCAACAACGCCGTTAAGTTTACAGACGAGGGATCAATTCGTGTGCATGTGTCGCTCGATGAATCCGACAATAGTCTTTTGCGATTTGAGGTCTCCGACACGGGCATCGGCATCCCATCGGACGCATTGCAATTGCTGTTCGATGAATTCCAACAGGCAGGCAATGACCCATCGCATCAGCGTGGCGGCACTGGTTTAGGGTTGGCGATTTGCAAGAATTTTTCCCAGCGGATGGGAGGACAGATTGGTGTCAGGTCTACTGTGGGCCAAGGCTCAACGTTTTGGTTTACCATCCAACTGGAACCTGCCCAAGCGCATCAGGTTCAAGAAACCGAATCGACAGAATTACCCAATTGTTGTGGCGTTCGCGTTCTGGTGGCAGATGACAATCCGACCAATCAGTTTGTGGTTCGCCACATGTTGGAAACGTTGGGCGTGAAGGTTGCTGATATTACATTGGTGACCAACGGACGATTGGCCGTTGATGCGCTTTTGTTAAAACGATACGACCTGGTGTTGATGGATTATCGTATGCCGGTTTTGGATGGAATCGCCGCGACAGAAGAGATTCGTGCGCTCGAAATGTCGGGCAAGTTGGATGGTCGCACTAAAATTGTGGCGCTTACCGCCAATGTTATGCAGCATAGTTCAACCTCCCGTCGCCAGGACATATTTACCCGGGCAGGCATGAATGGTTATCTGATGAAACCCATTGACTTGAATGAATTAGGACGTTTGATCGTCGAACACGTTGATGAAACAGGCATTGAGTCTGAAGGTGATTCGTTAGCTCCAAGCCATGAAACACCTAAGCCGGAACAACCTGAGTCTGAAAACTCGACTTTGAAATTGAACGCCGATTGTGAGCCGACGCATCATCATGCGTCATTGCTTGATTTTGGTCACATGCAAAAAATATGTCAGAACCGTCCCGAAGCCCTCAATGAATTATTCGAAATTGTGGAACAGCAATTTAGTGTTTTTAAACAGGAAGTGTCAGCGGTTTCAGCGGGTGAAAATGATCCTGATGTAGCCGCTCGTCTGGGCCACAAAATTTCAGGCTGCGCATTGCAATTAAACATTAACACCCTGGCCAAGACCGCGGGCATTCTCGAACAGAACGACGAACAAGAGCGACGTAACGCCGCAGATCAACTGGAGCGACTTCTCGACAATTGCCTGGTGGAGTTACATGAATTGGCGAGCATGCCTACGCCTTCAAGTGAACCCAGTGCTGCGACATGAATCGATAGCGATTGGTTATATACCGTGTGGGGAAAATTTTCGGATTAAAAAGGACAATGAACCATGAAATCACAATCACACAAACCGTTAAAAATTGCCATTGTCGATGATCAGGCAGTA
>JAUHYI010000166.1 GCA_030426385.1 Phycisphaerae bacterium
CCTTATGTTTGCGCCTGGGTACTGGGCTAGTCTGAATTTTCTGACGAGCCGCGACCGTCAGGGAGCGGGGGGGGCGGGCCTGCAATACGGAAACCCGCTTCCTGACGGTCGCGGCTCGTTGTTTTTTCAAACTAGCCCACGACCTGCGCCTGGAAAAACCCACCTCGGCCTTGTGATTATCGGACAGTAGCGGTACATTACATGTCCGGCGTAATCATGGATGCACGCTTGGTTTTGCGGGTTTAGTTCGATGGATTGAACGTTGCCTGCACACGATCGCTATCAATGTGGTTGAGTCCTGTCACGCTAGTTGTCGCTAGTCGTACAGGTAGGGCTGCATTGTTGTGCTGTGATCGCTGTGGTCTTTGCGATCATTGCGATGTGATCATTGCGATCATTGCGATCATTGCGATTATTGATTGATTCAGGGCTGTGCTTGGCGATCGCTTGAACCACGCAGCCCGATTGCTACTGCATCCTTAACCGGAAACATGCCCATGAACTCACTCCTGCTGGTCGTTTTTCGTGGCCCTGATCGCGGCTTGGTCTGGCATTCACCGCCAGGTCAACAGGCACCCATGGACCAGCCGGTCGTGTTGGGACGACTCAATAAAACCATCGGCCTGTCCGATCATGGCGTGTCTCGCCGACATGCGTTGATCTGGTTTGAAAAAGATCGATGGATGATCACCGACAACAAATCCAGCGGCGGCACGTTTGTCAACGGCACTCAATTGGCTGGCTCCATCTGGTTGCGCAGTGGTGATCGCGTTCGCGTCGGCAACACCTCGTTGGCGGTGGCGCTGGTCGATAGCGAAACCGGTCGCACCGAAGATCAGGCGCATAGTCAGACGCACAGCCAGACGAATAGTCAGGCACACGGTCACGCCGATGCGGAAATCCCAGGCATGCAGGCCCTGGCCATGGCGGTCGCTCAAGCAGGCGAACAGGCTGAGGCGTCCGATCATGCTGAGCATGTCGTCCAGGCTGATCAGACCGACCAATCGGTTCACGCGGATCAAGAATTCGCAGCACACGCGCATGCAAAAACAAATCACGACGCGCCCGACACGACGGACTCATCCGAAACCAACCCAGCCCCCGCGCCGCGCATGATGCCCTGGCGTCGCGCTGCAGCGCTGGTCATGATGGCCGGTGGCATCGGCGCGTTAGGCGTTGGTGGATACGTCGGCTATTCCGATCGACCCGATGCCATGGCCGCCCGTGATGTGGTCAGCATCTGGGCCACCCGCGTCAGTGATCGCTGGACCAATCCCACGCCCACCCAAACCGCTATCGATCGCGTCGCGGCCATGGTCGAACGTCAGGCTCAGCGCGAAGACCAATCGTTCAACGAATTGCAACTCGCCTTGCGCGAGGGCCACACCCGTCAAAGCGATATGTTGGCCCGCATCACCGAAGACCTGGATCAGCAAAGCGATCAACAAGGCCAGGCCACTCAAAAACTTTTGGCCGCGATCGATCAAGGCACGCAACGCAACGATCCACAGTTGGCTCGCATTCTCGATCGACTGCAAGCCACCGATGAGAACACCACCACCATCGCCAAATCCACCGACCAGATGCGCGAGGCCATCGTCACTGCCATCACCGAGAGCGGCCTGACCCTCGGCACGCAATTGGCCCAGGGCCGTGATGCCACTGAAAAATTAGCGGTTGTCACCGAAACCATGCGCGATGATGTGGTCACCGCCATTGCCGACACTGCCAATCGTACCGAGCCGTTGTTGGCCCACGTCGCCACCCAATTGGAACAACAACGCGAGCAGGATTTGGCATTGGCCGCTGACTTGCGTGAAGCGTTCGAACATCTGGGCAACGTCATGACTGCACGCAGTGATGAGCAGGGCACCAAGCTCGCACAGATTGCGGAAATGTCGCAAACCCTTTCCGTCGTCGATCAGTTGGCGGCCCGCCTCGATACCGAAATGGCACGGCAGGGCGGTCAGGATCAGGAAATGGTAGCCCTGTTGCAACAACTGGTCGCACAGGATCAAACCGAGTCAGCCGCATCGGAAGCCTCCGACACACCGTCGCCAGCCGACGCTTTGTTGCGTCAGTTGATCGCGGTCGTGGAAACGCAGAACGAACAATTACGCACCATGGTCGATCGTGTTGATCAATTGGATATGTCGAACAACTCAGCATTGGCAGCCGTTGATGGTTTTGAAAATGTTGGCTCCGATGGCGACACCGTCGCCGCTTCGCTTGCATCCGATCAAACCTTGACCCTGGGCACGAACCACATCGGCATCGATGGTGAAGGCAGTGGGGCAATGAGTGGGGAAGGTGGGGGGGTGTTTGATAGTGTGGAGGCCCGCGCGTTAATGCTCGGGGCTGGCCGACTGACTCGATTGCAACAGGCCTACCGCGATGCATTCGAAACCAACCTGCCGCAACTGTATGGCGGACGATTGTTGGAACCCAACGCCGCCCGTCGCGAACTCGGCGTCACCCGTTGGGAACAGTGGTATCTGGTCGATCGATTCCGCGAACGACAGGCCCTCAAACAACAGGCTGCCCAATTCCACGACCAGCGTGAAACCCCGGTCATCGATTACGTCGAACGCCTGATGCCCCCACCCCGCACCCCCACCCAATAATCCCCCCCCCACATTTCCCCTGCGCGATTTAACAGTACACGTAGCTGGCAACCGCACCTACCACCCGCACACGTATTCCGTTTCGCGGGCGACGCGCAGCGTCCTGCTTTCCCACGGCGAATACAATAAAAATATTTGAACGAAGAAATCATACCAATCCCGTTAAAAACTCGTGCGGTCTAAAAACTTCCATCAAACAAACCCCCGGTATTCACCGGGGGCTGTGATCAATGCATGCACGAGTATTTATCATAATTCGTATCAGGAATTCAGGAAAATAGTTTTTTAGAACACGCTCTAAAAAATCCTGCGTTCATGATTTCTTCGTTCAAATTTTTGCCCCCCATTAACTCGCGTTACTAACCCCCCCCACATTTCCCCCGCACCCTCCGCCCCACACCCCACACCCCGTACCCGCCTTCGACGATCAATCATCTCTGTCGCTGTCCCCGTCAGTGTTGGCATCAATCGCGGCATCCGCTTCCGCACGCTTGGCCATTTCTAAACCGTTGGCCCAGCCGATGCCCAGGATCGTGCCCAGCACGCCTGCCGAGGCGTAATGGATCGGCAGTGCCAACGCCAAGCCCGGCAGCCGTTTGTTGCCGACTTGGGACAGGTCCATGTTGTGCCACGCCCGGAACACTGATTCGCCGTCCGAAAATTGCATCGCCACGATCGCGTAACCGATCACCGCCACCACACATGGACTGATCACGATCGCCCCAACATGGTCATGCGGAAAAAATAATCGACCCGCTAATCCGCCCAGCGTGAACGCCACGATCAACGACCAGAACACTTGCCCCGTCGATGTGTCCCGCATCAAAAACCACGCCAGCGCACCGCCCACCACCGTACACACCGCACCGGCGGCCAACGATCGCAGCGGCGGCAGCCCCACATGATTCGCGATCCCATGCACATCATCATTGGCATCAATCCCCAGGTGATCTTGAAACGACAGCGCCGCCAATCGTGTGCGCGTGGGGTCACGCCATTTCCCGATGATCATCATCACGGCCAACCACCCGATCGTCCACAGCAACATCTCCCCGATCAGTTCCACATACCCGCCCGGCAAGGCCACACGTCGTAAAAAACCATCGATCGGCCCACCCAGTCCGGCCAACACGCTCAAAGCCACGCTGATCACAAACATACCCGCCAACCGACTGCCCACCGCCGACGCAAACACACCCATCGCACCCGCAGGCACAATCGCCGCCCCGATCGCTAGCGTCGATAACACCAGCCCGCCTTGACTCGATACCAACGCAATACCACTCGATGCATCCGGCGAGGCTACCACCGGCCGAACCAGTAGCAAGCACACAATCCCCACCACTATCGCGGCACCTATCATCAGTCGTTGTCGTCGTGGTGGCAGCATCAGCAATTCACTCCACCCCCCATCCCCCCATCCATATAAACCCACATACCATCCCCCCCCACACACCATACACATTTCCCCCGCGCGATTGGCCATCTCTGGTCCCCGCCGCTTGCGGCTTAGCGCCCCCCCACATATCCCCCCCCACATATCCCCCCCCCACATATCCCCCCCACATTTCCCTTGCCTTC
>JAUHYI010000167.1 GCA_030426385.1 Phycisphaerae bacterium
ACCATGTCGCAGAGTGCCAGTACCGATCGGCATGGCCGCGCTTGTGAAGATGAAAATCGAGTGGCGCGCACAGCCTTGAAAAACAATGCGCTTAACACCAAAAGACAACGCCTGTCACCGGGTGGCAACAGGCGTTTGAGAAAAGCGGGTGATGAGATTCGAACTCACGACATTCACGTTGGCAACGTGAATGCCATACCTAACAAATGTCGCAAAAAAAACTTCAAAAAAACTTTTAGCGGCTATTAGTTTTCCACAATCAAGGGCGAGTGGTCGGCGAATCTGGCGTAGTAATTCGCATGATCGCCAATGAGGCTGTGCAGGAATTCCATGTGTGGGTCTGTCCGATAACCGTTTGGATGCTCGCGCCATCCACTGGTTTTGCCTGCGCGTCCAGGCATCTGCTTGATTCCCACCGCGATCGGACTGCCCCCCATTAGATGGCCGTTTGTCGCAGATTTCCAGAACCGCAGATCCACGAAATGGTTTCCCGCGCCGCACGCAACAGCAAGTTCTTTCAGTTTGTAACTACGCAACCCCGTCAAGAACAGGCTGCTGTGTTTGTGGTTTGGGCACACCTTATACCGCCGATCGCCGACGCGGTAGTAAATGTTGTGGCACTGCCCTGCGACGGGATACTTGTCCAACGCTTTCATCATGGTCGCCACATACGATGGCCTGTAATAGTCATCGTCTTCGATAATCAAAACACGATCGGCTTGCACGTGTTTTATGCCTTCGCGCAGATTGTCCGCCAGCGTATGAACATTGGCGGCCGATGGCTTGCGGCGGACGTGGTGTTGCCCCATTGTGCATCGCGTGGGCTCATGGCCATCGTCAACCACGATCCATTGGATTGAGCCAGAAAACGTCTGGTTATATATCCATCGTTCGCATAACGCGAAGGGGGCCGGTCGGTCACCCGTTGGGGTGATTAAACTCACGTCATACTTCATCCCGCAACACTCCAGTCTAGTTGGATTCAATCTTGTGCCAGGCTTTGGCTATCAAATCATCGTCGCGGCATCCGATCTGTTCCGCCAATTGCCGGGCGGCTTGTTCGCGATTGGCACATGTCCAGTCGTAATCCAACTGTAAAAACCCAGATCGTTGCACGTGATCATCGACGCTATCGGCCAGGCGTGTTTGGGCTTCCTCAATCGTGGCCGCTTTCCAGTTGCGCCACCCTGTTTTCTTCATCGATGCGATCGACGTGGCCAGGTCACGCTTGGTCGCCACCACCCGCACATCGCCGAACACGCGCCATGCCTCAACCGCTTCATCTAGCAACAGCGTGAGAATTGGGTGTTTGGCGACGATGATCTGATCGGTTTCAGCTACACGTTGCCTCATCCATTCCCGCAGCATGGTGATGCGATAATAGCGATCGTAATTCAAGGTCAACGCCGGCTCGGGACAGAGATCTTTTTTCAGAAGATTCCCCAGACGGCGATCTTCGTAGAACCCCAACGGATTGGCCTTGCCTTTGAAATAATCGCCGGCATCACACCCCATTGCCCCCAGGATGGATGCGGTCATGCTGGTGCCTGATCGGTATGGGCCGATCACGGCCACGATACGCGGCGGAAGCCGCTTGTAGCGGCCTTGCCTCTTATCGGCTTCCGAATAGTCGTACATACCCGCAGACGGCTCGCAGCCAGGCAGGATGCCATCCATGTTGTCTCCAATCGTCAAGGCATCATCGAACGACATGTAATCAAACGTGCCTGCCTGTGAGCACGGGTTACAGTTGTAGACCTCAACGCCAGCGTCATCCAATGCGGGCTTGAGTTGGGGCAGGGTCTTCGACAACCGCCGAAATAAACGATTGTTGGATTCCACTTGAGACTTGGTTTTGCCTTGCTGAAAGTGATAAGAACCTTTCTCGCTCATCGTGAAGTCGCAACCCAACAGGAAAATACGCGTGAACCCCAAATCAACCAGGATCCGCAGGGCAACCAGGAACGTCGATCGGCCGGTGGCGTTTTTGCCATCGTTGCTCCCGAAGTAAACGAATTTGTCTTTGAAGAACCGATCCAATTCGAAGCCATCCCGTTGGCTATAGGTGATCACATTCTTGCAATCGCGCACCCTGCCCCGCATCTGGCCACGTTGGGAGTCAAACAATTGGTCTTTCTTCTTCACCCGTCTCACGAACTTGAGCACTTTGGGATCCTGAAACACAGACCGTAAAAATCGATGCGTGCCATCATTGTAAAAATGAATATTCGGGCGGAGCGATTTACTGGCGTTGTTGATCGCGGCCACCATAATTCCCGGCCGATCCAGTCTTGATAGATCGAGTTGGCCCGCACTGGGACCACCACACAGCAAAAACACCGATGCCCCGCGATACAGCGCATCGAGCTTGATGGGCCTGCCATCCAGATCATTCAGTAACAGGTGGCCAGTGACCACAGGGGCAATCCTCTCTTTTGTCGAGTGCTTTGACGGATAGAACGCATCCGCATGTTGCCAGGTTGCGATCGCGTAACGATTGAATCATTGATCCACAGGTGTGCAGGGTTTGCTTGCCACGCCGATCAGCTTTGAATCGTGCGTGTCCATCGGGGCAGTTCTGACATACGGCAAGGCGAGCGTTGTATTGGTCGGCAGTAACGCGATGCCGACGCAGCACTTTTGTTTTAGTGGCCGAGGCCACGGCATGAGCGACTTGTATCATCGCGTGGGGCTTGCGTTTGGCGGGGGCCGGGGTTGGTGCCGGCGGGACAAGCCATGGCTTGTTGT
This sequence comes from Phycisphaerae bacterium, assembly GCA_030426385.1. Lineage (GTDB taxonomy): Bacteria > Planctomycetota > Phycisphaerae > Phycisphaerales > Phycisphaeraceae > JAUHYI01. The sequence continues at coordinate 2,749 of JAUHYI010000167.1, forward strand.
GAGGGCATTCAAAATCGACGACATCACCAGGCACGTCATAATGCTGTGCGGTGGATTCACGCCAATTGCGATCGCTTCTGCATTTTTTGCAGTGGATGGATTTAGGCACATTGCACAGAATGGATAGTGATACTTTGCTCATGGTTATTTATGAGAATGTGATGAGGTATCCTGTGTCACTGCAATAGGGGGCATAGCCCGGCAATGCGTGGGTGCCAGTAGGATTCTTTTGGTTTGCGAGTGTGCGAGGAATGTCTACTATCGCCGTGATATAGCCCCCAGTAGGATGTGTAACAACCACGGAATAGTGGGTGCCATCGCCTTCCGAGTCGGCGCGACACGTCACACGGACCTTGAATGGGAATTCTCCTTCCTCGACGGGGCTGGGCTGGTCATAATACCACCTCGCCCTCCCGCCAAATGCCCCATCGGCTCCCGCCAAAAGAACCCCGCTACCCACAATCGTGTCGCACGATCCCGATGATGCCAGTGAAATCGTAAAAGGCACGTCTGTTAATTCGGGGTCGTCGATCATGGTGCAGCCGCCCGTAAACACGCCGGAGCTACTGTCCGATTCGCTCTCGTCACTGCCACCAGAACCCCCGGAACCACTGCCTCCACCCTCCGAGTCATCTGACCCATCACCTGATGACGACGGTGAAATACATTCGCAGTTCCCCGTGTCAATCCCGCCTTCGCCAAGTATCACAGGACCCGCTGGAGGCACACCCGGATCGCATTCGCCCAGCGCGTACATGACATAGGTGCATCCATCTTCGGAGTCATCTACGGGGGTCCAGTCGTCCAGATCGTCCACGCAAATACCAAGGTCATCGAGGATTGCGGAAACCAAAATCCAAGGAGTCTCTGAAGTGATATTGCTGTCGCAATTCAGGTGGACCACCTTCATCCAAACGCAACCCTCAAGCGCCCCTGACGATGTGTTACACCCAGGCCCGGAACTACCATGGCAACCACCAGGTGCCGTGTTGAGGATCAGGTAAGGGGCGTCACCACCGATCGGCGGCGTGATCAAATTCGCCGGCCCCAGATACGGACAGCCATCAGGCCCCATCCCCACCATCCATTGAAACGTTTCCCCGTTCAATGTTTGGGCCGTGATCACGATAGCGCTGTTATTGCCCGCCAATCCCGTGTCGGCACAATCCATGGTGATCACAACGCCATTGGATTCGGCGACCCCGTACCCCCCACCAGGCAACGATTCCAATAGATATTGCCCATCTAGTTGGGAATTGTTTGACACGATCGTGATCAGGTACTGATCGCAACATTCCCCGAAATCCTGAAAAACGCACGGCGGATTAGGTGGACCAAAGTCACCGCCCGACGTGCCTTGGCCTGAATCGCCACTGCTTTCTCCGCCGCTATCATCACTGCTTTCCTCGCCACTACCTCCCCCCCCACTACCGCCGCCTCCCCCAC
>JAUHYI010000085.1 GCA_030426385.1 Phycisphaerae bacterium
AGAGATCCTTCAGTCCGAATCGTCTGACAAGTATGTCGAGGATGGAGCGTGATGAGTAAAGAACGCTTGCGGTTGGGATTTGTTGGCGCAGGAGATCACGCGATGCACTGTATCTACCCGTCGCTCAGGCTGGCGCCGTGCGAACTGGTAGCGGTGGCGACCCGTCATCCAGAGACAGCCGCCGTGCCCGCCCGGATGTATGGTGCGCCAAGTACCTATACCGATTACCGGGAGATGCTTGCGAATGAAGAGTTGGATGCGGTGTTCTGCGTGGGTGGCGAAGTGCTTCACCTGGAGGTTGCCCTCGCGGCGCTGGATGCCGGGTGCCATGTGTTCATCGAGAAGCCACCTTGCCGTACGGCGGCTGAGGCAGCGCAGATACTGTCGACTGCGCGACGTAACAATCGACATGTGATGGTCGGCTTTCAGAAACGTTTTGCGACTGGCTTGGAACTCGCGAAAGAACTCGTAGGACGCCCTGAGTTCGGGCCAATTTACCAGTACCTCGCTAAGTTTACGACCGGCAGCTACAAGATTGAAGACCGATTCATTCCTCACCATGTCATCCATCATCTGGACCTTGCCCGCTTTTTTCTCGGCGAGATCGAAGAGATCTATACGCGAGCGATACGGGCTGCACCAGGCCAGGTGGGGTATGACGTGTCACTCAAGGCCACCGGCGGCGCTATCGGCACCATTCAACTTTCCTCCCTCCACGACTGGACATATCCGAACGAACGCGTGGAGATTTCCGGCCAAGGGCGGGTGATCATTGTCGACAACTTGATTGACGTGACATACCACCGTCCTATCGAGCGGCGGCCGATCCTCGACTCCGGCAGGCTTGACCAGACCAGCAGTGCGATGACTTGGCGTCCAAACATGACAGCGAGCGTGCTAATGAGTCATCGCGGATATGAGGGCGAAGTGGCCCATTTTGTCAATGCGATCTTACGAGACGAATCGCCGAAGCCGGACATTGCAGATGGCGTGAAGACGATGGAACTGCTCGAAGCGTTTCGGCGATCAATCCAATCGTCGAGTGCTATCACCGTAAGCGAGGCTTCGGCATGAGCAAGGGGCGCGGACGACTTTTGATCGGCTACGACGTTGAGTGCGGCAGTACCGGATTGCCGGATGGTCTTTGCGAGGTCGACACCACGCGCCGCTTTCTGGATGCGGCGCTCAAAGTACATACCGATACGAATTGCGCCGCCACCATCTTCCTCACAGGGCAGTGCCTTGAGCGGAACACAGAGGCGTTCCGCGAGACGGTAGCCTCTGGACTCTTCGATATTCAGCAGCACACCTACTCCCACCAGTGCTTGAAGCCTCTGATGTTCCGGAGCGTCCCGCACGGGGTCCCAGTCATCGGAACGCCGGGGCTGACCGCCGAGCAGTTGCATCTGGAGGTGTCGAAAACAAATCGGTTGATCCGCGACATCCTGGGGCGTGAGTGCATCGGGATCACGGGACCCGCCGGCTACTCCCTGGGGCTGTGCGACCGGCCCGATCTGCTGAAGGTGCTGCACGAGGAGGGGATGCGGTTCATCCGAACTTGGGGACGCAACGAAGCTGGATATTTCAGCTTCACGGACAAGGGAGACCGGCATTGGATCGAACCCTTCTGGCTTGATGGGTCGGGCTTCCCAGACATGCTCGAATTCCCCTTTCAAGGCAATGATTACAACGTCCGCCGCGAGATCGGATGGGAGAAGATCGACGAATACCGAGGATGGTTTGAACGGCAGTTAGAGGAAACGTCATCGCAGAACCGTACGTGGTCGTATGCCATCCATGACCACTCAGGCCTCCGTGGAGATCCGGAACTGCATCTGATTCGAGAGTTGATTGAACGCGCGCAGTCGCTGGGCATTGAGCTATGCGATTACGCAACCGAATATACCCGCATGCAAGGAGCAAGCGATAATGGCTAAGTTAGCAGTACTGGGCGGTCCGCCGGTGATCCCGCGGAAGCCCCAAGAGAAGAACACAGGATTTCTGTGCAAGCGCAAGGAGTTCTCCGATGCGTTCTGCGCTTACATGGGTAGCCAATATGCGCTAGGCTTTGGCAATGGTACGTCAGCAATCCGGGCTGCGTTAATTGCGGCCGGGGTGGAGCCAGGTGATGAGGTCATCATTCCCTCTTTCACATGGCCAGCGAGCGTGAACCCGATCCTTCAGTTGTTTGCGATACCGGTCTTCGCCGATATTGATGCCGAAACGTTCACCGTTGATCCCGAGGATGTCCGACGCAAGATTACGCCGCGAACCAAGGTGATCATGCCGGTGGATATTTACGGCCAACCTTCGAAAATCCACGAGCTGTTGGCCATCGCGCGGGAGCATGGCCTGCTGGTTGTGGAAGACGCATGCCAGGCGACTGGCGCCGAGATTGCGGGCAGGAAAGTCGGGAGCATCGCGGACATTACCGCATTCAGTTTCTCCGGCAAGCCCATCACTTCGACGTCGGGCGGTGCATTGACGACCGATCATCATGACTTCTACGAGCGAGCGCTGGTGGCGGGGGAACATACGGCCCTGCTATCAGGTCTGGAAAGTCAGCACCTGCGCGAAACCTTCGCCCCAACGCTCGGGTACGGCTATAAGGCGCGTCTTGATCCTCACGCCGGCGACATCGCTCTGGAGCAACTGCGTAGTCTCGACGCGCGCAACGATGCAAGGATCCAAGCGTGCCGGCTCTTGTCCGAATCGCTCAGCGAAGTCGCAGGCTTGACCACGCCGCGCGTACAGCAGGGGTGCAAGCATGTGTTCCACCTTTACACGCTTATCTACGATGATGAGATACTAGGCGTGAAGCGCGACGTCTTTCAACAAGCCGTACAGGCCGAAGGTCTGCGCCTGGTCACTTACATGAACAGCGCGAATTACATGAACTTCCCCGGTGGCCGAGAGGTGCGGTGCGGCCCTATGCATTGGCGGCCCGTGTTCCAGCAGCGGAACCTCTTTGGCAAGGGTTATCCGTTCGTGCTTGCCCAGACGCAGCCGGATTACTCGAAGGGTTCGCTGCCAGTGACTGAATGGGTTACCGACCACGAACTGAATATCGAGCAATATTCATTTCCAGATGTGTTTGATGAACGACTGACGCAAAGCTATATCGATTGCATCTCCAAGGTAGTTGAGAACATTGATGAGCTTGCGGCGGTAGAGGCGGTGAGTTAAGCCATGAATGATGCAGAAGTATTGATCTGTGATTCCAATCGTCGATTCACGCTCGAACCTATCGAAGTTCCTCCTTTGCGACCACGAGACCTCCTGGTCAAAACGCTTTACTCCGGCGTAAGCGTGGGGACCGAATCGCTCTTGATCAACGGCACGCATAACTGGGGCCCGTTCCCGATAAGCACGGGATATCAGGCCGTGGGCCGAGTGGAAGCCCTGGGTGCCGAGGTGACCGAATTCAAGATAGGCGATCGTGTCTACCATCGGGGCTGGAGCGTTCCCATGCGACAGCGCGACACCGCGATCACCGCTGCGGGCGGAGCGCACAGCAGTCTCGCGGTGGTGGATTCAGCAAGCACCGCCCAAGCGCCGGGGCAGTTGCCTGAGGGGGTGGGCGAAGCGGAGGCATCCCTGTTTGTGATGCCCGCTGTCGGCATTAACGGTTTGAACATGGCGGCAGTCCAGGCCGGGGAAGTCGTCGTGGTGGTCGGGGCCGGCCTCATCGGGCTAGGCGTGATAGGGTGCGCCGCTCTGCGAGGCGCTACCGTTATCGCGATTGATCTCGATGACAAACGTCTCAAGATGGCACAGACGCTCGGGGCGGAGCATATCCTGAACTCAAGTAAGTGTGATGTCGTCCAACTGGTTAAGGGCTTAGCGCCCGGCGGGGCAGACGTGGTCTTCGAGGCGAGCGGTCATCCTGCGTGTATAGATTTGGGACTGGCTCTGTGCCGCCGCCATGGAAAGTTCGTTTTCCAGAGCGACTTTGGCAACAGTGACATCACCTTCAATTTTCGACCGCCTCACGGGCAGCGCGTGACCGCGTATTTCCCCTGCGACGACGGGGGCATCCCATGCCGACGGGCCGTGTTGAACCTGATGCGCTCCGGAGCGCTCAAGTGGAAGGAAACGATCACCGACTCGGTGCCTGCGGCCGAAGCGCCACAGCTTTACGACCGAATCCGAGACCGGGCGCTGAACGGCTCACTCGGAATCGTGATTGATTGGACCCAGCTATGAAAAAGATTCTTGTAACCGGTGCCAGCGGTTTTGTCGGGAACGCCACCGCCTCGGCCTTGTCAATGAATTCGGAAGTGGTTTGTCTTAGCAGGCGTGATCCCGGGCTTGATCTGCCGTGGGTACGCGGAGACTTCTCCGATTTCGAAGACTTACGCAAGCTGGATAAGCATGAGATTACGGGGGTCGTTCATCTGGCAGCGGTTACGGGCGGATGCTCGGAGCGCGACGCGATGCTGATCAACGTGGAAGGCACGCGCCGTTTGATGCGGTACCTAATCGATCGAGGCGTTCGAAAGTTTGTAATGGCAAGTTCGATCGCGGCGACAGGAATTCAGCACACAAGCTTTCGGCCACTGCAGGTTCCTATTCCGGACGACCACCCTTGCTTTGATCGCGACGGCTATGGCCTTTCTAAGTACTTGATGGAAGAAGTTACGAAATACTATCAGCGGCAGAATGATCAACTTGATGTCATCAATCTGCGTTTGGGTGTCGTGCGAGCCGATGACGATCCGCCCGTACCTTTCCGCACAAAGCCTATGCCGCAGTGGGGGTTTGGGCATGTTTCGTGCATCGCGCTCTCAGATATCGTTCGTGCAATTACGCTGGCGCTGACATCGCCTCCAAAGCCGGGCGTAAGGATTCTTAACGTCGTCGGGCCAAGAGCTTGCTCTTATGACCCGGTAGCCACACTCCTGCGGGCATGGTACCCGAACGGAGATCTAGACTTGTCGCACTACGAAAAACCCGGTGACGAACGTGCGCCGTTATTTGATATGGACGGGATTCGCAGGGAACTCGGGTTTGTGCCGCAACATGACGTCCTCCATCTGCCTGCAGAAGACGGCACTTTAATTTAATCACCACGCACGCAGGTGACCGCACCTGTGGAGACGACGCAAGATGACTCAGCAGTTTCTACCAAACACTTTCGGACTACTTGGCAAACGAATCCATGTGGCTCAAGGCGATCCACGAGCACTTGACACGAACGCAGGCACTCTCGATGCGCCGCTCAAAACGATCGGGGCGGCGATGCCGCTTGTTCGCACGGGTGACTGCGTGCTGATCGACGAAGGCGTATATCGGGAAGAGATCATCCTGCCCGTCAGCGGGCATCCTTATGTGCCAACATCCCAAGTGCATTTTCAAGCCGTTGAAGGCAAGCAGGTATTCATAAAGGGGTCCGATCTTTTTGAAACAGAGTGGACTCCGGCTGGGCGCGGAATCTTTATCGCATCGCTCCCGGCACACTTGTTTGAGGAGGGGGCATGGAACCCGTACCGACTGAGTTTGGCAGACGCCAAGCGGTCGCCCGTGCGGCCCTGCGTAGAAGATGAAATGCTACCGGAGACGCTTGGGCAACTCTATGTCAACGGCCATGCTTTTCGCCAAGCACAAAGCCGTGAACAGCTGGCGAGGATACCGAATAGCTTTCTCGTTTCCGCTGACGGTGCATCGATCCTTGTGAATTCACATGACGGAGAACTTTCAGCAGCGTGTATTGAACTTACGATTCGACAACGCTGCATACGGCCGACGTTCGAAGGGCCTGTGTTTGCTCAGTTCGTTAACATCGCTGTCGAGCACGCGGCGGAACCCGGTCCATTTTGCAAAGCCCGCGCAGAATCATTACGAATCGACAGTCGATCTGGTGTTGAAGTCCGGAAAACTTTCTGCGTCGCCGGGAGCACCGGTAACCACGGAAACCTCATGGCGGCCCAGCCAGGATACCGTTCACTCGATCAGGATACGATTATTGCGAGCATCATTGACGATACGACCCCGATGGTCTTTACCGAACAAGAGTGTGTGTCAGCAACCAGCAATGATGGCGGGAAATCCTGGATCTATGACGAAGCGACGCGAATGCCTCTCTCGAAACAGGAAGCTTTCAATTATGTAGTCGACCCTGAAAACGGAGCTTTGCTACGGCACTATCGCTCCTATCCGCATGGACTTGATCCTCATGGCGCATTCGGCAGCATACCTCACCAGGTGATGCTGGACATCTCACACGACGGCGGCATGACTTGGAGCAAGCCCAGTTTAATCAACGAAGGCAAGTGCTATTTCGCGTCTATCCTTCCGTTGGATGACGGATCATTTGTCTGGCCGTACACGACAAGTGATCTGCCTCCAGCCGAAGGGCACCATTCGAGGGTCGGCACGCTGCTTGGGCGTTGGGCCAATGATACGATCGAGTGGGAACAGGGAGGAGGCGTGCAGGTTCTGCCGGAGGAGTCGCATTACGGACTTCATGAACCTAGCATCGCCCAGTTTAAAGATGGTCGACTCATTGGTTTCTTTCGGCAGGGCAGCCGTTTGCCCAGTCAGGACAGCGCAGGGTGCAGTTCGCTGAAATTGTTTAGCGTCTCAGAAGACGGAGGGCGGACATGGGCGTCTCCACGGCCACTCGCTTATGACGACGGCCGAATCATTTATTCACCGCGATCCTTTCATACCGCCTTCCGGTCAATCAAGAACGGCAAGGTATACATCGTCATGAATATCGCAACAGCACCATGTTGGAACTGCGATCCGCGAACGCACCTCTACCTCGTCGAGGTCGATGCGAACACGCTAGGCGTCGATCGGGATCGCGTGACGCTCATCGAAGCTAAGCATTCGGAGCATCACGAGCTTGTGCGATTTTCCAACTTCCAGATGCTACAAGAACGCCGGAGCGGCAATCCCGTCGTGTTTATGAAATTAGACAAAAGTGAGTTTTGTCCAATCTGGCGAGGATACGACGTCAATTTGTATCGGTACGAATTATCGCTCGCCACCCAAGATTAAAATTTAAGGAAGTTGGTGATACAGCAATTCAGCGACGAATGCACCTGATCCCGTTCGCGGTAACGATCCCGCAGACGGAACAGGACCGCAATTTATTGGCAACGCTCGAGCACCTGGCGTCATTCTGGCCTAATAACATTCCCGCCGGACTGGTCACTTTAGTGACCAGTTCAGGTTTCGATGCGATCACAAATGCCGCCAAACGCTGTAACCGTGTGGCCACGACTATGGCATAACCTGCGAGCGTCACGCCAGACGGAACTCGAACAACAGTTTCCGACGCATGGGGTCTACTCTTGGCTGGGCAACAGCGAGCGTGTGGCAGCACGTCACTATTGGCAGGTGCGTGATAGTGACTTCGAACGTGCGACTGAAAAGCGTGTGCAGAATCCGACGCAGCAAGTGCACGCAAGAGGCGGCAGCGCGAGGAAACATGCCAACAGAAGTGATCGGCACAAAACGGTTTTACCGCATAATGCCGCGGGTTTCCGTTATGTGCCCAATGGCAAAAAATTTACAAATGGGCCGTACAGGACTCGAACCTGTGACCTCGTCGATGTCAACGACGCGCGCTAGCCAGCTGCGCCAACGGCCCAATTTGCCTTTTTAGCGGACAACCTGATCGTCTCAGAGTCGGCTAAAAATGCGAGCAAACCGTGCCATCCGGGGGTGGATGGTGGTTCGCAAGCGGTGCATTGTAGCCAAGTGGGGATTTCTTGCAACGTGTTGACGGCCCACGATTACAGGCTGTTTGCAGGCGTTTGGGGAGGGGCGTTGGGAGGCGGATTTGTTATGAATTTTCTGCCACGGATGGGGGGCAACATCCATGGCATGGTATGGCATGCCATGCGACCGAAGCTGGCCGAGAAATAATATGGGTTCCATAAATTCTTGCGTGCAACTGCCCGTCAACCGCTGCCCATGCGCGGTGTGGGGCGGTGTGGCGTGGCGTAGTGGTGGGGCACGTGGGGGGAGATTTTATGGCTTTTTCCAGGCCAATGATTTGGAGCGGATGCCTTTGCTGGCTACGTGATTGGTGAGGAACGCATCGAAAATATGCGCGAACGCCAGGAGGATCACGCCCACGATCCAGGCGTTGGGTTCGCCGGAAGTGGAGATCGCCATGACGACCATCAGCGTGATCGCGTAGCCGAATAATTCGAGTAAGCCGATGCCGCGATGAGCCAGATAAAATTCACCCAGACAAGGCAACAGCAACGAGAGCATGGCGACCTTGATCGGCTTCACAAATTCGTCGCCGCATTCCTGGCAGCTGTTTGATTTCATCATCACTGGCGTGGCACAGATCGGGCAAAGCGGATCGCGCCCGCGATGATGCGGGAAAGCGATCTCCGCGCGTTTGGCGGTTTCGATGCGTTCGCTGATCACGCTTTCAATCGCTTTGCGATCATCGCGATGGACACCAGAGAATTTTAATTTTTTATCGTCGCGTGCCTGGAAGACGGTGGAGCCGATCATCCCGCCGGGCTTGAAGACAATGAGTTCCTCAAACGGGATCTGCCATTTCATTTGATGGGGTCTGCCCTTGCCGTCGCAGTTAATCAGGAGCACGCGAAAGTCGGTGACGACAAACACCGTGCGGTTGATCAGCAGCGCGACCAGCCCGAGGAAATATTGCTCGACAAAACTATTGAGGGTGCCGCGCGTGATGAAGCGTACGTGTTCGCCGGGGTATAGCAGTTTCGGAAAAACCTTTTCAACCTGTTTGGCTAGTATGACGCGGCGCTTGGCGTTCTTGCGAGCTTTGCGTTTTTTGGCTGTGGGAAACAGCGTGGCAAAATTGTAATACTTGGGATGAAGTTGATTGACCCAGTGGGCCAGCTTGGGGTCCGCAATCTGTTCGCGGAAGTTCAGATTGTCCTGTTGAAAAATCTGCTCCGCGTGTTCAAAATCAGCCGCAGGGTCATGCTCAATATAATCATCGCGCATCGCATCCACGGCTTCTGTGGGACTTATTGCGTCCATGTGTACCTACTCCGGAAATTGGTTTGAGAAAAAAGGGCTTGCGGAAACAGCTTGACGTATACTGATTTTACAAGGGCGATTGATATTGTTCCATGATAAAACGGTTTGTTTGCCGAGCCGAGCCGTGTCTTTGCTTTTTTCGGATAGTTGCGATTTGAAGTTTGATCGATACCCGCCGTTTATCACCACAAAACGTATGGCATTGATCCCTAAATTGGCACAATAGGATCAAACCATTCAATCGGTCGAAACGGGCGTGCTTAGAAAAGGTGGCGCAAGGGTGGCGGTTAACGCATTTGATGGGTTCGAGCCGCTGGCATCATTCATCGTCACGTTTTTGGCGCTCAGGCATCTGGAATTTTATTTACAGTTCGGTGGCCCATGGCGATTGTTTTTGCTGAGGGCTCAAGAATCTTTTGAATACACGGATAACACCAATAACGCTAAATACTCGCGCTGGACTGGTCACTTAAGTGGCCAGTCCGGATTGCCATGTGGTCACAAACGACGCAAAACGTTCTAGGTTGATGCAGGCTTTCGGTGAATGCCGGCAGTTCATGTGAGGGAAAATTGAAACCGCGCGCCGCGCGAGTTTTTAACAGCATGGATATAACAGGCGGCTTGGTGGGTTACAGATAACCCTTCATCAGCGATTGGACTTCTGGGATAAATTTTGTGGCTTGGCGATAGGTGCCGGTCCTGATCAGGCGAAGCAAGGTGGCGCCGACTTCGTGGTGGCTTTCGCATCGCACCATATTCTCCAGGATGGCCAGTTTATTTTTTTGCGCAACCGTGTTCGCGGGGAAGGGCCGATTCGCCAGGTGTTTCAACCAATGGTCGTGGCCTCGCATCGCACACCATGCATGCCATAAGCGCTTGTGCTTTTCGGGTTGTTTGATCAGGCGCGATAGTTGTGACAGGTAGCTTTGAAATTGTCGCTTCTCATCACCGGCTAACCGCTTGACCGATCCCGTGTCTGGATCCATCACTGTTGGTATGACGCGAAAAGTCGGCGTGGCTTGGTGGTCAAACATCAAGCGCACCGCAAAACCTCGCTCCCAATAGGCGGCGGGCGTTGTTTGCTCGTGCCAGGGAAAGATGAAGTTTCCCAATGAATAGAAAATCGGAACCCCGCGATAGGTTTCATATCCTTGGGGGACATGAGCGTGACTGCCAATGATGGCTGCGGCACCGGCCCGCGCGAAGGCGCGATACGTTGCGATCATGCGTGGCGATGGGAACGGACAAAATTCATTGCCACCATGGACGAACACGATAACCGCATCGACCTTGCGGGCGGTCTCGGAAATGAGTTCGCAATTTTCAACAGGGATAAGGCGTGCGGCACCCCAGCCATCTTCGGCACAAGTGAACTCCGTCTCGGCGATGCCGATGAAGGCAAACTTTTTGCCGTGGCGTGTGATGGTTAAAGGTTTGCTTGCGTCCTGCTGATCTTTGCCAACACCGAATGGCCGTATCCCATTACGTTTCAGGGCATCGACGGTATCAAGCAATCCGCGTTCGCCATAATCGAGGATGTGATTGTTCGCCAGGCATGCGATGTCGTAACCAGCGTCTGGCATCGATGTGGCGACGCCGGGTGGCGCTTTGAGTGCGACGCCGCATTTGATGATTTGTTTTCGGCAGGAGGTTAGCGGCGCTTCAAGGCTCAGGACTGACAGATCACAGCCACGGATGTCTTCGAGTGTGTTGCCAAAGACAGTATCGATTTCCCCATGAGCTAGTTTTCGGTCGATCTTCCATTGCGGGCAAATATCTCCGGAAACGAAGACTGAGACAAAAGAGTTATCGGATCGGCGGCTTTTAATTGACATATAGGAATTATATCATATACTGGGCGCACTGTCTGCTGGAATGTCCAGCGACCAGTGAGTTATTCATTTCATTTAGGAGAAGTTTGTCATGGCAAAAACAGCACTTAGGCGCATCGTGGGCATGTTCGGTTTGATACTGGTCGCATTCTTGGCAATCGGCGCTGGGCAAGCCTCGGCAGACAACGTCAATTTTTCATTCGTGTATCCGGGCGAAGGACACAACGGTCCAACGGCCGGACAGACCAATGGGCTGGTGGGAGATGCCGATGACGTTTGGAACAAGACTAGCGCTGCTGACCCATTTTCGATTGGACTTGTTGACACGGATGGAAACACACTCGATGGCGTCACGTTGACCAGTGATGTCACGCTGAGCTGGTTTTCCAATACGAATTACAGCGCACCGTACGAAATGTTCAAGGTCGTGGGGTTCAGCAAGGCGGTGTCGGAAGGTGGTGCCGGACCTGTGACGATGACGATCAGCGATCCTGAAGGTGTACTGGCTGGCAAAACATTTGAGCTTTACTTGTACCACGCATACGACTTGGACAATGTGGCGTACGCATACGACCGGTTTCAGGGCACCTATACCGTCAACGGTGAATCCAAGACAGGCGGCTCCGATCCTGCTAGCACGTTCGTCGTAGGCGGAAATTACAACGTGTTCTCGAATGTCGTGACCAGTGAAAGCGGTGAGATCGTGGTGGTGTGGGAACCCCTGAATGACGGTGCCATCAACGCGGTGCTTAATGGATTTCAACTTGTCGAAGTCCCCGCCGTCCCCGAGCCCGGAAGCCTTACGCTTTTGGCATCGGGTGTACTCATGCTGATCTGTCGCAAGTCGCGGCGTCAGAATGATCAGTGATTTTTGCTCTTGATTTCATGGTCGATCGCGACCATGCGTAAGTGTTGGCAACCCGACATGCTGCTGATATGTCGGGTTGCCAGTTGCGGAACTGCCTGGATCGTCGCTTTTGAGTTGCTTGTGCAAAGCGACGTTGAAAAATCGCGATGTCATGGGCCAACAGTGCCACGGACTGCTGACGTTTCAATAAGCAAACTGCTTCAGGTGCATCATGAAAAAAAAACATGGCTTCACGTTGATTGAATTGTTAGTCGTTATTTCGATTATTGCGGTCCTGATCGCGATTCTGCTTCCCGCACTTGGCGCGGCAAGGTCTGCGACAAAAAGTATCCTCTGTCTCGCCAATCTACGATCAAATGTGGCATCGCTTGCTATTTATGCCCAAGACTACGATCAGCGTTTGACTTATTACCATCATCCACAAAACCCGGGGGGTATAGATGAGACGTGGATGTCGCTTTTGGTCAAGACCAGCAGCCTGGGCTCCAATACCTCGACACAGGAAGTCGCAGCTTCAGCAAATAAAACCTTAGCTTGCCCTGTGCTCCCGGTTGATACGACCGACCTGGGATACCTCAAATATCGCGGGTACGGAATGCTTAACCAGTCAAGCTATCTTCAAGACGATATCGGCCCAGGCGCATACCAGCAAAGGGGATACAACCTTGATGAAATCTTGGCGCCAGGTAAATTTTCCATCTTGGCGGACTCGGTTTACAACGGGAGCCCAGCTGCATCGCTATACGGGGGACAGTGCTATGCGTGGGGGCCTACCGCCAATGGCAAAGCTCATGCACGACACGGCATGAGCGTAAACACGGCCTATCTCGACGGCCACGCTGCAAGTTTAAAGCCCGAAGATTTCAAGGCCACCTATGCCAGCGTTGAAGGCGACGCAAGTGCCAACCCGTTTTATATGGTTGTCGGTGACGATCTTTCAAGTTTAATCATTGATTAGCCACACGGTTGACAAGGAAGGTCTCCTTATCAACCAAGGTTTAAGATCACTCATTCCAACACACATTGCCCACCAAGAATCAGTTATCATGAAAAACCGCAGAATTTTCAGTCTTATTTGTGTCTTGCTTTGCGTGAGTATGCCTGCTCTCGGCGAAACGATTTGGCCCCCGTCTGAATTTCAGCAGAAGGAGTTTGTCATCAGCGCCTGGGGCGATATGCCCATGGATGAACATGCTCAACAGAATTATGCGGATATGGCCGAGGCTCACTTCAATGTCGTTCTGAATTTTTTTGTGCGTGACCAGATCAATAGCTGGGGTGGGGCACCAGGCCATGTAAACAAGCTGCTTGAGATCGCCCAGCACAACGGCATGAAAGTGATCGTCTATACCGGAGAAAAGGATTTCGGCGGCAGCGATGACATGATGGAATCCCTGCTAACGGATCATCCTGCCTGCATGGGCTACTTCCTCTACGACGAGCCTGCGGCGGATCGGATTCCTACAATTGCCCAACAGACTCACGCCATCCGGCAATACCGGCCGGATAAACTGGCGTACGTTAACCTGTTTCCCAATGGAGGCACCGGGGTGGCTCGTATAGATTACGACAAGTATCTCGACGAGTATGTCACGACGACCAAGGCCGACGTTCTGAGCGCTGATTTCTACCCAATGTTTCGCCCCGGAATCGAAAAACCTGAATGGTTCGGGCAAGATGTGACTTTTGAAAATCTCGAGGCGCTTCGGAAGATTTCCCTTAAACATGATATCCCGTTCTGGTGGTTCCTCTATTCAACGCCTCATCTGAAGGGACAGCTTCCCGAACCCACCGCGGGTCAACTTCGGTGGCAAGCGTATATGGCGGTGACGTATGGCGCCAAGGGTATATTGTATTTCACTTATTGGCGTCCACCGTTTGCTGGCGATCGGTTCGACAAGGACAGCGCCCTGTTGGATTCGCGCTACAACAAAAACCGTTTGTATGACAAAGCAAAGCGGCTGAACTTTCGACTCAGCAATCTTGGGCCGACCTTGATGAAACTTCAAAGCACGGGTGTTTTTCGTGTCCAGTCTCAGACGTCTGACGTGTTGCCAAATGTGCAACTAGCCAAGGTCGAGGAGCAAGACGCTGATCTGAATCTCGTGATTGGTGTCTTCGAGCATGAAGATGGCAGAAACGCGTTTATGGTGACCAACTACGAGCATGCGTATACGTCTTGGATAACGCTTCAACCTGTTGGCGACGACATTCGGCTCTTCGAGGTAGACCCGACCAGTGGGGAGGAAATCGACGTTTACGATGAGAGCCTGAGGCTTGAGGGGATCCAAATTTCGCTCGATTCCGGCGAGGGGAGGCTTTTCATGATTGAACAAGACTGAAGTCCTTTTTAGCGATTTGCATCCATGACCAAGAGGGCAAAGCAACATTCAAGATGAAACAGTTCGTTGGTTTGCGGGTTTCAGATAGTTGACGCTTTATCATGATTGGTGCATAATTTATTAACATATGGGAATTAATTGGCGGGGATTCCGGTTACTGACCGTGCCGCAGCGTTATATGAAGCCAGCCACCACCGCCTTAAAGGAGCATAATTTGCTGATTAAGCGCGAAAGCAAAATAGCCGGTAGCACCATGTTCGTCTCCCAGTTTGGGGTGGCGATCCCGATGTTGTGCCAGATATGATTCGGGTGGCGGTTTGGATTTAATATGCCCCGGCTTGTAGCGGAAGAAGGCTTTCATGAACTCTATGATGTCGAACAGTAAATGCAAACTATCGCGCTATGTGCGTCGAGCACAGATCCTGGATGTGATTCGACAGCGTGATCGGGTTAGTCGTAAGCAGCTTACGGAATTGACGGACCTGACGGCGCCGGTGGTCACGCGCCTTACGCGTGAATTGATCGAAGAGAATGTGCTTGAAGAAGTCGGCACAGAAAAAGTCAAGGGCAATGGTAGGCCCGAGGTTTGGCTTGGGTTTAGTACTTCATCGCGATACATCATTGGCGTCGACTTGGGGGCTTATGAAATCAAAGCGGTGGTGACCAACCTGGCCGGCGAAACATTGCATCGCGTGGTGCGGTTTACTCCGACAGAGGCGTCCTCGCCGGAGTTGGCCAAAACCATCCGCCAGACACTTGGCCAACTTGTCCAGGAGGCTGCGGTCAAGCCCTCGGAACTTGAAGGTATAGCTTTTTGTGCAGGCGGACGTATCGACAATGCCGCGGGCACGGTGACTAGCTGTATTCAACCCGCGTTGGCGCAGATCGATTTGCGAAAGCTTGCGGGCGAGATATGTCCCGTCTCGCCGGTTGTTATCTCGTCATCCAGTAGCAGCAGGATGTTGGCCGAGTTCACCCATGCCCGTGGAGCTTCGGAAAATGATGACATACTGACTGTGCATTGCGGCTACGGCATCGGGCTTTCATCGTTGGCTGGTCATAAAGTTGTGGTAGGGTTTGCACCAGTGCCGAAGCTTGATTTCGGACACATCACCTTTGATCCGTTAGGGCCGAACTGTCGTTGTGGTATGACTGGTTGTCTCGAAACATATGCGAGTGGCTGGGCCATTGAAGGCCATGCACGGGCGAATCCTTCGGCGCAATTGTTGGATATCGTATCGGGTCACGTCGAGCGGATAACAGCACGCGAAGTGTGTCAGGCCGCGGCATTGGGCGATGCGGTTTGTCGCAGTATTCTGGTGCGAGCCGGTTCGGTGCTGGGCAAGTGTTTGTCGATGTTTGCGCAGTATTACGCGCCCTCGAGGATTGTTCTGGCCGGCGGCTTGGCCAGCGAAGACAACGACTATTATTTCCAGGCATGCGTTGAAGCGCTTAAGCAATCCATGTCGCCCGCGTGGTTCGCCAAGTTTATGATCGAACGCAGTGGGTTGGATAAATTTGCCGCCGCTTCGGGAGCGACGCGATTGTTGTGGGACGATCGCGTTCGAGGTCCATTGGATAGTCTCGTCGAACGAATCTGGTGACAACCTCAAGCCTCGAATATCAATCGTCTATGCGTACTCAGGCGGCGTCGTTGATGGCGCTTGGATCGCTATCAAATTTAATGCATGAGCCCCTGGAAAAAGAGTAATGACCATGGCTATTCAAGATTCCCGTCAGCGATATATACACCCGCCCACCGCAGTGGTCTGGTCGACACCAGGGCAAGGACGGATTGAACATGCGCAGGCGATACTGTCGCAGGACAAGTCGGCTTGCGTCCTTTCTGGGGGTGGGCCAACGGATCCGCCCGGCCTGATTGTTGACTTCGGTTGCGAACTCAACGGCGGGGTCGCCATTGAAGTCGTCGGCACCGCGCCGACCAAACATGCCACCTTGCGCGTACGCTTCGGCGAGTCGGTCAGCGAAGTCATGCATCAGCCCGACGGCGATCATGCCATCCATGATTTTGTCTTGGATTTTCCCTGTCGCTGTATCGAAGAGATCGGCAACACGGGGTTTCGCTTTGTGCGGATTGATCTGGTGGACGAGAAAAATAGCGCTTCAATCCGAAGTGTAAAAGCCGTGTCGCTGGCCCGTTCGATGAAACAGGTCGGGCACTTTGAGTGTAGCGATCCGGAGCTCAACCAGATATGGCAAACCGGCGTTCGTACCGTTGAGCTGTGTTGTCAGGATTACATTCTCGATGGCATTAAACGCGACCGCATGGTTTGGATGGGAGACATTCACCCGCAAATTCACGTGATCGCTTCGGTCTTTGGCGATCAGGACATCGTGCCCGACTCGATGCGATATCTGGCCCAGGAATACGCACCCGATCAGTGGATGAATCGCATCTGCTCTTACTCGCTATGGTGGATTGTTTCGCAGTTGGATTGGTATTACTACACAGGCCAATCGGATTTGATTCGCCAACAGCAAGACTACTTGCGAGATCAAGTGCGATTTCTCGCCGAGCATGTCGACGCCGATGGCCAGGAAAAACTCGGTGGCAATCGCTTTTTGGATTGGGCCATCAAAGACCAACCCGAAGCCGTCGCCGATGGTTTGCAATCGTTGTTTCTGATGGCCATGCGCGCCGCCGCCGAGTTGTTTACGATCGTCGCCGACGCGTCGATGGCCGACTACTGCCGTGAATTAGCCAGCCGTCTCGAACGTGGCATCAATCATAAATCGCGCGTGAAGCAAGTGAACGCGCTCAATGTATTAACGGGCCAGAGTACCGATTGGGTTTCGTTGTATGACCAGGGTCCGGTGTCGCCTTGGTTCGCGTATTATTCGCTGCAAGCCGGTGGGATCACAGGCCGGGTGCCCGAATGTTTGAAATTCATCAAGGCCTATTGGGGTGGCATGTTAAAGCTGGGCGCGACGTCCTTCTGGGAGCATTTCGATCTCGAGTGGCTCGAGCAAAACCCTTCGCGCATTGACGCGGTTTGCGCGGATGGCCAGCGGGACATCCATGCCGAATTTGGCGAGCATTGTTATCGCGGGCTTCGGCACAGTTTGTGCCACGGTTGGTCCGGCGGGCCGTCTGCATGGTTGATGCAATCCGTGCTGGGCATCCACAGCCTCGAACCGGGCTACGGCAAGCTATCGATTCGGCCGGCCTTGGGTCATCTCGAATGGGCCAACGGCAGTTTCCCAACCGCCCAGGGCGTGCTGCACGTCCAGCATAAACGCAATCGCGATCAGATCATCACCGAATACGATTGCGACGGCACAATCACCGTACTTACCGAAAACGATCGCCCGTCCCACATTCCCCACACGCACCATTGCCTATCCGCCAACACAGAACACAACGCCATCACCAGCCCTTGACCCCCCACACAAACCACACACACATCCCTCCCCCTAGCCGGCCGACAGCGTCCGCCAGGCTCCCCACTCCATGTCCCCCACAACCCAACGCCATCTATAAAAGATAGCGGGCCCGACATCGGAAATTTAGGTTACCAATGCCATTTCTTGTTTGCATAAAACCAGTAGGAGTGCTGGTTTCGCATGCGATCATGAACTAGAGCATGCGGCAAATCAATTATGTCGAATAGACACAAATCCATTAGGACACGAAGTTTTTTAGTCAACATGGCGAAACGAATACCGTTCTTTGCGTTTTGACTCCGCGGGAATTCGTGAGCCATTTCGTTGCGGTGATTTATTACGAGCTGAATAAATTTGTTTCTAGATCGGACCGTGTCAGCCATAAGTTGCTCATGGATATCAAAGTACTGTTTCACTCGTTTTCTCAAAGAAATAGTGTTTGAATGTGAAAGCTTTTTGCAAAGCCACTCCTTTGTTTCGTCAGGAGCAGAATTGAGTATAAGCTCGATTCTTTTGTCGTAAACACTCTGCGGCTCGCATAGGTCGCGGCCTTCATATTCATGGCGGTGTAATGATTCGATCGCGCGAACTAGAGCAAAGAAATTGGTTTCAGCGTATTCCCCAGGACTCTCAAGCGTTGAAAAATATAATTGTATGGGAGTCTGAAAGTGGTCGTACTTCTGAAACCAATTTTTTAAATATGTTGAAAAATGTTTTTGAATATCACTAAACGCTAATAAGTAATCGTGATTGGTCATTTTCCAGTTAATTTTGCTCGGGTAAGACCAGTTGGCAAAAATTTGGGTGTGAGATGATGCGGAATTAGTTTTTTTAAAAAAAGGTGACAAGTGGACATCATGCCAGAATGTTTGCTTCGATGTCATTAAATTCAGAAAATGCTTGAGCTTGGTTAAGTCTTTAAAGCAAGTGTCTCTGGTTTGAGGTTTGCGGTACTCGAATTCAAACCCAGTAAAACAATTGGCATGAATTGATGTTCGCGGACTAGATGTGTTTGGCCCACTGTAACCAAACCAAAAGGAGAAGTCGCAGTGCTCGTTTAATTGGAATGAAATTGTCTCGGGTTCTTTATACTTGATCTCAAAGCTTGATTGATTGGGGTAGCTGATCTGGAACTTGTTTAATTGAAGCCATTCGCTTAGGCCATGTAAACGGCCTGATATTTTTTTGTACTTCGGCTCAGATGTGTTGCTGCAATGTAGTCCGATCAAGGCAATATGAGATCTTATGCGTGCGTTATTGCCAAGCATCAAGGAAGGGCTTATTACGTGCGAGTCAAGTAAGGTGACTGGTTTGCCATTAGATAAACACCCACGGATTGAAGGGATATAAGATACATTGAAATTTGTGAGACGATTTGCCAGTGAATGTTTTGTGCCACGTTTTGATACGGTTGCTTTTAAATACAGACCATCGTCTGGGTGACATGTGAGTTCGCCGTAAAGTTTTTGTGCAGGGGTTTTGGGCAGCCACCAACTTCCACTTTGTGAAAAGTTGTCTCGTGGGTCATTTTCTGGTTGAGCCAATTGACTCATGTAATCCCTTGCTGTGATGAATTAGCTCTTCGCCATGTTGCGTAACACCGTATGCAAAATACCGCCGTTGCGGTAGTAGTCTACTTCCACGGGCGTATCAATGCGGTATAGGGTGTCGAAGGTGATGCTGGTGCCATCGGGTTTGGTGGCGGTGACTTTGATCGTTTGGCGGGGAGTATAAAAAGGGACCGGGAGTCATTGGGGCGGTCTGGGGTGGTGATGAGTTGTTGTGTGCCGGAATGTGATGGGGTGTTTTGATTTTATCGTTCTTGGTGGGAGGCGTCGAGTGTGGGGGGAAGAAGAAGGGGGTGGGAGTTGTTTTTGGTTTTTGGTTTGGCAGGTGGACTTAAGTTCATCTGCCTTGGGGGGTGGGTGGGGCGTTAGTCTTGAGAGGGGGATTGGTAGCGTTTGTAGGGGACGTTTCGTAGGAAGGCGTTGAGTTGGATGGCGCGGGGTAAGGCGTGGGCGAGTTGGATGTTGAGGCGGGTGTGGGGGTAGTCTTGCCAATGGCGGGTGAGTTTGGCGCGGACGGCCTGGTCGCGGGTGTAGTAGAAAGCGCGGGTGGCTTGTTGTTCGTCGCGGATGCAGCCATCGAAGTAGGTTTTTTTTCCTTTGTGGCCCCAGAAAGGGCGCAAGGGCTGGTGGGGGGAGCGGGATGAGTGGGTGAACTTTAGTTCCCCCGCCTGGATGAGGTCGTTGATTTGTTTGGCGACTCGGCCGTGCAGGGCTTGCATCATTTTGGGGAGGTTGTCGCCGATTTTGAGATAGCCGAGTGTGTGGTAATGGTTGTTCATCAAGGTGGTGATCCACGGGGTGAACGAACCGATGTTGACGACGTGATCGAAGGCGGTCCAGAAGATATGGCAGGCTTGGGGGCAGGTGAAGACGGGGGTGCTGTGGGCGGTCTTGGCGGTGATGAAGTAGACCTGGTTGTTGCGGTACCAGTGTTCGAAGCGATGTTGGTTGCGATAGGTGCGGTTTGGCGTGGATTTGGATTTGCGGGTCCAAGCCATGATGGGTGCGTGCCGGAGGGAGGTGGATGGGGATTGGGGAGATAGTGGGGAAATAGTGGGGGGGATAGTGGGGGGCAGGTGGACTTAAGTCCACCTGCCTTGGGGGAATGGGGGGCGGGGGGGGGTTAGGATTTGGCCATGTTGCGGAGGACGGTGTGGAGGATGCCGCCGTTGCGGTAGTAGTCGACTTCGACGGGGGTGTCGATGCGGCATAGGGTGTCGAAGGTGACGCTGGTGCCATCGGGTTTGGTGGCGGTGACTTTTATAGTTTGGCGGGGTTTTAGGTCGTCGGTCAGGGGGATGGTGAATACTTCTTCGCCGGTGAGGTTGAGGGTGTCAGCGTTTTGGCCATCCTGATAGGTGAGGGGGAGGACGCCCATGCCGACGAGGTTGGAGCGGTGGATGCGTTCGAAAGATTTGGCGATGACGGCTTTGACGTTGAGCAGGAAGGTGCCCTTGGCGGCCCAGTCGCGGGACGAGCCCATGCCGTAGTCGTCGCCGGCGAGGACGACGAGAGGGGTGCCTTGGCCGACTGAAGTCGGCTCGCCTTTGTAGTTTTGGACGGCGTCGTAGATGTAGCGGACGGGGGCGTTGCCGACGCCGGTGGTGGGGCAGCCTTCGGGGAGGGCGGTGAAATTATCCTGGGCGGGTTGGCCGGAGAAGTCGACGGTGAAGCCGCCTTCGGTGCCGGGGGCGAGTTGGTTTTTGACGCGAATGTTGGCGAAGGTGCCACGGGTCATGACGCGGTCATTGCCTCGGCGTGAGCCATAGGAGTTGTACATGGATTTGGGCACGCCGTTGCTGTCGAGATAGTCGGCGGCGGGTGTGCCGGTCTTGATGGCGCCGGCGGGGCTGATGTGGTCGGTGGTGACCGAGTCGGCGAGCTTGGCGAGGACGCGGGCACCATTGATCGACTCGATGGGTTTGGCGTCCGGGGTGAGGCCGACGAAGAACGGCGGTTCCTGGACGTAGGTTGATTTTTCATTCCATGCGTAGAGGTTGCCGGTGGCGGCGTCGATGGCTTGCCACTCGGCGGAGCCTGCGAAGACGTCGGCATATTGCTCGAGGAATTGCTGGCGCGTCACGCAGGTGGCGACGGTGTCCTGGACTTCCTGCGTGGTGGGCCAAATGTCTTTGAGGTAAACGTCGTTGCCGTTTTTGTCTTGCGCGATCGGATCGGAAGCGAGATTGATATCGACGGTGCCGGCGATGGCGTAGGCGACGACCAGTGGCGGTGATGCGAGATAGTTGGCTTTGATGTCGGGGCCGATGCGACCTTCGAAGTTGCGGTTGCCCGAGAGGACCGAGCAGGCGACGAGGTCGTTTTCATTGATGGCTTTGGAGATGGGTTCGGGCAGCGGGCCGGAGTTGCCGATGCAAGTGGTGCAGCCGTAGCCGACGGTGTGGAAGCCGAGGGCTTCGAGGTCGTGGGTGAGGTTTGCTTTTTCGTAATACTCGGTGACGACTTTGGAGCCGGGCGCGAGGGATGTTTTCACCCAAGGCTTGCGGGTGAGTCCCAGTGCATTGGCCTTTTTGGCGACGAGTCCGGCGGCGAGCATGACCTCGGGGTTGCTGGTGTTGGTGCAAGAGGTGATGGCGGCGATGGCGACGTGGCCGTCTTTGAATTCGAAGGTGTTGTCGTCGTAGGTGACGGTGGCCGAGCGCACGTTGGGTGCGGCGAGGGCGGAGGAATTGTCCTGTCCGCCGACGGGCGTATTGCTGTGGCCGAAGGTGGTTTCGAGATCTTTTTCCCAGTTGGGTTTCATGGCCGAGAGCGCGATGCGATCCTGCGGGCGCTTGGGTCCTGCGAGCGCGGGCTCGATGGATGCCATGTCGAGCTCGAGTTCATCGGTGTAAACGATGTCCGCGCTGGCCGCGGGATCGCCCCAGAAGTTGTTGGCCTTGGCGTATTGCTCAACGGTTTTGATGAGGTTTTTATCACGGCCGGTGAGTTCGAGGTATTTGAGGGTCTGGTCGTCGACGGGGAAGAAGCCCATGGTGGCGCCGTATTCAGGCGCCATGTTGGCGATGGTGGCACGGTTGGCCAAGGGCATGTTGGCCAGACCCGGTCCATGGAATTCGACGAACTTGCCGACGACGCCGTGGGCGCGCAACATTTCGGTGACGCGGAGGACGAGGTCGGTGGCGGTGACGCCTTCCTTGAGTTTGCCGGTGAGTTTCACGCCGACCACTTCGGGGATGAGCATGTAAATAGGTTGGCCGAGCATGACGGCTTCGGCTTCGATACCGCCGACACCCCAACCGACGACGCCGAGGCCGTTGATCATGGTGGTGTGGCTATCGGTGCCGACGAGCGAGTCGGGATAGAGGGTGGGGATGTCGTTACTCGTTTGGGATTCGCCTTCCCAGACGACCTTGGCGAGGTACTCGAGGTTGACCTGGTGGACGATGCCGGTGGCGGGTGGGACGACGGAGAAATTGTTGAACGCTTGTTGTCCCCACTTGAGGAATTCATAGCGTTCGTTGTTGCGTTCAAATTCTTTTTCGGAGTTGATGGTCAGGGCCATGCCGTTGGCAAACGCGTCGACCTGCACGGAGTGGTCGATGACCAGATCGCACGGGACGAGGGGGTTGACCTTGGTGGCGTCGGCTTCGTTGCCCGTCATGCGAACAATGCCAGCGCGCATGGCAGCAAGGTCGACCACGGCAGGCACGCCGGTGAAGTCTTGGAGGACGACGCGGCCGGGCTTGAATGGGATTTCAGTTTCGCCGACGTTCTTGGCATCGTAGGCGGCCAGTGCTTTGACGTGTTCGTCGGTGACGATGTAGTTGTCGTTATGACGCAGGGCTGCTTCGAGCAGAACGCGAATGCTAAAGGGGAGCTTGCGGATGTCGCCAGCGGCGTCGAGCTTGTAAAAGGTGCGCTGGCCGAGGGGTGTGTCGAGTGTTGATTTAGCGTTGGCGTAGTTGGTCATAATATGTTGATTTCTAGGTAAAAAAGGGGGTAAATTATGAAAGACCCGTCATTTTAGCATGAGGGGCGAAGGGGGGGAAATAGGGGTCGTGGTTCACATTAACGAGCCGCGACCGTCAGGGAGCGGGTTTCCAACAGGTTTGGCCCGCTCCCTGACGGTCGCGGCTCGTTAAGCATTTCAAAATGTA
>JAUHYI010000086.1 GCA_030426385.1 Phycisphaerae bacterium
TCGGCAACTGCGGTTCACCCATCGAAACCGAACGCGGCTGGATTTTACTGACCCACGGCGTCGGACCCATGCGCGAATATTGCATCGGCGCATCATTGCTCGATCTCGATGACCCCTCAAAAATCATTGGCCACCTGCCTCAACCATTGATCAGGCCCGAGTCCGACGAACGCGACGGCTATGTCCCCAATGTCGTTTACACCTGCGGCGCGATGATCGATGGCGGACAACTCCTGATCCCCTACGCCGTCAGCGATTCGGCTACAAAATTTGCTACCGTCAACGTCGAAGAATTGCTCGACGCCCTGCTCGTCTCCGGCTCGCTCGGCGACAATGCCATCTGCCAACTCAACCGCCGAAAAGCCGACCGCCGCGCCGGTTAACGTGTTTTGCAAAATCTGGCCTAAAAACATTCACGCTGGACTGGTCACTTAAGTGACCAGTCCGGTTTGCAATGCGGTCACAAATGGCAACTACCGCTTGCGGCTTAGCGCGTCCCGCCTTTTGCCACATACGCATCGCGGTCGCATGGTATAAAAACAACCATGCCACCCACACCCGCGAAACAACCCTTGACCATCCGCGCCATCACCGGCGATCAAATCGAACGCTATCGCCACGACCTGGCCCGCCTGCGCGTCACCGTCTTCCGTGAGTTTCCCTACCTGTACGACGGCGATCTCGACTACGAAGCCAAGTACATCGAGACCTACATGCAAGCGAAAAACGCGATCATCGTCATCGCCCTTGCACCCCCACCCGACAACACCGTCGTCGGCATGTCCACCGGCCTACCCATGAGTTGCGAAACACCCGAATTTCAAAAACCGTTTATCGAGCATGGCTACGACATCAACCGCGTGTTTTATTTCGGCGAATCGGTATTGCTCAAAAATTATCGTGGTCGCGGCGCGGGCCATCAATTTTTCGATGCCCGCGAAAACCATGTCCGCCAACTCAACCATGCCCAACAAACCAACGATGCCACTGGCAACAATAGCGACAACCCATTCAACATCACCACATTCTGTGCCGTCGATCGCCCCGTCGACCATCCACGCCGACCGGCCAACTACATCCCCCACGATCGCTTCTGGACCAAACGTGGCTACACCCGCCACCCCGAACTAGCCACCGAATTTTCCTGGAAAGACCTCGACGAATCCGAACCCTCCCCCAAACCCATGACCTTCTGGCTACGACAGTGGGACAAATAATCATCCCAGCCACATTCTAAATCAGCATCCCCCGTTTAGCGGGCGACGCGCAGCGTCCCGCGTCAATCGCCAACACACGCCACGCCAAACCGATCCCTCACTCTGCGTCTCAGCGCCTCTGCGTCCTCCGCAATTGCCCCCTCATACACAACCCCTACTCCAAACCCACACCATCTATCACCCATCATCGCCGTCGTGGCATCTTTCCGATTCCCAATCCTGTTCCGCAGCGTTTGCAGAATTTCGCATCCACATCGTGATCGCTATAGCCACACGATGGACAATGTTGCGTTGTCACCGACGTGCGACTTCGGCCTATCAGTTCCGCAGACAAAATACCGGTGGGCACAATAATCATTGCGTAGCCGATGATCATCATCACACACGCGATCACTTTGCCTAGCACGGTATGCGGAGCAATATCGCCATAACCCACGGTGGTGATGGTGACAATCGCCCAGTACACGCTTTGCGGAATTGAGGTGAACCCCGACGCTTCGCCCTCGACCAGATACATCAACGACCCCATGATCACCACCACGATCAATACCACACTTAAAAACACGACGATTTTTGACAAACTCTCAAGCAACGCATGGGCTAACGTCTCGGCCTCGGTCAAATAACGCACCAGTTTGAACACGCGAAAAACACGCAGCAAGCGCAACGCGCGAATCACCAGCAACGATTGCGCCCCGAAAAAAAACAACGATAAATACGTTGGCAAAATCGACAGCAAATCTATCACCCCGTAAAAACTACGGGCATACACAATCGGACGACGCACGCAAAACAAGCGCAACCCATACTCAATCGTGAACAAGATCGTGATCACCCATTCGGCCAATCGCAGCACGCGATGATATTCCGCGTCGATCGTTTTGACGCTCTCGAGCATCACGAACAACACCGACAATAAAATCAAAACCAACAACACCACGTCAAACCATTTGCCCAACGGCGTGTCCGCTTCAAAAATCACTTCATGCAACCGCTCACGCCGGGACGGCACGTACTCGGCTTCACTTTCGGCTTCGGTTGTCGATATTTTTTTTTGCATCACAATCCCCCCCCCTACTTACCCCCCACTCACCCCCACTTACCCCTGCGTTTTTTCATGTTTCGTCGTATTTGCTCGTCTAGCAAATGCTAACGCTTCATATTCACGAACTGCAACGGCACGTCATAGTCCGCTTGCTTCAACATCGTGATCACAGCCTGCAAATCGTCGATCGACTTGCCAGTGACGCGAACTTCGTCGCCTTGTATGGATGCCTGGACTTTCATCTTGGCGTCCTTGATTTGCTTGACGATTTTTTTTGCCAGGTCCTGCGACAATCCCTCGACCACGGTCACTTCACGCCGAACGGTTGAACCAGCGGCCTGTTCGATGTCGCCAAACTGAAACGATTTTATTTCCACCTTGCGCTTGGCAGCGGCGTTTAACAATGTCTCGCGGATCGCATCCATTTTCATGCGGTCAGCTGTCGTGATCTTAATGGTCTTGGCCTTGCGATCGAAATCAATTTCCGTCGCCACGTTACGAAAATCATAACGCTGGGCTAATTGTTTTTTGGTGTTATTGATCGCGTTATCAATTTCCTGCAATTCGACGCGACTGACAATATCAAATGTGGGCACAATCAAAACTCCGTCTGGGCTGATCCGCATCATTGCGATCCGGCCTAATGTTGAAAATTCCAGCACCCCCCCACATTCCCCCCCCACCTCCCCCCACCCACCCATCACCCCACCCCACCCCACCCCACCTTACTCCACTTTACTCTCCGGCAACGTCCCCATTCTATCGCACCGCCGTCCGGCCGTCAGGCCAACCCTTGTATTACCCCACCCAATCATTCCCGACTCAATCTCATCACGCGTTACGAAAATCTGTCGCTGCCCAAACGCGAACAGCGGGAAACCTGAACGCATTCAGGTTCCCGCACTGTTCACGACAAATGCAACACAAAATCATGGCCAATCTCGGTTCGCGACACGTATGGTTGATAGGCGTGGGCATCGCAACGCGCAGCGTTCCAAACACTGAGCCGCGTAGAAATCATGACACCGCGAACCTTCACCTCGCCACGCCGAACCCGCGAATGGTTTGGTGTCATGTTTCTACCCAAGGCCCAACGGTCGCGCTGGTGCGCACATACCTGGCCACTGCATCTGTGCTCAAGTGTCTAAAACGCGATACCACCAACAATAAAAAATATTTCATCCGCGAACGTTTTTTCGCGTTTCAACGGGGGAATTGTGCGCACAAATGACCCAATATCGCCAGAATGAACCATATTTTTCGTTAGGTTGGGAACCCTCGCTGTGGTAGAATAGGGGTGTCGAATCTGCTTTACAATTCGACAAACCGGGCCATGTTTTTGCCTGTGAAACAGGTTGAAGAAGGTGGGGAAGACGACAACCGTGACGTTGTACGGCAAAGATGGGAAGCACGAGAAACACGGGAAGCATGGGATGCATGACCCGGGGTGAATGTGTGTGGGTGAGGCGTGGCGTGCGAGGGACATGAGAAACACGGGGAAGAAACACGGGGAATGAAAACGGAGAAGCAATGCGGGGGAAATGTGGGGGGGGTGGGGGGTCGGGGATGTCTTGGGTTGGTTGTGTTTATCTCATTTGATTCCTGGCGGTCATCGTGACGTATTGGTGAGCGCCCCAGTAAAAAGGTGGACGTATGAAAATTCAATGTACACATTGTGATGCCAAACTGACGGGTCCGGACAGCGCGGTCGGTCGCATGGTGCGTTGCCCGGAATGCCAAACCAAGTTTCGTTTAGATGGCCCCGCCAGTGACCTGAACGAAACGATATCCGGTTGGCTCTTGGAAGATGTCGCCAACGCTCGCCAATTGGATGTAACGATCAAATCGCATTTGAATCGCCTGGGCGGTACGGCGGGTGCCGCGGGTCCCACTGGCACCACCTGATTAAATTTCGCCCTGCGGTTCGCATGGCGTGATGGCTTCGTGGTTTTATGCGTTTATGTGTTCGTGCGTTTGTGCGTTCGCGTGTTCGTGTCGAATTGGATTCCATTAAATTCTCGTGCGCGATTTCCCGTTAGCCGTCGCCCTTGGGCGGCGCGAACGTTGGTAATAATACGGATTACGATAAATACTCGCGTGTAGATTTTTATTAGCTCCCGGTGAATACCGGGAGTTTGTGTGAAGGGAAATTTGAGGCCGTGCGAGTTTTTAACGGGATGGGTATAACACACCGCCAACGCGCCGCCCAAGGGCGACGGCTAACGAATCGTGAAACCAATCACGGTTGACCGCAACAAGCCTATGTGTGTGGGGAGGGTATGTGTGTGGGGGGGGGGTAAAAGTTGGGAGGGCGCTAAGCCTCAAGCGGCAGTGATCCTTTGGCGCATCAATCGCGCGGGAGAATGTGGGGGGGGGAATGTGGGGGGGCATCGCCGATTAATTTTTCATTCGAACGAGTCGAACAACCCCACAGCGCTCGACGCCTGGGCCAATACGATCGACGCGGCATTGGCCAGGTTGTAACTGCGTACCTCGCCCAACATCGGAATCGCGATGCACGTGTCGGGCCAGCGTGTTCGCCAATCGTCAGGCAACCCCGTGTTTTCATTTCCCATCAACAACACATCTTCGTCAGCGAACGCTGCTTGATCGTAGCGTTGCGACGCAAATTTCGTGACTGGCCAAACCCGACGCGCTCGGGCCAACGATTCATCAGGCGTCGCCAACCATGCCAAAAAATCATCAGGCGTGTCATGCAACGTCAAGGTCAGGTGCGGCCAATAGTCCAACCCAGCCCGCTGCACCGTGCGATCACTGATTTCAAAACGCAGCGGGCCAATCACATGCAAATGGGCATTCAATCCCACACACGTCCGAGCAATGCTACCGGTGTTTTGCGGAATGGCAGGCTGATAAAGCGCTAGATGAATCACGATGCAATGTTCCTGAATTTCTTCGACGAGGATACACACATGGTAAAGCGCATTTCAATTCCATGTCGCGCCAACTGAAACATCACACGATTAATAGCCGTCGGTGAACACCGACGGGTGCTGCGCTACATGTCACGACTAATCCAAAACCAAATCGATAACAATTCATGACCAACTCATGACTGAGCCACCGCTATGGCGAATGCGTATCCTGTTCGAGGCGTTGCACCTGAGCCAAATCGTCCACGATATCATCCGCATTGGTATGGCCGATCACCCAGCCGTCGTCGGCCGAATGTCGTTTCAATGTTTTGAGTTTGGCAAACATGCGCAGCAAATCGCGCGTGCCGCCCCAACTGAACCACACACTCGTGATGGCTCCGACCATGAGCGCAAACACTATGCCCTGATACCAGAAATACCACGCCCACCATTCATTGGGCCACGGCGAAATCACATTCCAGATCGTTACCACCGCCCACAATCCAAAGAAAAACATCGACCATGCCACCACAAAACCAGCCAACCATTTGTCGCCGCGCGTGAACGATGCATCGACACCCACCAGCGCTCGCCAGGTGCGTGGCGGTTTTTCCAAATCGAGCGCGGGCAAATTTTTTCCCGTGACATCGCGAGCATATTGCCCACGATGCAACATACGATCCATGTCAAAATCTTCACGGCACGTCATCCATGACACCACCACGAACACCACGATCGCGGACAACATGGCAATCATCCACATCCATTGCCCATTGATCGGAAAGTCCGCTTGATGCGCGATCATCCACGCGTTGGCCATGCCCAAATTTTGTAACACGCCGATGACGTTATCCCAGAAATGCTCGAGAAAAAATCCCGTCGCCGCCACCACTGAACCCGTAATCATCGATGCCCAGGCCCCGGCGTTTGTAGCCTTTTTCCAGTACAAACCGCCGATGATCACCGAACCCGCGCCGCCCAGATAGATGCTGCCGGTCAAGGCGAAAAACATAAAAATCTGCGTCGTCTGGTGATAGCGCCAACTGAATAAAAACGCGAACACCGTCACGCCCACGATCGACCAGCGCAGCGCTTTCAAATGTTGCGTCGGCGACATCGGCTGCCCGCGCATCGGCATGACCACATCCTGTACTAGGATACTGCCCCACGAATGCAGGTACGTCGTGTCCGTCGAGATCATCAACAAAATCATGATCGCCAGAAACGCGCCGGTCACACCCATCGGCAAGAACCGCGCGATCGCCATCGGTACACGCACCTGACCCGCCAACGCATCATTGTCCATCGCATCCAATTGCGCATGTAACGGCGCAGCCTCTGCCGCAAAATCCGGATGATTCAAATAGGTGTACGCCGCAATGGCCAACAACATGAACATCACCGACATCGCACCGGCCCGCCATGTGCCCAACATCTTTCCCATCTTCGCTTCATGCGGCGATTCGGCCGCGCAGTTGTAACCCGAATTCCCTTGCCACGCCATCAACGTGTACACCCCGCCGAACACGCCGATCATGATGTACCAGATGTTGAAATCCGTCAGCTCAAACGTATCAAACGGATTCAACATCGATTGACCCGCGGGCCGATCCAACAAGGCTTCGGACATTTGCCCCCAACTGAACAAACAGATCACCGCGATCGCCACCACCAGATACAACCCGTAACTGATAATTCCCTGCACACAATCGGTCACCATGGTCGTCAGTTGTCCGCCGACCAGCACCATCACCAACGCGATCGAGAGAAACACAAACATCACCGGGACAAAAGTTGGCAAGACAAGACCGCCCACTGTTATCGTTTCAGGCAATCCGCAGTATGCCACGAAAAATCGCCCAGCCACCGCGGGAAAAATCCCATAATTCAATATCCCCGCCAATGATGTCAATACCCCGGCAAACAAGCGAAACCGTCGCCCATAGCGCAATTCAAAAAACTGCGCCAGCGTCATCGCTCGCGTTTCACGGAATCGATAAATCACAAACCCCGTCAACGTGATCACCAACATGATCGGCGTGGCAATCTGTCCCCAATGACTGACCGCGAATCCCGAGTGATACATAAATTCAAACGTGCCCACCGCGGTGATCAACCCCATCGCGGCAATACCATCCGACACCGCCACGATGTACCGACCCGCCACACGACCGCCGGTCATGAAGTCCGACACCGATTTCACATACCGCCGAGTCCGCGCCGCTATCACGACGACGACCACGATCGGCAACACCAATATCAACCAGTCCAACCAATGCATAGGTAGACCACCCATCACCGTCCGGTGAGATAAAATTTATAGGGGAACACGCATGCGAAACCAATCACGCGCTCGTCCGACTATCAATCTGTCATCGGCTCAATCGGCCGATCATCGATCGTCACATCGCCGCCGGTCCATTGACCATCGATCCGTTCAACCGTGCGCCGATTGGCTGCATCGCGCGCCGCCAAACATGTCGCCGCTGACAACAAGCCGTGCCGCAACGGCGTGATCGATTCATCACGACCCAAAATCACATCCAGAAAATTCCGCGCTAATCGATGATCGCCACCACCGTGGCCCACCCCGTCATCGATACGAATGTCATCCACGCGATCCTGATCGTGATCAATCACGCGAATCGTGGCCGCCACCCAGTCAAACCGTACCGTCCCCGCATCGCCGGTGATCGTCGCGCCGCGCAACCCCGCGGTCTTGCGCGTCAGAAAATTTTGCGTGTAACACGCGTGCACCCCATTGTGATACTGAATCAAGGCTGAACCGCTGTCCTGATTCAACACCGGCTCCTGCCAATGCTGACGACTGTGCATCGCTGTCACAAACACCGGCACCCCCCCCACATTTTCCCCCGCGTTCCCACGTTTTTCCCCTGTGTTTTCTGTGTTTTTTGCATGATCCCCTTGATTTTTTTGAAGCATGTTTGCCGGGGATTGTGTGGGGCCTGACAAACGTGCCAGGTGGTGCATGTAATCAAAATCGTGCGTCGCTTTTTGCAGCCACAGTCCACCCGCCAGGTCATATTCGCGATACCAGTTGTCGACGTAGACGTTGCCGTAGTTCACGTTGTTGACCGCTTGAATCTGGTTGATTGTTCCCAGTCGCCCGCTGGCCACCACCTCGCACACCGCTTCAAAAATCGGCGTCCGACGCAACGGAAACGAAACCACCACCTGACTGCTTTTCGCATCCCGATACGCATCGCGCAGCTCAACCAATTGTGCCCAACTGATCGCCACGGGTTTTTCCAAAAACAACGGCAAACCCAACCCCACCAGCTTCACCGCGATCGGCGTATGCAAATGACAGCGCGTGCCTAGCACCAGACCATCCACATCAACCCCGGCATCCAGGAACGCTTCCACATCGTCATAGCGCGCCATCGCTGTGGCACATGGCAATTTATATTTTTCGATCTGCTCATCGGCCTGCGTGGGATTCGGATCCACCAACGCATCCAAGCGCACGCTCACCCCTTCCATCGACTCGGCGGTTTCCACCATCGCCTGCAACATCCACGCCGCGCGTTCACCCAATCCGATCGCGGCCAAACGAACTGTGCCGGGCAAACGCGATGATGGGGATGATGGTATGGCCCGTGTTGTCGGCGAATTTACAAGTGGCGTGGACGTGCTCGTCATAACAATATGGCCTGAACTATAAATGAGGATCGGGGGGCAACAATGGAGGTGCAACAATGGGGGTGCAACAATGACAGCGACAAGACTATCATGCATGAAACTTACTTCGCATGATAACCCCGAGCCAGATCATTCGCCCAACGATCACCCCGCCCGAATTAATCCCGTCAAATTTACGAATGGTTCGTTGAACGCCGTCGCACCATCATCGCCAGACCACCCATGCCCAACATCAATGCACTGGCAGGTTCAGGCACGGCGAACGTGTAACTGCCGTTGATATAATCCAAGTCGGCACCCGCATCGGTATAGAAAATCACACCAATCGTGCCGCCATCGGCAGGAAAAATATCAGCAGGACCCGTGTTACGCTGGGCATTGCGTGGGATGCTGATTTCAACCAGCGATGTCACCGCCCCGAACGGACTGGCCGCGTAGGTTGCATTCGTCAACCCGGCACCCGTATTAAACACGCCCGTGGCTTGTTCGAATGGAAAGTCATTTTGCCACGCGGCTTCTGAACCCACCACGCCCAACGAAAAAACGTTGAAACCTGTGCTCGTGTTATTGTCGCTGTCGATGCTGAGAAAAACACCACCACCTGGCGAGGTCTGCGGGTTGAAATCCGTATGCAACGTATACAGGAAATACACAAAATTATCGTCGTGCGCCACTTTCAACGTCGCAAAATCTGCCGACGCAGTGATGCCGTTGTCGATGCTCGTGGCTAGCGTTGGAACATCATCCCAATCACTGATATTGCCATCCACCACGATCGCTCCTGCGACAGGCGTTCCTCCCGCCAAAGCAATGGTTACCATCAATCCCAAACAACCCGTCACCATTTTTGAAAATTTCGTTCGCATGTTTTATCTCCTCGTTTTCTGAACAGGACCATCAAATCGTTTTATCACTGGCAATATGCAACAAACGGCTAGCGCTCCACGAGCGTCGGCCGTAAACTGATCTGGGTATTCGTATTCGTCTGGGTATGGCCACGCATCGCGGACGATTGGGCTTGCGTCGCGGCCTGAAATCCCATTTCCTCAAACGGCATCGCCACCGCAGGCAATGCCGGGTTCGCCTGATCCGCCAACGTATTATCAATGCTCACAAACTTCAGCGCACCGGGCACATCAATCCCGCGCTCCATCGCATGCGACATCGCGCCGATTGCTTTCGAATCGCTCGCACCCACCACGCCGTCAATTGCCACACCGCGCCCCAGCAATTCTCCCATCATCATCCGCCCCGCTTCGCTATCCACCGCGTGCTCACCTTCACACACCAATGCCTCGCTGATCTTGATCCCCGCCTCGCCCAGCGCACGCACATAGCCATCACGACGCGCCGCAAAACCCCAATACGCCTGCGTCGGCCCATTGACCAACGCGATATCGCGACAGCCTTGATCAATCAAAAATTTCGTCGCCAGGTAACCCGCGTGTTCCTGATCGATGAATACGCAATTGCCATCGTCGATCGGCTCATTGATCGACCACACCACCCAACCGCGTTCTTCCAACAGATGTCGTAACGTCGGACAGAACGACGGCTCAATCAACAGCGCTGCGCCGCGCGGTGTCGTTTCAATAAACGCGCGCGTCTGCGCATCGATCGTTCCCCGCGAAGCCTGCCGAATCGCCGACCCGTTATACGCAGGCCCCAACGCATCCTGCACGCCGCGTAAAATTCGCAACTGCACTTCACGCCCCGCACCGGTCAAGCCTGCCGCATCCTGCGAGATAAAAACCGTGAACCCCTGCCCTTGATCCTGTCCCGCACCGCGATACGAACCATGCCCACCGGATGTCCGATGTCCCCGCTCGGCCACAAATGTCCCGCGCCCCTTTTGTCGGTATAGATACCCCTCGCTCACCAACTCCTGCAACGACCGCACCAACGTCGGCCGACTCACATCAAACTGCTCCAACAACTGGTTTTCCGAGGGAAACACCCCACCGGCCGACCACCGCCCGCCCTCAATCGCACGGATCAGGCTGCGTTTCACACGCTCATATTTGGGCAACTTCGCAATCGACATCCTGCCATATTAATTTATCAACTTGTATTGTCAAGTTCTTTTTTATTATGAACGCAAAACCAAGACTATTTTCCATATAAAACACATTATTCCACAAATTATATTGACAAGTTGTCGCCATCATGATAAACCTGAAGTAACCATGAGCAACACCCCCCCACTTCGCTCACACTGCCGTGCGTTCACCCTCATCGAATTGCTGGTGGTCATTTCGATCATCGCGGTACTCGTCGGCATCCTGTTGCCCGCGCTCGGCTCGGCCCGCGACGCCGCCCAGGCCAGTGCCTGCAAATCAAATCTCCGCCAACAGTCCATCGCATTCACCGCCTACAGCGTCGATTTCGTTGATCACTTTCCCATGGGTTACTACATCAGTTCGAGCACCGGCCTTCAGGTTTATTGGTGGGGCGGCATCCAGTCCTACCTCAGCTCCGATGTGGCGGCGACCGACAAAAATATTTTGCTTTGCCCCAGCGACGATGAACCCTACGACACCGGCGGCGGTCCCGGCGAAATTCAATTCGCCAGTTATGGTGCCAACGAAATGGTGTTGTTCCGCGACGACAATGCCAACACCTACAACGACATCCCCGAATCATTCATGGGACTCGCATGGCTGCCATGGTTACACGAAGTCACCGTCACCAACATTCACGAACCCACCTCCACCATTCTCGTCGCTGACAATTTGCATGGCCACAACCTCAGCGTGACCCAACCCAACAACAGTGCGCCCGCCGCACCCTACTGGGCCGCGTGGGCATGGGGACGACACGGCGGCACCATCGCAGGCAACGGCGCGCTCAACATGATGTTTGCCGACGGACACATCGCCAGTGCCCAACAAAATTTCAACGTCATCGGTTTCAGCGAAAGCCCGGCCAGCAACCAGGAATGCAAAATGTTATTCCCCTGGCAAAAATATCCCTATTGAATAGGCCGACGACTGATTCGCCTCGCGTCCCCCCCACACCCCCCACCACCACTTCCACTTCCACTTCCATTCCCTCCAAATTTTATTTTCAACAGGTCATTCATGATGTTTATTGTTCGCATGGTAGCAGTCGTTCTGACGGTTTTCATCGTCCACTTGTCAACACAAACCGCGCATGCCATCAACCAACCCGACCCCGCAAACGATAGCCCGCACGCGCCTGCCGACATCACCCAACTCGACATCCAACAAGACCACAGCCAACTGCGCATCACCCTGACCACGGCACAGCCCTACGCCTTTGCCAACACCCAGTTCCTGATCGAAACCGATCGCGATCCCAAAACCGGCCACGCTCTGAATCAATATGGCTACGACATCCTCATCGAGGGTGCCAACCTGTTCGCGTTTGAAACCAACAGCGAAAGCAATCACGAATCGCTCGACCAAACCGCCTGGACCTGGAAACCCATCGGCCAGGTCGCTCGCCATGTCGATCAAAACAATTTAGTCATCGACATCGACACGGCCCTGCTCAACAGCGAGCGCGTTTACCTGATCGCGCGCACCGTCAGCGACGACTACGCCACCGTGTATGACACGGTTCCCGACGACCGCCCCGTACGCATCGCCATCACACCACCACCCGCGCCCGGCACCGAAGCCACCGGCGATACCACGACACCCGATCCCGCTCGTGATATCACCTCTTCCAAACTATCCCAGCACCAATCCGATTTACAAATCGATATCACTACTGCGGCTCCCTCTGATTTTGCCAACCTGTTACTGTTTTTCGATACCGACAACAATCCCAACACCGGCTTCCAACCGCCCGCTGACCCGCGCTTCGGCTTCGACATGCTCATCAACGGTGGCACACTTTCCAAACACACCGGCAACCAGCGCGGTGACTGGACA
This sequence comes from Phycisphaerae bacterium, assembly GCA_030426385.1. Classification (GTDB taxonomy): domain Bacteria; phylum Planctomycetota; class Phycisphaerae; order Phycisphaerales; family Phycisphaeraceae; genus JAUHYI01. Next base: position 12,701 of record JAUHYI010000086.1, read on the forward strand.
TGGTCGGCCGTCGGCCAAACCGAACAAGCGATCGACCACAACAAACTCGCATTGCGCCTCAACGCCGCCATGCTCGAAACCGCCACCGTCCGCATGGCCGCATGGATGATGTCCGCTGACTGGCAAGAGCGCATCGACATCGCACCCGATGCGGGCATGACCACTTTGCCGCTGGACATGACCCACGTCAAAACCATCACGAAAAAACCCGTCACCCAACTGGCCCCACCCAAACCCAATCGTGATTTGCCCGCCCGCCAACGTGTTGCTCAAGCCGACAGTTTTTATTGCTATTACGGCAGCGGCAAAACCGCGGAACTGTCCCACTACGACGTCGTCATTTTGCATTCACCACAAATGCATCCCGACGACATCGCCACGTTAAACGCCCAGGGCGTCGTCACCATCGGCTATATCACCGTCGGCGAGGACGACGAACTTCGCACCGGCGACACCACCGGACCCGCAGGCTATGCCAGTTGGTATTTCGATCGTGACAACGATGGCCAACCCGACCGCAACACCATTTGGAATTCATGGTTCGCCAACGCCGCTGACCCCGCGTGGCGTCACGATCGTGTCGCCGAGGCCAAACGTCTCGTTGAAGAAGATGGCTACCACGGCATTTTTCTCGACACCATCGACACGGCCACCAACTACGCCCAGTCCACCGATGGCATGGTCCAACTCGTCGCTGAATTACGCGAAGCATTGCCCGACGCGCCCATTATTTTAAACCAAGGTTTTCCCATTTTTCATCGACTCGCGCCCTACGCCGATGGCCTGATGCTCGAATCGTTCACGGCCACCTTTGATTTCCAATCCAAACAGTACATGCTCAACTACCCCGCTTCGCTCGATGCCCACATGCGCACCGTCAATAAAAAACTTAAACCCGTTCTCGCTGATTATCCCATGCCCATCTTTGTGTTGGACTACACACGACCCACCGACATCGACGCCATCCAGATCGCCGCTGACCGCGCCGCAACCTTCGGCTTCCTCTTTGCCGCAGCGCCGATCTACCTCGACGATGTCTACATCAACGACATCGTCGGCCAACCCAACGACAAATGGCTCGACGTCCAGGCTACTCCCGAATCCATGGCCATCACGCTCAACCAAACCCGCAACGGCTTCCCCATCGGCACCACCATCACACCCAGCAGTTGCTTCGCGGGCTACACCATCAAACCCCTCATCGATGGCATCACTGATCGCAGCGCCTTGCATTGGACCGACGCCGCCTGGGCATCAGCCGACGACGAATCCGACGCCTGGCTCGAAATCAAATTCCCCACCCCCCCACACAACAACAAACCACTGCCCCGGGCTGGCAACCTTCACATCACCTGGGCCATCGACAGTGGCGTCACCCACATCGCCCAGAACTACCACGTCTCCGTCCACGATCCACAAACCGACCAATGGATCTCCCCCCCACTTTCCCCCGCACATTCCCCCACACATGCCCCCACACATGCCCCCGCAAATTCTCCAGCACTTCCAACCACACACGCCAACCAAACCATCTCCACCCATGCCTTACCCGACATCCCATTCGATGCCATCCGCATCGACCAACCCTACGGCGGCGGCAGCACCGCTCGCCCCGAAATCCTCTGGATCGCCCAAATCCAATACACCCCCGCCCCACCACATTCCCCCGCGCAACCCTAACCCATAACACCACCCACGAAGCGCCGCGACTTGTCGCGCCCCACACTTCTCCCCTCCCATCCCTAAACCACACAAAAGCGCACCGACTCATCACCCACCCACATCCCCCTCTGCCTTCCTCTGTGCCTCCGTGCCTCTGTGGTTTCTTCCCTCTTAAACTTTTAACTTTTAACTTTTAACTTCTAACTTCTAACTCGCCTCAAAACTTCAACGTCACATCAAACGTCACCCGCGAGCGCTCCGCAAACCCTGGCTCGTCCGTGAAAAAATACGAAAACTTTGCACCCACGCTCACGTAGTCGTTGATCTTTTTCGTCAACACCGCATCGATTTCCGAGCCATACGATTCGATCATCGTGTCGCCACCAAAAAGGTGATACGCCAACATCCCCTTGACATCGAACGGCAAATTCGACGGCTTGTAATAAAAATACAAATCTTCCAAACCCGTCGCAGGCGTCACCAGAAACACATCCGCAAACCCATTGAATTTATGACCCGTCGCAAGTGGTGTGCGAAACGCAATCGCTCCGCCATCGCTGCCCAGCAATTCATAACCCACGCCAAACGTGCCGATATCCTTGACCACCAAACCCGCATCCACCATGAAATACGTCGCGTCATAGTTCACCGGGTTGTCGCCATAGTCCTGTTGAAATGCCACGCTCGTTTGATAGTTCACCGCAAACGTCTCATCGATTTTTTGCTTGCCTGCCAATCGCACCCCGAACGTCTGGCTCGAATTCATCGCTGACGATCCATCAAAATCCAACAGGTAGGCAAACCCGCTCACCTTGCCGATCTTATCAATCGCATAGCTGACATTGAATAGATGCGACGTCGAATTCCAATCGCCTGCTTCGGCAAAAATCCGATTGATCTGATCCACATACGCATACGTCACGTTCAACTTTTCAACACCCAGGTCCGACGAAATTTTCAACGCATCAAACGTCTGATCATCCTGTCGCCAACCCACCGCACCGATCAACCGCTGATCGTCAAACGTAATCACCTGTCGACCTGCCTTGATTGCCAACGCCATCCCATCGATCGGCAACGCATACTGTGCCCACGCCTGATTCAATTCCGTCACCTCCGGATCAGCCACCACGCTGCGCGCCCCTTGCCCATTCAACGTCGAATTGTAACGATCATCATCCAACGCCCGCACATCTTCCAGCTCAACCATAAACTGCAATCCCTCGTACGCCTGCGTCAGGTAACCCAGCTTCGTACGTGCCGTATACGACTGGCTCGTCCGCAACCCGCGAATGTCGGCAATCTCTGCGCGTGCCCGAATGTTCACACTGATTTTCCCCGACGCGATCGCATCAAAAAAATCCGTCGCGTCTTCGCCCTGACTCAAATCCAACCGCTCACTCACAGGCACGTCGGCCAACACCGATGTCCCTTGTAAAATTATCCCCATTCCCATCATGCCAAACACACCCATCAAACCCATCACCGTCAATCGTCCGCGACGTGTCATACCCATGCTCCTATAGCGCCCGACATTTAGCCGGTTCCATGCAAAGCGCGATCATAGATTCAAACCAGACGCATCGCGCACCGCACCTGGTTCGTGCTACATGATCCGCCTCGTTGCGGTAATTCTTGCCAACCTCATCGTCAGCCCCCCCCCCACTTTCCCCTGGCAATCCGAATCCCCTCCCGCCGCTTGCGGCTTAGCGCCCCGCCCCCCACTTTCCCCCTGCATACCAACCCCGTCCCCGCCCACTTTCTACTTCCTACTTCCTACTTTCTACTTTCTACTTTTAACTTTTAACTCTTAACTATTTCCCGCCCCCATTATCCGCCGCCAATTCCCCCATCGTCACCGCCAACTGTTTCACTGAAAAACGTTGCAAATAATCCAACGGCCGACCCGGATCGTATCGTTGCCCATCGAACAACAAATCCGCACCCATCGTGATCGCTTCGCCCGTAACCGTCTGATCAAAATCCCACGCACACCCATGCTCCCCTTCGGTTTTTTCATCCACATTCGGCGCAGCCAATCCCAACCGCGCCGCCGCCTGCCGATACAACTCAGGCTGATACACCGCACACGCCACCGCATCCATGTCGATCGAATGATCGATCTGACCCCAGCGCAGCATCTGCGTCAAAAACCATTTCGCATGTGATCGCCACGGGTAGTTCGCCGCGTATCGATAAAACACATTGAAATCCGGCATCGGCTGCGACACCTGATCCGCCGCATACATAAACGTCCCTGTCATCGATCGGGCAATGACCGACGCATCCACGCCCACATACTGCGGCAATGACAAAATCGCCGCCACCTCATCACGATTCTCCGGCTCATCGATCCATCGACAACATTCGATCAGCGCTTCGATCAATGCCAGATGCGTGCCCGGATTTTCCAGCGCCCACGCTCGCGTCACACCCAAAACTTTTTCCGGACTGTTGTTCCACAATTCATATTTCGTAATCGCCACGCACCCCACACCCGTCGCCACCGCCACCGAATTCCACGGCTCGCCCACGCAAAACCCAACGATATCCCCATCGCGCATCGCATCCACCATCCTTGGCGGCGGCACCACCACCAGATCAACATCACGATCCGGATCGATCCCCACCGACGCCAACCAGTAACGCAATTCGTAACTATGCGTCGACACCGGATACACAATCCCGAATCGCAGGCGTGGCATCCCTCGATGATGTCGCCATTCAATCAGCCGACGCAATTCATACGCCGTCACCTGTCGCTCATCCAACATCCCCTGCGACATCGACGCCATCTCATCCATCAACGCACACGACAACGTAATCGCATTGCCATTCAGATCTAGATTGATCCCCGTCACCATCTCGCATTGCACACCCCTTACGCCTCCACCACCTCCAACGCCTAACGTGGTCGCCAACGTCATCGGCGCGATCATCTGCGCACCATCGAGAATCCCATACGCCACCTTGTCACGAATGCTCGACCACGATCCCTCGCGCGTCGTCGCCACTTGCAATCCTTTTCGCTGAAAAAAACCACGTTCCACACCCACCGCGATCGGCGCACAATCCGTCAACGGCACGATCCCCAACGTCACATCCGGCTTCTCAATCCGCATGGCATCCCGACACACAAACGGCATCACCGAGGGCATTTCATGCGAGCCTGTCACCTGTCCGATTCCCGTGGGTAGGCCACCACCTTCCACTATTCGTTCACGTTTTCCCGCATGTCGTATCACGGCTGCGCTCCTTCCAACAGTTCCACATTTTCCAGCAGCCCACGCGCCACCTGGCCCATGCGCTGCTTCCGATCCATCGCCAATTTCCGCAACAAACCATACGCATCAGGCTCGCTCAGCTTCCGTCGCTTCATCAACAATTCCTTCGCACGATCGATGAACTTCCGCTCCTCCAAAGATGTCTTCGCCTTCTCCAATTCCACACGCATCGATTGATGCTCACGAAAATGCGCAATCGCCACATCGATGATCGGCTTCACACGCGATTGCGACAAGCCATCCACCAGGTAAAACGAAACACCCGCACGAATCGCCGACGCAATCGTCGTTGCATCGTCATCCTTCGAAAACATCACCACAGGCCGCGGCGTCTTTTCCTGAATCAACGAAAACTGATCCAACGTATCACGGTCCGGCAAATCAACATCAATCAGCACCACGTCAGGCTGCGTCTGCGCCACCACGTTCGGCAAATAATTTTTCATATCAACCTGGCACACCACCTCGTACCCCGATTCACGCAACACCTCCACCAACGTCGCCCCGCGCGTCGCATCCTCATCAACCACCAGTATTCGTATCTTCCGATTCATCCTGCCCCCCCACGTTTCCCCCGCATGACCCACATATCCCCACCCGCATCCCCACCCGCTTGATCGCCACCACCCACACCAACCAGTTCGCGCTCCTCCTCACCCACCCATGCCCGCACGCGCACCGCATTCGATTTCAATCCCGGCTGCAACGACACCGCATCCACCGCCCGACCCGTCACCACATTCACATTGCTGTCATCCGCATACTCATCCCCAAAATGAAACGTCGCAAACACCACGCCCCGACGAATCCCCGTCGTCACCCGCGCCTTCGCCCGCGCACCACCCCGCGCATTCTCAACCACACACCACGCACCATCATCAATCCCCAACGCCAACGCATCCGCAGGATGAATCTCCAAAAACGGCTCCGGCTCCTGCCTTGCCAACTCCGCCACCAACCCCGATTTCGTCCGCGTATGCCAATGCCCCGCCACCCGCCCCGTCGTCAAAACCACCCCCCCCACATTTCCCCCGGCCTTCCTCTGTGCCTCTGTGTCTCTGTGGTTCTTCCCCTCCCCTCCCCCACTTTTAACTTTTAACTTTTCACTTTTAACTCCTCCCCCCCCCACGCCCCCCAACCACGCCCGACCATCACCCGTCGCAAAAACACCATCCACATACCGCCGTGCCGTCCCGCCATCCGTTTCATCACGACATGGCCAACGTAACCCACCCGCTTCCAACCGTTCGTTCGTCATCCCTGATTGATCGCACACCCGACCTGCCGTCAATTTGCGATACTCATCCCACACCTCACCCGCCTGCGCAAAATCAAACCCATCAAAACCCATCGCCCGCCCCACCTGCGCCGCGATCCACCAATCAGGCTTCGCCTCACCCGCTGGCTCCAGAAACTGTTCGCTCCGCACCGCCAGCCGTTCGCTGTTGGTCATCGTCCCCACCTTCTCACCCCACTGACACGCAGGCAACAACACATCCGCATAACCCGCCGTCTCACTGCGCATCGTAATATCCTGCACAATCAATAACGGCACCTCCGCCAATGCTCGCTTCACCGATTCACTATCAGGCATACTCACCGCAGGATTCGTACACGCCACCCACAACGCTTCGATCTCGCCCCGACCCACCGCCTCAAACATCCCCACCGCCGCATGACCTGGCTCCGCACCGATCGACCCTCGCGCCAATCCCCACGCCGCTTCCACCGCACCACGATCTCCCGCATTCTCCACCGATCGATAACCCGGCAACTGCCCGCACAAATAGCCCACCTCACGACCACCCATCGCATTCGGCTGACCCGTCAATGAAAACGGCCCACACCCCGGCTTGCCCACCTGACCCAACATCAATTGCATCGCAATGATCGCCGCATTTTTTTCCGTCCCCACCACGCTCTGGTTCGCGCCCATGCAATAAAAACTCAACACACGACGCCCCCCCACCATCGCATCAACCACCGCATCCAACACCGCTCGCTCAACACCACTCGCCCGTTGCAACGCACCCGCATCCATCCCCAACAACCCATCCAGATAATCCTGCCACCCTTCCGTGTGTGCTGACAAAAATCCGTAATCCACCTGATCCAGTTCAACCAACCGCCGCATCACCCACCACAACAATCCCAAATCCCCCCCCACCCCCCCCACGTTTCCCCCCGCCCCCCCCACATTTCCCCACTGGCCCCCCACGTTTTCCCCTGCATTTCCGAACATGGCATGGCCATCCACCGCAACCGGCACATGCACATCCGCATAGGTCGCCGTCCGCGTCTCCCGCGGATCAACCACAATGATGCGCACGTTCTCATCCGTCGCCCGCCGACGCCGCACCCGGTTGAACAGCACCGGATGATTTGCCGCCATGTTCGCGCCCAGAATAAAAAACGTATCCGCTTGTTCGATATCGTCGTAACAGGTCGGCGGGCCATCCGCACCAAACACATGCTTATACCCTGCCACCGCACTGCTCATGCATAGCCGACTGTTCGTGTCCGTATGGTTGCTCCCCAGAAACCCCTTGAATAATTTCGTAAACACGTAGCTCGCTTCGGTATCCAGTTGCCCCGACCCATACCATGCCAACCCATCGCCACCGCGCCGCGCCCGCACCTCACCCAATCGCTTCGCCACATACCCAATCGCCACCTCCCAACTCACCGCTTCCAACGCCCCCCCTTTTTCCCAACGAATCATCGGCCGCATCAACCGCGCCGGATCGTCATACACCCGCGACAGCAACGCACCCTTCGGACACATCATCCCATAGTTCGGTGCCACCGCCGCATCTGCCCGCACTTTCGTCACTCGATTGTTTTCCACCTCCACATCCAACACGCACCCCACCCCACAATACGGACACACCGCCCGCCCGCCTCTCACATCCTCACCCACCCCATCACCCAAAACTGTCAATGCCACACTCACCATGCCATCACCCCCACCGCCCGCACCCCATCATGCCGCAACACCGGCAACGCAAACCCACCCAAAACCCGCCCCCCTCGTCCCCCCCACCCCGCCGCTTGCGGCTTAGCGCCCCCCCAATTTCCCTGTTCCCCTTCCACACTTTTCACTTTTAACTTTTCACTTTTTACTTCACCCAACCCCACACCTTCCAAACCCTGCGCACTCACATCATCAAACACCACCGGCATCCGCCTCTGGCCCGCCTCACGAACTGCCGCCGTAATCGCCGCCTGCAATTCAGCGCCACCCGACCCCACCCCTTCCCTACTTTTCACTTTTAACTTTTCACTTTTTACTTCACCACTCCCCACCCCATCCGCCGCCACACATCGCAACGATTCAACACGCCCATCACTCGATTCCCAAACCTGATGCCAACGCGCCAACGGCGTTGCCCGCGATGACAACCACAGCATCACTGCCAACAATTCATTGCGATGCACGATCGGCACACCAAACCCCGTCACCAACCCCGCACTTTCCGCACCCGACGATCGTAAAAATGCTTGCGATTTTCCTAACCCCGTAATCAAACGCGGCGCACCAATCGCCCACGCCATTCCCGGCAAGCCCGAGCCAATCGGGAAATTCACATACTTGCTGATCTTGCCAAACCGTTCCAAACCCGCGTAATACGCTTCGGTCAATCCCAGTTCCACGCGCCCGCGCCGACCCACCCACAATTCCACACCACCGACCATCCCCGGATTACCGCGAAACATCACCACCAAAACGGCTGTCAATTTTTCTTCATCAAAAACCGGAATCCCAATCGCCGCCACCACCCCCGATGCTGCCGCCGCTTCGCTTCCTTCAAACGCTTCTCTATCCAGTTCACGCAACAACACCGGCACCCGCCGTGCCAACACCGCGCCCGCCAAACCTTGCCCCGCATGCAACACCAAACCATCACGCGAAAAACCCAACGCTTCTGCCGCGCCATACACACCATCAATCAGCATCGCCTGTGTTTCATCAGCATCCACATGCCACACCTCCGCCGCGGCGGTGATCTCATCCATCCTGGTCATCGTCATCGTCGCATCAAACACCATCGCTCACCTCCGCCAATGACAAAACCTCAGCCGTACCAACAACGCCAGTCGCCATATCCGATATCTTCAACGACATCTCCGCATTGTCGTCCGCGGGCAAACCCAACATCATGTCCATCGCACCCGCCAACTCAACACCTTTTCCATCACCGCGAACATCATCATCACCAGACATGCCCTCGCGCCCATCACCCTTGCCCACATGCTTATGCTTATCAAACTTCTCCAGGAAATCGATCAGACAACCACGCAAGTCGTAATACAGTTCATGCTCCAACACCGCCCGACGATCGCGCGGCCGATCAAACGGAATATCCAACACCTGACCCACCCGCGCCCTGGGGCCGTTGGTCATCATGCAAATCCGATCGCTCATATAAACCGCTTCATCCACATCATGCGTGATCACCATCGTCGTAATTTTTTCACGATTGAGAATCCCCATGATCACGTCCTGCAAATCCATCCGCGTCAGCGAATCCAACCGCCCGAACGGTTCATCCAACAACAACATCTTCGGCTTCAACGCGATCGCCCGCGCAATGCCCACCCGTTGCTGCATACCTCCGGACATCTCACGCGGATACTTGTTCATCGCATCGGCCAACCCCACCAGCGACAGGTAATACTCAACAATCTCTTTGCGCTCCTGCCGCGTCGCATGCGGATACACCCGCTTCACACCCAGCATCACATTTCCAAACGACGTCAACCACGGCAACAAACACGGCGACTGAAAAACCACCGCACGATCAGGCCCCGCACCTGAAATCACCGACCCCGCCACCACCACATCACCTGATGTGATCGCATTCAATCCCGCCACCATTGTCAGCACCGTCGACTTGCCACACCCCGAATGTCCGATCACCGACACCACCTCGCCCTTGCGAATGTTCAGGTTAAACCCATCAACCACACGTATCGCCTCACCCACCGGATTCGGATACGCCTTCACCAGATTCACAATTTCAACATAACGATCCATACCATCAACTCCTAACCCCCCCACATTTCCCCTGCATGACCGCACCCACTGTTGTTTCACTTTTTACTTTTAACTTTTTACTTTTTACTTTTAACTTTTAACTCCCTCCCTACCCCACCAGATCAATCGGCTCCACATCCGGCAACCGATACGTCGTCTCCACCCGCAACGACTTCGCTTCCTCATTCAAATCCATCATGAACCCGCTCACCTCGTTGCGTAGCGCCTTGAATT